>NC_008321.1:0-358000 GCF_000014685.1 Shewanella sp. MR-4
TTATTTTTTAAGGATAGCGATCATTGAGATCTCGCTATAGAATACACCTCTTTTTGATGATCTTTTGGGGATAACTTAGTGGCGGTTTCACTTTGGCAACAATGTATCGGAAGACTGCAAGACGAGCTTTCTGCTCAGCAGTTCAGTATGTGGATCAGACCGTTACAAGCCGAAATGGATGGAGATACTTTGGTGCTTTATGCGCCTAACCGCTTCGTGCTCGATTGGGTTAGGGATAAATACATCAACATCATTAATCAGTTTTTTACTGAGCAAATGGGTAATGATGCACCTAAGTTACGCTTCGATATCGGTAGCCGTCCGTCAGCGAAAAAGCCTGAGCCAGCACCTGTTGCGGCTGTGCGTGTGCCTAATCCCCAAACCAAAGCCTCAGTAGGGACTTCATTTAATACTACTGAGCCTGTTGCCAATACCAATCATCGCAGCAATATCAATCCCACTTACCAATTCGATAACTTCGTCGAGGGTAAGTCTAACCAACTTGGCAAAGCGGCCGCACTACAAGTGGCTGAAAATCCAGGTGGTGCCTATAACCCACTGTTCCTTTATGGCGGTACGGGTTTAGGTAAGACCCACTTATTACATGCTGTGGGTAATGGCATCATTAAAAATAATCCTAATGCCAAGGTGGTTTACATGCATTCCGAGCGTTTTGTGCAAGACATGGTCAAAGCGCTACAAAACAATGCGATCGAAGAATTCAAACGTTACTACCGTAGTGTCGATGCGCTGTTTATCGACGATATTCAATTCTTTGCCAATAAAGACAGATCGCAGGAAGAATTTTTCCATACCTTTAACGCGTTGCTTGAAGGTAATCATCAGATCATCCTGACATCGGATCGTTATCCTAAAGAGATCGACGGGGTAGAGGACAGATTAAAATCTCGTTTCGGTTGGGGCTTAACGGTTGCGATTGAGCCGCCAGAGCTCGAAACCCGTGTGGCGATTTTGATGCGTAAAGCCCAGGAGAGTGGTATCAATCTCCCCGACGAAGTCGCCTTCTTTATTGCTAAGCGCTTACGTTCAAACGTTCGCGAGTTAGAAGGGGCGTTAAACCGCGTGATCGCCAACGCTAACTTTACTGGCCGCCCAATAACGATTGATTTTGTGCGTGAAGCCCTGCGTGACCTCTTGGCACTGCAGGAAAAATTAGTCACTATAGACAACATTCAGAAAACCGTAGCTGAATACTACAAAATCAAGATGGCTGATATGTTGTCTAAGCGTCGTTCGCGCAGTGTTGCGCGCCCTAGACAAGTGGCCATGGCGTTATCCAAAGAATTAACTAACCAGAGCTTGCCGGAAATTGGTGATGCCTTTGGTGGTCGAGATCACACCACAGTGTTACATGCCTGTCGTAAGATTGCTCAGCTACGGGAAGAGAGTCACGACATTAAAGAAGATTATGCTAACTTGATTAGAACCTTATCTTCTTAAAATCAAGGAATTTGGACACTATGAAATTTTCAATTGATAGGGACGCCCTATTAAAGCCGCTTCAATTGGTTTGTGGTGCGGTAGAAAGACGCCATAACTTGCCTATTTTGGCAAATCTCCTTGTAGAAGTTAGTGGTCACTCACTCAAAATGACAGGTACTGACCTCGAAGTTGAGTTAGTGGGCCAGGCGGTCATTCATGGTGATATCGAAGAAGGTCGTACTACAGTTCCAGCTAAGAAGCTGTTAGACATAGTTAAATCCTTACCCGAGCAAAGCGAGCTTAAGGTCGAGCAACAAGATAACAAATGGTTGTTACGCTCTGGCCGTAGCCGTTTCTCGCTGGCAACCCTGCCCGCTGAAGAATACCCCAATGTGGAAGCCTTTCAGGCGGAAATCGAATTTACCCTTAAGCAAGGCGTGCTGAAGTCACTGATTGATGCGACTCAGTTTTCGATGGCGAACCAAGACGTTCGTTACTATCTGAATGGTTTATTGCTCGAAACCGAAGGGAATGTGCTGCGCGCCATTGCTACCGACGGTCATCGCTTAGCCTTAAGTCACAGAACCATAGATGCGCAATTACCTGAAAAACAAGTGATCGTGCCCCGTAAAGGCGTGATGGAAATGGCGCGTTTGTTGGAAGCCGATGATTTAGATATCGCTATTGCCATTGGTGATAATGCTATTCGTGCGACCACCAGCACCACAGTCTTTACCAGCAAATTAGTCGATGGTCGTTTCCCCGATTATCGCCGTGTGTTACCTAAGGGCGGTGATAAAATCGTTATCGCCAGCCGTAACCACTTCAAGCAAGCCTTAACCCGTGCTTCTATTTTATCGAATGAGAAGTTTCGCGGTGTACGCATTCAGTTAGAAGCGGGATTACTGAAAATCACCGCCAATAACCCAGAGCAGGAAGAAGCGGAAGAAATCATCGATGTGGATTACAACAATCAGCCACTCGAAATTGGTTTCAACGTCAGTTACTTATTGGATGTGCTAAACAACCTTAAGTCCGATGATGTACGTATCACCTTAATCGATGGTAACTCGAGTGCTTTATTGGAAAACCACCTGGAAGAAGATTCCATGTATGTGGTTATGCCGATGCGCTTATAGTATTCCATTGCCTACTTTGTGCCATACGCCGCTTTTTAGCGGCGTATATGTCTTCAAGCCTTATCCTTTGTTGCCTTATTTACTCGGATGGATGTGAATTGCGGTATGATGACTGTTCTGAGTCTTGGCCTAAGCCGTCGATGCGGTTTGATGAGTAACGCATGAGTCTTATCCGTCTTAATATTGATTCTTTTCGCAATATTCAATTGGCGCAACTGAGCCCTAGTTCTGGGATCAATCTTATTTATGGCCAAAATGGCAGTGGCAAAACCAGCATACTCGAGGCTATTTACTTTCTCGGAATGGGGCGTTCGTTTCGCAGTCATTTATCCCAACGGGTGATCAATAACGAACAGGATAAGTTAACCCTGTTTGCGACCTTAAATTTGCCCCGTGGCGACAGTAAAATCGGCTTGCGACGTTTCCGGAGTGGCGAAACCGAAGTCAAAATCGACGGGGAAAAGGTGAAACGGCTATCGACCTTAGCCGAAACTTTACCTATCCAAGTGATCACGCCGGAAAGCTTTTCGCTCCTGTTTGAAGGACCTAAATCCCGTCGACAGTTTATCGATTGGGGCGCCTTTCATTCTGATCCACAGTTTTATGCGGCATGGGTGAATGTAAGACGGGTGCTAAAGCAACGAAATCAATTGCTTAGAAATAACTCTTCCTATGATCAAATCCAATATTGGGATCGGGAGTTTGTCCGTTATACCGAGCAGGTCACAGAAATACGAAACCGTTATGTAGACTCGTTAAATGAGCTACTTAAGGGTATAATCGGGGAGTTTTTACCGCAGGTAGATGTTAAGGTTTCATTTACCCGCGGCTGGGATAGCAAAACGGATTTTGCACAACTTCTCGAATCCCAATATCCCAGAGATTTGGCTACGGGTCATACCGTCAGCGGTCCCCATAAAGCTGACCTCAGACTTCGTGTAGGTAGTTTACCGGCGCAGGATGCCCTGTCCCGTGGTCAATTGAAATTATTAGTCTGTGCACTGCGTATTGCACAGGGAAAGTTGCTCAAACAACAAATAGATAAACACAGTATTTATCTTGTGGATGATCTTCCATCCGAGTTGGATGCACAGCATAGGCAGCTATTGCTTAAGCAGCTAGTGGACACAGGTGCGCAAGTGTTTGTCACTGCCATTGAGCCTGCAGCAATAGTCGATTCGTTACACACGCCTCCCAGTAGGATGTTCCATGTGGAACAGGGACGTGTAACGGTAATTGAATAACCATTGAGAGAATAATATGTCAGAGAATAGTTACGATTCTTCGAGTATTAAGGTCCTAAAGGGCCTTGATGCAGTACGTAAGAGACCTGGGATGTATATTGGTGACACCGACGACGGTACGGGTCTACATCATATGGTGTTCGAAGTAGTCGATAACTCTATCGATGAAGCCTTAGCCGGCCATTGTACTGATATCACTATTACTATCCATGTGGATGGTTCGGTCTCCGTTCGCGACGACGGCCGTGGTATTCCTGTGGCGATTCACCCGGAAGAAGGCGTGTCTGCCGCCGAGGTGATCATGACGGTACTGCACGCGGGCGGTAAGTTCGACGATAACTCTTATAAAGTGTCAGGTGGTCTGCACGGCGTGGGTGTATCGGTAGTTAACGCGCTGTCTAAAAAGCTGCAGTTAACCATTCGCCGCGAAGGAAAAGTCCACGAGCAGTTTTATACCCACGGTGTACCTGACGAGCCAATCAAAGTGATCGGCGATGCGACTAAAACCGGTACCGAAATCCGTTTCTGGCCAAGTGAAGAAACCTTCAGCGATGTTGAGTTCCACTTCGAGATTCTGGCAAAGCGCGTGCGCGAACTGTCATTCCTCAACTCAGGCGTGGGTATCCGCTTAGTCGACGAGCGTGACAATAAGAATGAATTCTTTAAATACGAAGGCGGTATCAGCGCATTCGTTGATTACCTAAACCGTAATAAAACGCCAGTAAACAAAGACGTATTCCACTTTATGCAAGAGCGTGAAGATGGCATTACCGTTGAAGTGGCGATGCAGTGGAACGATGGTTACCAAGAAAGCATTTTCTGTTTTACCAACAACATTCCACAGCGTGATGGTGGTACTCACCTAGCGGGTTTCCGTAGTGCGTTGACACGTAACCTCAACAACTACATGGAAAACGAAGGTTATAACAAGAAAGGCAAAACTAACGCGACAGGCGATGACGCCCGCGAAGGTTTAACGGCCGTGATTTCAGTTAAAGTGCCTGATCCTAAGTTCAGCTCGCAAACTAAAGACAAGTTAGTCTCTAGCGAAGTGAAAGCCGCGGTTGAACAAACCATGGGTGAAAAGCTAAACGACTATCTGCTGGAAAACCCTGCCGATGCTAAGTTAATCGTCGGTAAGATTGTCGATGCGGCCCGTGCCCGTGAAGCGGCGCGTAAAGCCCGTGAAATGACCCGTCGTAAAGGCGCACTCGATTTAGGTGGTTTGCCAGGTAAGCTGGCGGATTGCCAAGAGAAAGACCCTGGTCTTTCAGAAATCTACATAGTGGAAGGGGACTCTGCTGGCGGTAGCGCTAAGCAGGGACGTAACCGTAAGAACCAAGCGATTCTGCCACTGAAAGGTAAAATCTTAAACGTTGAGAAAGCGCGTTTCGATAAAATGCTTTCTTCTCAAGAGGTTGCAACGCTAATTACCGCACTTGGCTGTGGTATTGGTCGCGACGAATACAACCCGGATAAGACGCGTTACCACAACATCATCATCATGACGGATGCCGACGTCGACGGCTCGCACATTCGTACCTTGCTGTTGACCTTCTTCTTCCGCCAAATGCCTGAACTGATTGAACGTGGTTATGTGTATATTGCTCAGCCGCCTTTATTCAAAGTGAAGAAAGGTAAGCAAGAACAATATCTCAAAGACGAAGCAGCACTGACTCAGTATCTGACCACTCAAGCGTTAGATGGTACTAGCATTTACCCATCTCAAGGTGCGCCAGGTATGTCGGGTGAACCATTAGAGCGTTTAGTGACTCAGTATCGTGAAGTGGAAGCGATTGTTGCTCGTTTAGAGCAACGTTACCCAACGCAGATCACCAACCGCATGCTTTATCATCCAATGATCAACAACGAGATGTTGGCGGATGAAGGCAAGATGAAGGAATGGATCGACGCCTTTATCCATGAGCTGGTGGAATTAGAAAACAGCGGTGTGTTGTATTCTGGTGAGCCTGTACTCGATCCTGAGCGTAAAGTGTATCTGCCGAAGATCACTATCCGTAAACACGGTATCGATACACACTACCTGTTCAGCTACGATTTCTTCCAATCAACTGATTACCAACGCATTGGTAAGTTAGGTGCGGCGCTCGAAGGCCTGATTGAAGTCGGTGGTTATGTACAGCGTGGCGACCGTGTGAAGGAAGTGGGTAGCTTCATTGAAGCGTTAGATTGGACCATCGGCGAAGCCAAACGTGGCCTCTATATCCAACGCTATAAAGGATTGGGTGAGATGAACCCTGAGCAATTGTGGGAAACCACGATGGATCCTGAATCTCGCCGCATGCTGCAAGTGACGATTGATGATGCCGTTGGTGCGGATCAGCTGTTTACTTGTTTGATGGGCGACCAAGTGGAACCACGCCGTGACTTTATCGAAGCCAACGCGCTGAACGTGGCTAACTTAGACGTTTAACATCCAGACGTTTAACATCTATATCGTTAGTGATTGATAAAAAGGGAAAGCTTAGCTTTCCCTTTTTGTTTTATTGCAACCTATCTATCAACACCTGCCTCGTCGGCGTCCACTATTTCAGTTTCGGCTTTAGCGGCTTGTATCCAGGCCTGCATTTCTGGCTGGCTCACGATAAATTCCATATAGGCTCGACTCGCTTGGGAGACTTCAATCTCATAGGTGAAGAAGCGCATCACAACCGGCGCAAACATCATATCGGCTATCGACCATTTGCCAAATAACCAAGTGCCTTGGGTGGTGGCAAACTCTGCCATTTGCTGTGACCATATATTGTCGATGCGGGCAATATCCTGCAACACGGCAGAGCTTAATTCGACATAACGATGGGCACGGATATTCATCGGCAGGGCATTTCGCAGGGCATGAAAGCCTGAATGCATTTCACAGGCGAAGGAGCGAGCCTTCGCTTTTTGTTTCGGGTCTTGTGGCCAGGCAGAACCTGAAAGATAAGTATCGTTGATATATTCGCAAATCGACAGCGAATCCCAAACCGTAATATTTCCATCGATGAGAGTTGGAACTTTTAAGGTAGGCGAAATGGATTTGAGCCGCTGATAAAAGCTATCGGTATCGAGCTGTAATAGGATTTCATCGAACTGAATACCTGATTTTGCAGCCATTAACCAAGCGCGGAGTGACCAACTAGAGTAGTTTTTATTGCCAATATAGAGTTCCATTTTCACCTTCCTGTTTGGGGTTGTGTTTATCAATATAGGCGCTTGTACTTTGCATGACTAACGAATAGATTTGATGTTATCTATCAGCAAAATGAATAGATAGACTGACATCAGATAGGAAACATGATGGATATAGAAGCGCTGCGCAGCTTTGTGGCATTTGTCGATACCGGGAGTTTTACCCGCGCGGCAATGCAAACCTATAAGACTCAATCTGCCGTCAGTATGCAAATGAAGCGCTTAGAGCAAGAGCTGGGAAAAACGCTCTTTGTAAAAGAGGGGCGAAACTTAGTCTTATCTACCGAAGGCCAACGTTTTGGCTTATACGCTAAGCAATTACTGCAACTACACGATGAGACTGTCACAACCATTAAGCAGACTCAAGTCGGCACGCAATTGCATTTAGGTTGTCCCGATGACTATGCCGAATCCGTGTTACCGCGGATAGTGGCGTTGTTACATGGTCACATTAAGCAACTCGATCTTCAAATTACTTGCGCCTCAAGCCAAAAGCTGCGGATCATGCTGGATACCGGGCAACTCGATGCGGCGATAGTGACTCGTTTGCCCGAGTCCGATGAAGGCTACTTATTACAAACCTCGAAAGGCGTTTGGGTGAGCGCGAGTGGTTCGAACTTGAGTGATGCCGATCCGTTACCCATAGCGCTTTTCCAAAAGGATTGTAAATTCCATATTGCGGCGTTAGATGGATTGATGAAGCAAGATAGGCATTATCAGTTGTTGGCCTGTAGCAGCAGTGCTGCGGCTCTTAAAGCGATAGTGGCTAAGGATTTGGCTATTAGTGCCATGGCTGAATGCAGTGTATCGGCATCACTGAATATTATTGATTCTGAAACACTTCCACCCTTGCCTGTGGTCGCCGTCGCACTGGTTATTTCCGCTAAAGCTTACTCACCCATAAATGCGGAGTTGGCCAAGCAAATTGCGCGGGGCTATCAAAGCTACTTGGAATAAGGTTTCACGTGAAACAATTTAATGATCTAACGCAGCCTTAAGCTTGAGGGCATATACTAAAACGGCGCGTTATACGAATAGCCTCGCATATCAAAGACAATGGACTGATAATCTATGCTGGCTCGGTAACCACCATTCTTATAGGTTAGGATATTTTGATTAAGTCCATATTTAATAAAATCTTTAATATTCGTGAACAGACTATTCTTGAGCGGCCTAAAAGCTTTAGTCAAACCGATCTCAGCAAACCTGTAACGGCTGTCTCTGGTAAGCAACAGCCGGAAGAGCCGCAGGATACTTCTGTGAGTATTGACCTTGCGGCACTGTTTTACAGCCTGTTATTTCCGGCCAGAACTAAAGATGCTGGTGGCGTTGCCAATAACCTTGAACGGCGCGTCATGGCTGAAATAGAGCTCGCCTTAGCATCGCCACAAGTGATAGCCGAAAAAGTGCTGAAGCTTCCCTCAAAGGTTTTGGAATTAGACCGTAAATTAGCTGAGCCACAGTTTGATACTAAGGACTTGTTGGCGTTAATCGAGAAAGATCCCTTACTGAGCGTCGAAGTGCTTAAACTGTGTAACTCTCCGGCCTTTAAGCGTGGCGATCGAGAGGTAACAAGCTTGCAGCAGGCATTAGTGCAACTTGGCCGTGAACAGTTACGCCGCTTTGTGACGAGCTGCCTAGTACGAGAGATGCTAGATATTAAACCCATTTATTTTCGACGCTTTGGTGCCGAGATTTGGCGTCATTCGATGCAGGTAGCCTTTTTAACCAGTGAACTGAGTGAAGAAGATAGAGACACCGCATTCCTATTAGGATTACTGCATGATGTGGGTAAGCTCGCCATCTTTAAAATGCTACTCGATGCCTTTGTACAAGCAGAACCTGGAGAGCAGCCAAATTCTTGGTTATTCCGACAAGTGATGACAGCCAAATCACTCACGTTAAGTGCTTTGTTGGCAAAGCATTGGCAATTGCCAAGTACCTTTGAAACCGAGTTGGATAAATTAGCCCATGTCCACACTCGACCAAATGAGGGGATTTCCGCAGTGGTTTGGCGCGCCAATATCATCAGTGAGATTTCGATGCTGCAGCAAGCGAGTAAATTACCTGCCGACATGCTGGGCAACTTATTAGCCTTGGTTGGACTGGAGCCCGCTCAATTCGAAGCATTGCACGAAAAACTTCAGCAGTTTTAATATATTGCAACCAATAAAAAACGCGCTAAAAGCGCGTTTTTTATTGGTACTCTAACGTGCGACTTACTGAAGCAGAGAAATATCCGCAACATGTAAGAACTGCTCACGTAGGTTATTAAGCAGTGCTAAACGGTTGTTTTTCAATGCTTCGTCATCCGCCATAACCATCACGTCTTCGAAGAACTGGTCAACACTTTCACGTAAGCTCGACAGCAGCGTTAATGCCTGTTGGTAATCTGCATTTGCAAACAGTGGAGCGAGTTGAGGTTGCAGTTCGGCAAGCTTAGCGGCTAATGCTTGTTCTGCGGCTTCGGCTAACAGAGCCGAATTAATTGCTGTAGGTAATTCGCCTTCCACTTTCGCCAGAATGTTAGACACACGCTTATTCGCCGCTGCCAGAGCACTAGAGGCTTCTAAGCTTCTGAAGTGTGATACCGCATTGATACGGCTATCAAAATCAGCTGGGCGAGTTGGGCGACGTGCTAATACGGCGAGGATCACGTCAACATCGATACCTTTATCTTGGTACCAAGCACGGAAACGCGCCATTAAGAACTCAAGCACTTCATCGCTTGCATTCGCGTTGCTTAAGTTAGTGCCATGGAGTTCTTGAGCCTTAGCAATTAGGGTCACTAAGTCCAGTGGCAACTTGTTCTCAACGATAATGCGTAGCACACCGATAGCGGCGCGGCGCAGTGCGAATGGGTCGGCAGCGCCCTTAGGTGCCTGACCAATACCGAAGATACCGACTAAGGTGTCGAGTTTATCCGCTAAAGCTACTGCGCAAGATACCGCTGCTGTCGGAACCGTATCGCCAGAGAATTTTGGCTTGTATTGCTCTTCCATCGCCAAGGCTACGGCTTCAGTTTCACCGTCTAGACGGGCGTAATGCATGCCCATAGTGCCTTGAGTATCGGTAAACTCCATCACCATATTGGTCATTAAGTCTGTTTTAGACAATAAACCAGCACGGGCGGCATCAACGGCGTTAGCGCCAGTTTGCTCGGCAATAAAGGCGGCTAGGGCAGAGATACGAGTGACTTTGTCTTTTAAGGTACCGAGTTGTTGTTGGAACAAGACGGTCTCAAGACTTGGTAAACGTGATTCCAGCGTGTGTTTTTTGTCGGTATTGAAGAAGAACTCGGCGTCGGCCAAGCGTGGACGAACCACTTTCTCGTTACCCGCAATGATTTGCGCCGGATCTTTTGATTCGATGTTCGCGACAAAGATGAAGTTTGGCAGTAACTTACCGGCTTCATCGAATACTGGGAAGTATTTCTGATCGCCCTTCATCGTATAAACCAAGGCCTCTGAAGGCACGTTCAAGAACTTCTCTTCAAAGCTTGCGGTTAATACGACTGGCCATTCAACTAAAGAGGTGACTTCTTCCAGCAGGTCGTCTTCGATATCGGCGGTGCCACCAATCTTAGCGGCCGCTTTTTCCGCATCGGCTTTGATTAAGGCTTTACGGCTTTCGTAATCGGCGATGACTTTACCTTTTTCTTTCAGCAGTGTCAGGTAGTTGTCTGCATGGTCAAGCTCGAAGCCTGTCCCCATAAAGCGGTGGCCACGAACATTGCGTGCCGATTTAATGCCGAGTAATTCACCTTCGATTAACTCACTGCCTAACAACATAGTGGCGGTGTGAACAGGGCGAATGAATTGTGTCTTGCTGCTTCCCCAGCGCATTGGCTTAGGAATAGGTAACTTATCTAAAGCACGTTGTGCCATAGCAGCGATTAAGCTCTTGGTTTCAACGCCTTCGACTTTGGCGTTATAAACCAGCCATTCACCTTTGTCTGTCACTAAACGCTCAGCTTGGTCAACGGTAATACCGTTACCACGTGCCCAACCTTCAGCGGCTTTCGTTGGTTTACCTTCGGCATCGAAGGCTGAGCTGACAGCTGGGCCGCGTTTTTCAACGATTTTGTCCGCTTGAGCAATCGCTAGTTCAGTCACATTAATGGCTAGACGGCGGGGCGCAGCGTACCAAACAGCTGATTTAAAAGCTAAATCGGCTTTAGTTAATTCTTCGGTAAAGTTCGCTAAGAAAGACTCAGCCAGTTTACGCAGCGCCTTTGGCGGCAATTCTTCAGTGCCTAACTCGATGAGTAAGTTTTCAAAATTCATGTGTTACCTCTACTTACACATTGGGAAGCCAAGCGCTTCGCGTGCCTGATAATAGGATTCAGCAACGGCTTTAGCCATTGTACGAACGCGCAGGATATAACGCTGACGTTCAGTCACTGAAATGGCGTGGCGTGCATCGAGCAGGTTGAAAGCATGCGAGGCTTTCATCACTTGCTCATAGGCTGGCAGAGGTAATGGTTTTTCAAGCGACAATAAGTGCTGACACATCTTTTCGCATTGATCGAACAGGGCAAACATAAAGTCTACGTCTGCGTGCTCAAAGTTATAGGTCGATTGCTCAACTTCGTTTTGGTGGAACACATCGCCGTAGGTGATGCGACCCATTGGGCCATCGGTCCATACGAGGTCGTATACGCTATCCACACCTTGGATATACATGGCGAGACGCTCTAAACCGTAGGTGATCTCACCCGTGACAGGGCTACACTCTAAGCCGCCGACCTGTTGGAAGTAAGTAAACTGAGTCACTTCCATGCCGTTTAACCAGACTTCCCAACCCAGACCCCAAGCGCCGAGCGTTGGTGATTCCCAGTTGTCTTCTACAAAACGGATATCATGGATTTGTGTATCAATACCAAGAGCTTGCAGAGAACCTAAATAGAGTTCTTGGATATTATCCGGTGACGGTTTTAACACGACTTGGAATTGGTAGTAGTGCTGCAGACGGTTTGGGTTTTCACCGTAACGGCCGTCGGTAGGGCGGCGCGATGGCTGCACATAGGCACTGCTCATTGGCTCAGGCCCTAGAGAGCGTAGGAAAGTTTGTGGGTGGAATGTACCCGCACCGACTTCCATATCTAAAGGTTGAACGATTGCACAGCCTTGCTGCGCCCAATATTCCTGTAGGGTTAGAATGAAACCCTGAAATGTTTTTACGTCGTGTTTCGTCGTCATGTCTACTTGTCTACTGCCGTCAGCTTTAATAGAAAATGGTTTCGATTATACCTTGTAGATCTCTGCTTATGTAGGTTATTTTTTACCTTCTTCGTTAAAACGTTAAGGTAGAGAGGCCATGGAAGAAATCCGCTGTAATTGGGTCAGCGATGATCCCTTGTATCGTGAGTACCACGATAAGGTGTGGGGGCGCCCAGTTTATGATTCGAAGGAGTTATTTGCCAAGCTCTGTTTAGACGGGCAACAAGCTGGGTTGTCTTGGATTACTATCTTAAAGAAACAACAAAATTACGAACAAGCCTTTGCGGATTTTGAGCCCGCAGTGATTGCAACTTTCGACGATGCTAAGGTAGAGGAGTTGATGAACAATCCTGGTATTGTTCGTAATCGCCTTAAGATCCA
This sequence comes from Shewanella sp. MR-4, assembly GCF_000014685.1. Lineage (NCBI taxonomy): Bacteria > Pseudomonadati > Pseudomonadota > Gammaproteobacteria > Alteromonadales > Shewanellaceae > Shewanella > Shewanella sp. MR-4. Next base: position 12,619 of record NC_008321.1, read on the forward strand.
TTCGATTATTCGTAATGCAAAAGGTTATTTAGCCTACACTGCGGATGGCAAAGATTTTGCTGAATTTCTGTGGAGCTTTGTTGGTGGTAAGCCTTTGGTTAATCAGTTTACTTCTATGTCGCAGGTGCCAGCACAGACACCTGAGTCTGAGGCCATGTCCAAGGCGTTAAAAAAACTCGGCTTTAACTTTGTTGGCCCAACGATTTGTTATGCTTTTATGCAGGCAGTGGGAATGGTGAACGATCATCTAGTTGATTGCATCGCCTATGATGCTTGCTGTGGCGGCTAATAAGTCACTTATCTTATTGAGCTAACATCCAAAATAAAAAGGCATGTTCCACGTGGAACATGCCTTTTGTTATTTCACCTTGTTGAGATTAGATTTTCTCGAAGAAGAAAGGCTTACGCTGTTGCTTGTTACCATTGAGTTGGTTCATCGACTCAGCGTCGAACAACTTACCATTGACCATGGTAAAAGTGACTTTATCTGTGAGTCGAATATCCGCTAATGGGTCGCCATCGATTACGATTAAGTCTGCAAGTTTACCTGTTTTAATTGAGCCAAGTTGATGCTCTAGACCGAAGGTGGTGGCTGGGTTGATGGTCGCTGTTTTGAGCACATCCATATTGCTCATACCGCCTTGGGCGAACATCCACATTTCCCAATGTGCGGCTAAACCCTCACGCTGACCGTGGGCGCCAATATTTGAATGCACACCTAACTTATTGAACTCATTCGCGACTTTAGCAACATTGAAGTGGTTGTAGTGACTGTCTGGTGCATGGGGGCGACGCATTGAGCGAGCCTGCAAAATGTCGCTTGGCACATACATAGACAAACGTGGATGTGCCCACACATCGGTCTTATCGTACCAATAGTTTTCACCCGAGATGCCGCCGTAGGCGACGACTAAGGTTGGAGTGTAACCGACCTTAGTTTGGCTCCAGAACTGTTTAATATCGTTATAAATATTTGCCACGGGTAATGAGTGTTCTACGGTTGTATGGCCATCGGCAACCATGGTGAGGTTATGCTGTAGCAAGCTGCCACCCTCTGGCACGACCATCATTTCGAGTTCGCGAGCTGCAGCGATAACCTGTTGTCTTTGATTGCGACGCGGTTGGTTGTAGCTCTTAACGCTAAAGGCACCAACTTTTTTCAGTCGCTCTAAATGGAATTTCGCATCATCGAGTGAGTCGATATGCGAGGTGTAGCCGGGAGCATTTGCGCCATAGAGAATTGTTCCAGTCGAGAAAATGCGTGGACCAACAATGTGACCTGCTTTTTGCTGTTCCGAGGCGGCAAAAATCTCAGTGGTATCGTTTGACGGATCATGAATAGTTGTCACGCCTAAGGATAATCCAGAGTAGAGTGCCCAGTTTTGTTGTGGCACGATTTCATCGTCGGCCTGAGCACCATGGGCATGCGCATCGAACAAACCGGGCATAATGGATTTGCCACCTATATCGATGACTTGTGCATCCTTTGGAATTGCCGTGTTTGCATCGCCAACGGTTAGAATATGGTTGTCTTTGACGATCACTACGCCCTTATCGATCACTTGATCATTTTCCATGGTGATCACTTTGCCGCCGACAAAGGCGACTGTTCCACGTGGAACATCTGCCTTTTCGGTAAAGCCTAAGTTGATAATGCTTGGCTTCGCTTGCTCGTCCTTTTTAAGATACTGGGAATCAACATTGGCTTGGTACAGTTCTGGGCCAAGAGTCCAATAGAGTTGGTTACTCTTGCTATTCCAGCTGATGCTTTCGCCAGCTCGCACACTTAACTGGGTGACGGGAAGATTGCTGGCGTTAGGGCCGATTTCAACCGTTTCACCATGTTTAGCAAAGGGGGTAACCCAAACTTTAAAACGCTCGGCAAAGGCCAGTTGTTCGCCGTCGGGTGAAACTCTAAATTCGGTTGCATGCTTACTGCTGTAGTGAACGCGCTTATCAAACCCATCTAGGTTAATTGAGGCAAGCTGTGGCGTGTCGTTTTCACCAGTGTTCATAAAGAAAATGCGGTCTGCCGAAGCGCCGAATTGTGCTTGATAACCCTCTGCAGTGATTTTCTTATTCTGTTTGGTTTTTAAATCAACCTTGTACAGGCCAGGTTCCTGCGACCAAGTGCGAGGCGTGAGGTGTCCACCTTGGGTTTTGCGATACACAACCAGCTCACCATTGGGTGAGAAGGTGGGCTCAACGTATTTGCCTGGTTCTGTTGAAAGTTGTTTCGCTTTGCCGCCTTTTGCACTGATCACTTGTACTGTGCCCTGGTCTTGGTCATTCCAAGTTGTGAAGACAATATTTTTGCCATCACGCGACCACTGGGGATAGAGTTCTTCAATGTCGTTACCTAACTCGGTTAAGCGTGACATCTTGCCGTCGGGAAGCGTCTTCAACCAGATTTTACCTAATGCTTCAAAGGCGACCTTACTGCCATCCGGTGAAACTTGTGCCATTCGCAGCATTTTTACGTCGAACACATCCTTATCAATATCTTGTTTAAAGCGTACTGAAGGCTGCACATCTAACTGGGTTTTGACGCTGAAGGGAATGTTGGTGACCGTTTTATTGGCCACATTCAGACGATTGATTTTGCCTTTAGCCCAGAAAAAAATATCTTTGTTATCTTGAGTCCAAGCCATAGTGGGATAGACACCGTGGATTGCCCAGGTCTCTTGCATATCGCGGTCTAAATCGCCGTACAGTTTAGTCGTTTCGCCGGATTTTAAATCGAGTAAATACAAAGAGGATTGGAAATCATCTCGCTTGATATACGCCAGTTTGGTGCCGTCAGGACTCGGTGTTGGACGAATGGCGCCACCGGTTCCTTCGATCAAGATTTCAATATCACCCGTTTGGGTATCGTAACGCTTGATTTTATAGATGCCGTTTACTGAGTCTTTGGAATAATGGAAAGTTTTCCCCGGAGTATCATCCTGACTGAAATAGATATAGCGGCCATCGGGTGAATAGGCTGGCTCGCCTAAATCCTTTTCATCGTTAGGACGTTCGGTGAGTTTAACGCCTTCGCCACCGGCGACATGATAGAGCCAGACTTCGCCGGCGCCTAAACTACGACTGGCGGTAAAATGCTTACGACCGACTAAATATTGCGAATCAGGGCTCCACGCAGGACTGTTGAGTAAACGAAAGGTTTCCGTCGTGACAGTGCGTGGATTGCTGCCGTCGGCGTCCATAATCCAAATATTGTCGCCACCATCTGCATCAGAGGTGAAGGCAATGTGCTTACCATCTGGGCTATACACGGGCTGCATTTGCCAAGCTATGCCTTGAGCTAATGGTTTGGCTTCGCCACCTGTGACGGGGATTTGATAAATATCACCCAATAAATCAAACACTAAATGTTTACCATCAGGGCTGACACTGATGTTCATCCAAGTGCCTTCGGTTACATCTATGGTCACTTTTTCTAGTGGAGCATTGGCTGGCGCATTGACGTCCCAACTGGTTTTTTGGGCGTCTGTTGCCTGTACGGCATGGGAACTAAGGCCAAGCATCAGGGCGATATAAAGCGGTGTCAGCTTAGGTTTCAACATGTTATGTCCTGTTATCGTTATTCTAGGGCTTTGCTGTTATCGGATTAGATAAATTTTTGTTAATGCTGCGCTAAGTTATCGCACAAATACCCAGTAAGGAAAACGGAAATACTGTTTCAATTAATGACCGAGGGCAGAAGCTGAGGCGGGGTAAGGTGTGGGAGAGTAATGTGGCTTACTCCCCACGAAGTGGTGATTAGTCTAATGTAACGGGGTCGCCGATATGGATCATGGCATCATTGATGACACGGCAGGTGACGCCGCCTCGCCAATCGGGAGTAAGCGCGGATTCCAAGCCAGCATGAGCCTGTTCCATCTTCTTGCAGGGATCGGTTTCACCTGTTACTTCGAGGCAGAGATCACCAATGCGGAGCTGCTTACCCACATCCGCTGCCCCAAAACTATATCCATCGACTAATAGGTTTGCTCGGCGAGTCGTCCAAGGTAAATTTGCATCTATGCTCTGACAAGCTATTTGCCACTGCTGCAGCGACAGTACCGTGACTTGCCGTTTACCCGGGCGACCAAAAACATCTTTTTCGACGCCGCTGTGCTGGGTGACATTCGCGCATAGCACTTCGTTCATTGGCCCGCGTTTAACCGTTTTGTAGGCGATAGCAACTAGTTTCGGCATGTTTGATGTCCTTATCCTAATGTCGATGCAGAGACTTAGAGTCCCTTTTTAATTAGATATTGATAGGGTGTTTGGCTGGTTTCACTGGCGATCAGTGTGTGGTCCATAAATTCGCAAAAGCTGGGAATATCACGTGTGGTCGCAGGATCATCTGCGATGATAAGCAGGGTTTCACCTTGTGCCATTTGTCTTACCGTTTTGCGCACCATCATTACCGGTTCAGGGCAGCGTAAACCAAGTGCATCCAGTTTGTGTTGTGCGGTTGAGAAAACGTCGTTCATGTGACCTCGCGTGAACGGTTAAACAGAATTGGCTAATGTTACTCCAGTGATTTGGATAAACCAAGTTGATGCCCTTAATTTGTGATGGGGCTGGAATTGCTCCAGCCAAACAGATGTTTGCTCGAAACCATCGAAATGTTCCACGTGGAACAACATCATTATTCGGCGATTTTATCTATGATTGGCGAAGCTGATTCATGGGGGCAGAACTCTGCTGCGTCGAGGTTTAGAGTCTCTATGTTGCTCATCTCGGTTTTTAAATCATTGGCTGCCGTCGCTGGTAACTGTGATTTAGCTGCTCGTGCGCGTTTGTAGCTATACATTTTTTGATCGGCTTTATGGATTAGGGTATTGGCATCATCGTAGTCGTAGGGGCCAGTATCCACGATGCCAAAGCTTAATGAGATGTTATTCAGATGGCGCTTGATATTCTGGTTAAAGCGTTCGATAAAATGATCTCTGGCTTGTTCCTCACGGCAGTTGGGCATGATGATACAAAACTCATCACCACCATAGCGAAAACAATGGTCTTCCGCTCGGGTACTTTCCTTTATTGATTGAGCGACGGCTCTGAGTACTTCATCTCCCGCTCTATGGCCTTGGCTATCATTAAAGTGTTTGAAGTCATCCACATCGAGATAAATAACGCTTACGGGTTCGGCACGTCTTTGCGCGGCTCTTAGGATGCGAGTGGCAAATTCCTGCAAGTGACGCACGTTTAGTAAGCCGGTTAATGGATCTGTTTGAGATAACTCTTCGAGTTGTTGAGTACGCTCTTTGACTTTGCTCTCCATACTTTGAGCGTAACGTTCCGCCTTGTCTTTGGCGTTCTCAATTTCAGAAACCAAGCTGCGAATATATGTATCAAACACTAAGGTAACATCGAAAAGCACTAGCTTGTCGATGGCGATTCTAATGCGTTCATTTTGAGCGGCGTCTTTAACCGAGTTGTTAATCTCCGCATAAATCAGTTCTTTTAGGGTATGAACGGCAGAGAGGTAGAGTTTGGGTTCGACGCCGATACGTTTGTGCACTAAGCCAATCCTTAGGCGGTTGTTTACATATTCTAAATCGTACACACCATTAAACAGGTCAAGCACATAGCGTCTCTGAGCGGTACGCAAACGAGCCAGAGTGTCGGAGTCACCAATCAACAACGCAATTTCAGATACACTGGTTTGCAGGCCATAGAAGTCATCAACGATTTTGTCTATGTTCGCTTCAATCACAGGCTTGAAGGATTGAAGCGCTCTGACATCCGCCAAGGTAAAAGAGAACAAGGATTTGCGAAAATCAATCTCAAGCTCAGTGATCCGCATTTGTTCAAAAAGCGTTTGATCCGTTTGCAGCATAATAACTCCCTCATCGCGTAAATGATGAAAAGCATCCTTGCCTTTGGTTACGCCGTGTTATGACGGTTAAACGCGGATAAGTGCACTAAGGATATTTACCAAGTTAAGTCGAAAACTACCCGATTTTCAAATTGATGAGGCGGTGTGAGTAAGATTATTAATAGAACGAAATGAAATGAGTGTCCCGTCCTAAGATAGGTTGACAGTTTTTAGGCCAGCTCCAGTAGCTGGCCTTTTCTATTGTGCACCTGATTAGGGGTTGCCATATTCAAACTCAGATGCGGTCTCATATCGTTGTATATTGCTATCGATTCTCTAACAAGTATCTTCAGCTCCGCAAATGTCCTACATCGGTGCAGTAAAAACTCCTGCTTCAGTATGCCATTCACTCTTTCTGCCAATGCATTTTGGTAGCAATCATAACCATCCGTCATTGACGGCTGGATTTGGCTCGCCTGAAGCGCATTCTGATAAACTGCTGAGCAGTATTGTAAACCTCTGTCTGAGTGATGCACTGCGTTGCCGATATAGCGTTTATCTTTTATGGCCATTTTTAACGCTTTCACCACACTCTCGGCTTTCATGTCTTTACTCACGTGATGACCGACTATCTTACGAGAACTGGCATCGGTGACCAGTGACAGGTAGTGCACACCTTGGTCTGACTCAAGATAGGTGATATCACTGACCAGTACATGCCCTGCATCATGCAGTCCTTCCTCTTTCAGCAAATTAGGATGCTTCTTCATCCAGTGTTTGCTGAACGTGGTTTTTGTGTAGCTTTTCTTCGGTTTAACCAGTAAACCTTCACTTCTCAAATAGGTAAAGAACCCATCTCGCCCGAGTTTAATATCGTGCTCAACCAGCTTGGATTTTATCAACGTGTAGAGCTTACGGGCCCCTAACCTTGGCATATATTTACGCCAGTACTGGACCCAGTCTTTGATGACCGATAGCTCAGCTCTACGACTTTCCATTCGAGCAACTGCCTGATAAATACCTTGCCTCGACATACCCGCAGCACGACATGCGGCAGCGAGGTTTATTTCGCCGTTGCTTTTTGCTTGCCAGACGTACCGGATAAGTACTTTTTTCTGAGGCCTGCTCCATATTCATTGTCCATGATATCAACCATACCATTGAGGATTTTGTTACGCAGTTTCTCTTCTGCTAACTCACGTTCAAGGCGCTTGATAGTTTCGGCAGGGGTTTCTTTTGACTTAGGCATAAGGGGATGCTGAAAAGGTTTCGACCAATCGAGTCTACCATGTTTTCTAAGCCAAACGAGTACCGTTGAACGGCCTTGAATACCAAAATGGGCTTGGGCTTGTTTGTACGTCATTTCGCCTTTTTCAACACGCTCTACAACGCCTAATTTAAAGGCTAAGGTGTAATCTCGTTGTGTGCGCTTACGGCTTGAGTTAATTGATGTTGTCATAAAGAAGTCCTCTTTATGTCAACGTATTTCAGGACTAGACAGAGAGCAATAAAAAAGCCGGAGCTGAATCCGGCTTTTAAAGAATGGGGTTTAGGGATTAAACGCGTTCGAAAACGGTCGCAATACCTTGGCCTAAACCGATACACATAGTCGCTAAACCTAAGGTCGCATCTTTGTGTTCCATCAGGTTGATCAGCGTCGTTGAAATACGCGCACCAGAGCAACCCAGTGGATGGCCAAGCGCGATAGCACCACCGTTGAGGTTAATCTTCTCATCGACCACATCCAACAGGCCTAAATCTTTCACGCAGGGTAAAGATTGCGCGGCAAAGGCTTCGTTCAGTTCGATAACATCTAAATCATTGACTGTGATGCCTGCGCGAGCCAGTGCTTTTTGAGTAGCAGGTACTGGACCGTAACCCATGATTGCCGCGTCACAACCTGCAACGGCCATTGAGCGGATACGGGCACGGATTGGTAGACCTAAAGCGCGCGCTTTAGACTCTTCCATGACTAACATCGCCGAAGCGCCGTCAGATAATGCTGAAGAGGTACCGGCAGTCACTGTACCGTTTGCAGGGTCGAATACTGGACGCAGCGCCGCTAATGATTCCATTGAGGTTTCTGGACGAATCACTTCGTCGTGCAGCACTTTAATCAGCGCGCCGTTAGCATCATGGCCTTCGATGCCATAGATTTCCTTGGCAAAGCGGCCTTCAACAGTCGCTGCGTGAGCGCGTTGGTGTGAACGCACTGCAAAGGCATCTTGCTGCTCACGGGTAATACCGTGCAGCTTACCTAACATCTCAGCGGTTAAGCCCATCATGCCTGACGCTTTAGCGACGTTATTGGCTAAACCTGGGTGGAAGTCCACACCGTGGTTCATTGGCACGTGGCCCATGTGTTCAACACCACCAATGATAAAGGTGTCGCCCATGCCAGTCATGATTGCGCGAGCGGCTTGATGGATGGCTTCCATTGAAGAACCGCATAGGCGGTTGACTGTCACGGCGCCAGCCGTCTTCGGGATACCTGCCAGCAATGATGCGTTACGGGCAATGTTGAAGCCTTGCTCTAGGGTTTGCTGCACGCAGCCCCAAATCACGTCTTCAATAGTATTGGGATCTAATTGCGGGTTACGCAGTAATAGACCTTTCATTAATTCGGCAGAGAGTGTTTCTGCACGTACATTACGGAACACCCCAGCCTTAGAACGGCCCATAGGAGTACGAATGCAATCTACGATAACAGCTTGTTTCATAATTAAATTCCTTTCCCGCTAATTAGGCTTGGTAGTAGCTACCGTTGTTGGCTGCAAGGGTGCGCATGGCGTCGGTGACTTGATACAAACCACCTAAGTGAGCGTATTTATCAGCTAAGGCGACAAAGTTGGCTACGCCCATAGTATCTAAGTAACGGAATACACCACCACGGAATGGAGGGAAACCTAAACCATAGACCAAGCCCATATCCGCTTCGGCAGGTGAAGCCACAATGCCTTCTTCTAAACAGCGAACGGTTTCGATAATCATTGGGATCATAGTGCGGGCGATGATCTCATCCGCATCGAATGCTTTTTGCTCACCAAAGGCGGCTTTCAGCAGCTCGTAGCTGGTTGGGTCGACATCTTTCTTTGGCTTACCGCGGCTATCTACAGAGTAAGCGTAGAAACCTTTACCATTCTTCTGACCGAGACGTTTGTTCTCGAACATCACGTCAATCGCGTCATTGCCAGATTTGCCCATACGATCGGGGAAGCCTTCGGCCATTACCGCTTGCGCGTGGTGCCCCGTGTCTAGGCCGACAACGTCTAGCAGGTAAGCAGGGCCCATTGGCCAGCCGAATTGTTTTTCCATCACTTTATCGATAGCGGCAAAGTCGCCACCTTCGGCGAGCAGGCCGTTAAAGCCTGCAAAGTAAGGGAAGAGTACGCGGTTAACGAAGAAACCCGGGCAATCGTTAACAACGATTGGGGTTTTACCCATTTTGCTGGCGTAGGCAACAACAGATGCGATGGTTTCTTCTGAGCTGTGCTCGCCACGAATAACTTCAACCAATGGCATTTTGTGCACAGGGTTGAAGAAGTGCATACCGCAGAAACGCTCAGGCTTCTTCATGCTCTTTGCTAGCAGGTTGATTGAAATAGTTGACGTGTTAGAGGCGATAATCGCATCTTCACTCACGTATTGTTCAACTTCCGCCAGTACTTGTGCCTTCACTTTTGGATGCTCAACTACGGCTTCGACAACCACGTCAGCATGTTTAACTGGAGCATAGTCTAAGGCTGGAGTGATGTTGTTCAGCACCTTAGCCATTTTTTCTGGGGTAGAGCGGCCGCGAGCAACTTGCGCAGATAACAGTTTAGCGGCTTCGCCTAAACCTAAATCTAATGCAGGTTGAGCGATATCCTTCATTACTATTGGCGTGCCTTTACTGGCGCTTTGGTAAGCGATACCGCCACCCATGATGCCAGCACCTAATACGGCGGCGCTTTTCACATCTTTAGCGAGTTTGCCCGCTTTTTTAGCTTTGCCTTTGACTAATTGGTCATTCAAGAAGATACCGATCAACGCCTTGGCTACATCGGTTTTCGCTAACTTGATAAACGCCTGATGTTCAATTTGCAGTGCGTCGCTGCGGCCTTTGGTCGCCGCTTGTTCAACAACGCTGACTGCCGCCATAGGTGCTGGGTAGTGTTTACCCGCAACCGCAAACACCATGCCTTTAGCGGTAGTGAAAGACATCATGGCTTCGAGTTTTGGTAAGGTCAGTGGTGACATCTTACGTTGGCGACGGGCTTGCCAATCAAGCTTTTCTGCAACTGCATCTTTTAGCATTTGAATGGCGGCGGCTTCTAAAGCCTCTGGCGCAACAACTGCATCAACCGCACCGACTTTTAAGGCATCTTCTGGACGCTGATCTTTACCCGTGGTGATCCACTCAAGGGCGTTATCCGCACCTATCACACGTGGTAAACGCACTGTGCCACCAAAGCCTGGGATAATGCCCAGTTTGGTTTCGGGCAGGCCGATTTTGGCTGTGGTGTCGGCGATACGGAAATCCGTTGCCAGAATAGCTTCACAACCGCCGCCTAGGGCGAAACCTTTAATCGCTGAAGCGGTTGGGAAAGGTAAATCTTCGAGTTTGTTGAATACGGCGTTGGCCTGTTCAACCCAAGAGAGCAGTACCGCATCATCCTGTGCGAATAAGCCTAAAAATTCAGTAATGTCGGCACCCACGATAAAGGTATCTTTACCTGAGGTCAGCACTAAAGCCTGAATGTTTGATTGTTGTTTAATGCTATCTAATGCGGCATCGAGTGAGGCGAGTGTTTCTCTGTCGAATTTGTTCACCGAACCGGGTGCGTTAAAGCACAGCTTGGCAATATTATCCTCGAGTAACTCAACCTGAATTGTAGGACTTTGGTAGATCATTGCTTGCTTCCTTTTGGCTTAAAAGTGATACCCACCATTATCTGTTGGTGTTAGTACGACTCTCTATCTCACAGCAGCTTCGGCCATCATTTGACCAGTTGTGTGCCAGTGTGCTTCGAAATTCGATAAATTACAACACCCAATTTAAACGACTGTTTAATTTCTTGTCGGCTAGAGTGAATTTTCAGCTTTGTGATACACTGCACAAAGTGTAGATGTGCCAGATTACGCCAAAGAGTACGTGGTGGGAATTTGTACTTTAGCAGTATTGCTCGCTGGCTAAATGGATAATTTTATTTTTAGAATTAAAAGCATAGGCTTAAATCGAGAATTTGCTAACCTGTGAAATCACAGGGCGTTAGCGAAGGAAAACACTGAGCCTGTATGGCTTAGTCAGATTTGCGGTTTTTTTATTAACTATCGTTCATTACAGGATATGACACATGGATCACTTGGCTCATCACTATCATGCCCACATCGCCGAGCTTAATCGTCGAGTCGCTGAAATTGTATCGCGTGAAGCATTATCAGGTTTAGTGATCCACTCGGGTCAGCCACATCGAATGTTTTTGGACGACATTAATTATCCTTTTAAAGCCAATCCCCACTTCAAGGCTTGGTTACCTGTGTTGGATAACCCTAACTGCTGGTTAGTAGTAAACGGTCGCGATAAGCCACAACTGATTTTTTATCACCCTGTGGACTTTTGGCATAAGGTGTCTGACGTGCCGGAGATGTTCTGGACCGAGCATTTTGAGATCAAGTTACTCACTAAGGCCGATAAGGTTGCCGAGCTATTGCCTAGCGATATCACCAACTGGGCTTATTTAGGTGAGCATTTAGATGTGGCTGAGGTACTGGGTTTCACCAGTCGCAATCCTGACTCTGTGATGAGCTATCTGCATTTCCACCGTACCACTAAAACCGAATATGAACTCGAATGTATGCGCCGTGCGAACCAGATCGCGGTGCAAGGGCATTTAGCGGCTAAAAATGCCTTCTATAACGGTGCCAGCGAGTTTGAAATTCAGCAGCAGTATTTATCTGCCGTGGGACAGGGCGAGAACGAAGTGCCCTACGGTAATATCATTGCCTTAAACCAAAATGCGGCGATTTTGCATTACACCGCGCTCGAGCATCAAAATCCGGCGCGGCGCTTATCTTTTTTAATCGATGCGGGCGCCAGTTATTTTGGCTACGCGTCGGATATCACGCGTACCTATGCGTTTGAGAAGAATCGTTTCGATGAATTGATCACTGCCATGAACAAGGCGCAGCTCGAACTGATCGATATGATGCGCCCAGGTGTGCGTTATCCCGATTTACACTTGGCTACCCATGGCAAAGTCGCGCAAATGCTGTTGGATTTTGAGTTAGCCACGGGCGATGCCCAAGGCTTAGTCGACCAAGGCATAACCAGCGCCTTCTTCCCCCACGGACTCGGCCATATGTTAGGCTTGCAAGTACATGATGTGGGAGGTTTTGCCTTCGATGAGCGTGGTACCCATATTCCGGCCCCTGAGGCCCATCCGTTCCTGCGTTGCACCCGCATTTTAGCGCCAAACCAAGTGCTAACGATGGAGCCAGGATTATACATTATCGATACTTTACTCAATGAGCTAAAACAAGATAGCCGTGACCAGCAGATCAATTGGCGCACCGTTGATGAGTTGCGACCTTTCGGTGGTATCCGTATCGAGGACAATGTGATTGTGCATCAGGATCGAAACGAAAATATGACCCGCGAGCTGGGCTTAGCGTGAGTTTAGGGAGAGCGAGTGCTCGAAAGTTATCTGATACCGAGTGAAAGTGTGCAGATAGAAGAAGAGATAAAGCATAGCCGCTTTATCTCTTTTCTATTTCATTGCACGAGCATAGAACAACTGAAGTTAGTACTTACTGACATAAGGCGAGATTATCCCGGCGCCAGCCATTACTGCTATGCCTTTATCGCAGGAGCGCCTAACGACAGCATTGCCATCGGTTCGAGTGACGATGGTGAGCCAGCGGGCAGCGCAGGTCGTCCAATGCTCGCAGTATTACAAGGCGCGAATCTCGGTGAAGTCGGTGCCGTAGTGGTGCGTTTCTATGGCGGTACTAAGTTAGGCGTAGGCGGTTTAGTGCGTGCCTATACCTCAGGATTACGCCAAGGTTTAGGGCAATTGCCGACGCGAGTGAAGCAATTACGTTATCCGGCAAAACTGCATTGTGATTACACCCAATTAAGGGATGTTGAGCATTTACTGCAGCAGTTAGAAGCGGTGATCATCGATAAGCAATTTGCCGAAGCCGTTGATATCCATTTTGAAATAGGCAAACAGCAGCAGGGCATATTGAATGAATCTCTGGCAACTTTGAGTCAGGGCAGCCTGCGCGCAGAGTTTGATCTGTGATGCCTGCGTAAATTATGCCAAAATATGCAAAATGCTGAAAATACCTTTGCAGCCAATGGAATAATTGAACACGCGGAATGCAATACAAAACCATAATAAGAATCATAGGTCTGCTTATCGGCCTGTTCTCTATCACTATGCTGCCGCCAGCCTTAATCGCCATTTGGTATAACGATGGCGGTGGTACTGCGTTTATTCAGGCATTTTTTGTCAGCTTATTTATCGGTTTTTGGCTCTGGTATCCTAATCGTCGCTGCAAAGAGGAATTACGAACCCGCGAGGGGTTTCTGATTGTGGTCCTGTTCTGGACCGTTCTTGGCTCTATCGGTGCCTTACCCTTTATCTTCTCAAGCCAACCCGATCTCAGCTGGACCGACAGTTTTTTCGAATCATTCTCCGCACTGACCACCACGGGAGCCACAGTCATTGTCGGGCTGGACTCCTTGCCAAAGGCCATTCTGTTTTATCGACATATGCTGCAATGGCTCGGCGGTATGGGGATCATCGTTTTAGCCGTGGCGATTCTGCCTGTGCTGGGCGTTGGGGGCATGCAGCTGTATCGCGCCGAGATTCCTGGCCCTGTGAAGGACAGTAAGATGACGCCGAGGATTGCCGAAACGGCCAAGGCGTTATGGTACATCTATCTATTGCTAACCATTGCCTGTGCGGGCGCTTATTGGCTGGCGGGAATGAGCGTTTTCGATGCCGTGTGTCACTCGTTTTCGACCATCGCTATCGGGGGCTTTTCGACCCACGATGCCAGTATGGGATACTTCGACAGCTCAGTGATCAACCTGATTTGCGTGTTCTTTTTGATTGTCTCGGCGGTGAACTTTAGCGTGCACTTTGCGGCATTTTCGCGCCGCGGGATCAATTTTAGAGTCTATTTTCGAGATACCGAGTTCAAGATGCTGGTGGCGATTCAGTTGGTGTTAACGGCGATTTGTTTCTTAACCCTTTATCACTCAGGGATTTATGATTCGCCAGAGGAAACCTTAGATCACGCCTTATTCCAAGCGGTTTCGGTGGCGACAACCGCTGGCTTTGGTACCGAAAGCTTCCATATGTGGCCACTGTTTCTGCCGATTCTGTTGATTTTCTCAAGCTTTATCGGTGGTTGTGGTGGTTCAACTGCGGGCGGGATTAAGGTGATCCGGGTTATCCTACTGCTGTTGCAAGGTTCGCGCGAACTTAAACGCCTCGTTCACCCTAAGGCGATGTTCTCGATTCGTATCGGCTCCAAGGCGCTGCCTGACCGGGTTGTCGATGCCGTGTGGGGATTCTTCTCCGCCTATGCCTTAGTCTTCGTGCTGTGTATGTTAGCGCTGATGGCTATGGGGTTGGATGATATTACCGCCTTTAGTGCCACGGCGGCCTGCTTAAATAACCTCGGTCCGGGTCTTGGGGAAGTAGCGAGTAATTACGCCAGTATTGGTGATGGTGCTAAATGGGTGCTGGTGGTAGCCATGTTATTTGGTCGCCTCGAAGTCTTTACCTTGCTGATTTTGTTCACGCCAACTTTCTGGAGGGATTAACATGCAGACACTAATCATCTATTCGACAATAGATGGCCAAACACTGGAAATCTGCCGCAAAATCAAAACGCTTGCCGAACAAGCGGGTGAGCAGGTGTCGTTAGTGACCTTAGAACAGGCCGAAGCCTTAAGCCTTGCCGATTTCGATAAAGTGTTGATTGGTGCGAGCATTCGTTATGGCAAACATAGGCCCGATCTCTACCAGTTTGTGAATCGTAACCATGCAGTGCTGGACAGTAAAATCAACGGCTTCTTTACCGTGAATGTGGTGGCGCGTAAGCCATTAAAGAACACGCCAGAAACCAATCCTTACATGCAAAAGTTCCTCAAATTATCCCTGTGGCAGCCACAGCAATTGGCGGTGTTTGCGGGCAAGATTGATTACCCTAAATACGGCTTGTTTGACCGCACTATGATCCGTTTTATCATGTGGATGACAAAGGGACCGACCGATCTAAAGGGCACCTTCGAGTTTACCGACTGGGGTAAAGTCGAAGCCTTTGGGGTACACTTTAGCAAGCTGTAAAAATGATAAAGCCCTAGTCTCAGCTAGGGCTTTATTGTTACTGCATGGCATGATTTAACGATTTATACGGCGCAGTAACGGCTGTGCAGAATGGAAATCACTTGGGTGACTTCTTCATTCTTAAGCTTGTAATACACTATTTGCGAGCTCTTACGGGTATCGACCAAGTCTTCGGCTCGCAATACCGCCAAATGCTGTGATAGCGCCGACTGGCTCAAGGGCACAGTTGCATTCAGCTCGGTTACGCTTAGCTCTTTATCCAGCAATAGGCACAAAATCATTAAGCGATAAGGATTCGCTATGGCTTTGAGCCATTTAGCCGCACTTTCCGCATTAGTTACCATTGCATTTACATCTATATCATTTTGCATAAGGTCACTCACTTTATCGCTTTTGATTAGATAATTCTAATTGAAGATGTTTCTATACGCAATCATACTGCTCGACAATTCAGATCTCAATTTTTGCATTTCAGAATATGAGACAACGCTGATTTGTGATCCTATCAGGGGTTTATTTAACCAATGATTGCCACAATGGTGACATACTTTAACGGAACGGGAATACCCCATGACACGCATTCTGGTGCTTTATTTTACCCGTGGTGGCCATACGGCCAAGATAGCGAATGCGATTGCGCAACAACTCACGCTGCGTGGCGCCAAGGTGGACTTGGTGGATATTAATAGTGCGGCGGCAACCAAGATTAACTGGCCCGATTATCAACTGGTAGCGCTAGGGGCTTGTGTACTCTATGGTACCTACGATAAGAGTGTATTTCAGTTTATAGAGCAACACGCTCCGGCCTTAAGTGCGTTGCCAAACAGTTTCTTCTGCGTCAACGTGGTGGCGCGTAACCCAGAGAAACGCATCCCAGAGAACAACAAATACCTGCAAAAATTCATTGCCTTATCACCTTGGACTCCCGCCGATTTGAAGATTATCGCCGGTAAGGTGGATTACCCCTCGTGGCCCTGGTACGACAGACTGATGATCCAGTTGATTATGAAAATCACCAAAGGACCAACGGATCCTAAGGCGGTGATCGATTATACCGACTGGGAAGATGTGAAGGTCTATGCCGACCATCTGCTAACCTTGGCCGAGGTTACTGAACCCGCCTAATAAAAATGCGCTCTGTGAGCGCATTTTTAGTTTTTGACTGATACGATTAGTATTTCCAAAAACTGGGATGGAACAGTACAGCCACGGTTAAAATCTCTAAGCGGCCGAGCAACATACCCAAAGAAAGTGCCCATTTAGCCAAATCGGGCAGCGTCGAGAAGTTACCCGCAGGACCAATGATGGGGCCAAGCCCAGGGCCTACGTTGGTGACTGCGGTAATAGCGCCGGTAAAGCTGGTCATGGGGTCTAGCCCAGTCAGCACCAGAATCACCGAGAGTCCAACAATCACAAACATAAACAGCAGCACAAAGGTGATCAGTGAGCGCACAATATCTTCACTGATCAGACGGTTGTTATAGCGCTCCCGGAAGATGCCATTGGGATGGCATTGCTGCTTTAACTGCTCGCGCATAATGGCGCCGGCAATTTGGAAGCGGAAGATTTTAATCCCGCCAGAGGTGGAGCCCGAGCAGCTGCCGACAAACATTAAGAATAAAAACGCGATATTCGCAAATGCGCCCCAAGCGCCGTAGTCGGTTAAACCATAACCTGTGGTGGTGACCACGGAAACCACGTTAAAGCTGGAGAGGCGCAGCGCGTCGATAAGGGCGATATCCCGCGTTTGCCACAGCCAGAAGCCAATAAAACAAGACACAAAAGTGAGGAAAAACAAGAAGCCTTTGACTTGAGCATCGTTCCAGACGGTAAAGTCTCGCTGTTGGATCATCTGCACAAACATCAGCAGGGGTAAGCCTCCCGCCGCCATAAACACAACGCCAACCCAATGGGCTGAGTTTGAAAACGCCGCCATCGAGTTATCTGAGGTCGAATAGCCCCCCGTCGACAGTGTGGTCATCGCATGGTTAATGGCTTGAAACCAAGTCATGCCAGCAATATGGTAGGCAACGCAGCACATCACAGTCAGCAAAATATAGATAAAAAATAAATGCTTAGCCATGTTTTGTGTGCGCGGTACCGCCTTATCGCTCCAATCCGATGACTCGGTGCGGAACAGCCGCATACCACCGACGTTTAAGAAGGGCAGAATCGCTACCGCCATCACGATAAAGCCGATACCGCCGAGCCATTGCAACAACGAGCGCCAGATTAAGATACTGTGGTCCATAGTATCTAAGCCTGAGAGCACGGTTGAACCTGTGGTGGTAATGCCGGACATGGTCTCGAAGAAGGCGTCTGTATAGCCAATGCCGTGGTACAAGGTAAAAGGCATGGCGGCAAATAGGCTCACGATCAGCCAAGTGAGGCTGGTGAGCAGAAACATATCGCGAATATTGAGGTTAATGGTTTTGCTCTGGCCGTTATGCAAACAGAGGCTGGCGCAAATCCCAGTGACTAAGGCCGACAGCATGAAAGCGCCCACGGTTTCCTCACCGTTGAATACGGCAAGGAGCAGGGGCGCTAACATAAAGGCTGTTAACATCGACAGAAACAGCCCCAAAATAAACAATAGCGGTCTAAAGTTCAGCATAAGATGATGACTTAGAAGAAGAAGGCGCTAGGTTGGAACAGTTTCTCGACTTCGCCGACAAACTTTTTGTTCACGAGGAACAGGATCACGTGATCCCCTTGTTCTATCACTGTCTTGTCGTGGGCCATCAGCACTTCTTCATTACGCACTATGGCGCCAATGGTGGTTCCCGGCGGCAGCTTGATATCACCAATCGCCTTGCCAACAACCTTAGAGGTGCTGGAGTCGCCATGGGCAATGGCTTCAATCGCTTCGGCGGCGCCGCGGCGTAAGGAATACACGTTACAGATATCGCCTTGGCGGATGTGGGTTAGTAAGGCTGAAATCGTCGCCTGCTGGGGTGAAATCGCGATATCGATATTAGCTTCCTGCACAATATCCACATAGGCTTCGCGTTGGATCAACACCATCACCTTTTTCGCCCCCATACGTTTAGCTAACAGGGCGGACATGATGTTGGCTTCATCGTCGTTGGTGACGGCAATAAACACGTCGGTTTGGTCGATATGTTCTTCGAGCAGCAACTCTTGATCTGAGGCGTCACCACAAAATACTGTCGTGTTTTCAAGCTGTTCAGAGAGTGTTTCGGCGCGTTCAAACTTATGCTCAATCAGCTTGACCGAGTGGGTGCGTTCGAGGCGTTTAGCGAGGCCTAAGCCGATGTTACCACCGCCAGCAATCATGATATTGCGGTAGGAGTTATCCAGCTTTTGCATCTCACTCATCACCGCGCGGATATGGCGACTGTCGGCCACGAAAAACACTTCGTCATCGGCTTCGATAATAGTCGTACCTCGGGGCATGATAGGGCGACCTTGGCGGAAAATCGCCGCCACCCGGGTATCAATATTTGGCATATGCTCGCGAAGCGCGGCCAAGGCATTACCGACTAAAGGGCCGCCGTAATAGGCGCGAACCGCAACCAAACTTAAGCGACCTTCGGCAAATTCGAGCACTTGCAGCGCCCCTGGATATTCAACCAAACGTTGAATGTAAGCGGTTACTAACTGCTCAGGTGCGATAAGCTCATCGATCACAAAACCACCGCGAGGGCGCCCCTCACTATTTTTGGTTTCACTGTCGATAAATAATTTATCGCGCATCGCCAGATAAGGTTCGGAGCGAATACGGGCGATTTTAGTCGGTGTACCAAATAGGCTGTAGGCCATCTGGCAGGCAACCATGTTGCATTCATCGCTGTTCGTCACAGCAATCAGCATGTCGGCATCTTCGGCGCCAGCCTCTTTCAGTACATCGGGGTGGGCACCGTGGCCCGCCACGACGCGAAGGTCATATTTATCCTGCAGGGCGCGTAATCTGGATTTGTCGCTATCGACTATGGTGATATCGTTGTTTTCACCCACCAAATTTTCGGCCAAGGTTCCCCCGACTTGACCCGCACCTAATATGATAATTTTCATGGCCTTGCTTACTTCCTAATGGGTCGCTTTCAATAAACGGGCGTAATAAAACCCATCCATGTTGTGTTGTCCCGGCGTGATTTGCCAACCTATATCTTGGCTTGAAGCCTGCTGGGCAAGTGTGTCTAGCTTAGCATCTGCGGTTCTGGCTAAAAATGCACTAATTTGGTCTCGATTTTCCTGCGGCAAAATAGAGCAAGTTGCATACAGGAGTGTGCCACCGGGTTTGAGCCACTTCCAGCAGTGATCAAGAATTTGTCTTTGCAGCTCAGCCAGTTCTTCGATGTCATGGTTTTTGCGTAACCACTTGATATCGGGATGACGGCGGATTACGCCCGTCGCCGAGCAAGGCGCGTCGAGTAAGATACGATCAAACTGTTCACCCTGCCACCATGAGTCGATGTTGGCTGCATCGCCATGAATAACTTCCGCTTTTAATGACAAACGGTCAAGGTTCTGTTGCACGCGCTCGAGACGTTTAGCATCGAAATCGACGGCGACCAGTTGGATGCTGGGTTCAAGTTCGAGTAAATGGCAACTCTTACCGCCCGGTGCCGCGCAGGCATCGAGGATCAGTTCGTTGGCTTGCGGAGCCAGTAAGGTCGCGGCCCATTGTGCTGCACCATCTTGCACCGATGCCGCACCTTCGTGGAAGCGCGGTAATGTCGTCACATCCTTAGGATGGGCAAGTAGAATGGCATCATCACTGAGGCCAGCACTCGCTTCTATCTCAAGCTCACTCAGGGCGGCAAGGTATTCATCGCGGCTTTGGGAGAGGCGATTGTTGCGTAGCCACATAGGTGGACGCTCATGGCTTTGCAGGATTATCTCTTGCCAATTATCGGGATATGCGGCTTTTAAGCGCTTAATTAACCAGCCCGGCGTGTTGTAGCTTAAGGTCTCTGACTCAGTGCTTAGCGGCGTTAATTGGCGCTGAATATTACGCAGCACGCCATTGACGACCTTTACCATGCCCTCAAATTTTAACTGACGACAAGCCTCGGCGGTTTCGGAGATGGCGGCGTGGCTTGGAATACGGGTGAAGTAAAGTTGATAACAGCCAACAATTAATAGCTGGTGGATAATCCTTTGCTTACCTTTCAGCGGCTTAGCCAAACACTCAGCCACGCGTTTTTCGATCTGCGGTAAGGTGCGCATCACGCCGTAGCAGAGCTCTGCGAGCAGGGCTTTATCTTTACCACTTGCTAGATGCTTTTGCTGTTCTGGTAGGGCAACTGAAAGTGACACACCTTTCTCTAAGACTTCGAAGATGGCTTTGGCCGCCAGTGCACGCAAGTTCATCATTATTGCGCCTCGTGATTTAGACGAGTATTTGGGGTAAACCAGTCGCCGCGGGCGTTGAGTATGTCGGCCACGCTGAGTGGTTTTTTACCGGGTAATTGCATGCTGAGCAGAGTTAACACACCATCGCCGGTGGCGACTTCAATGCCTTTTTTACTGGCGCTGATAATAGTGCCAGGTGCGGCATTGCTGCTGGTGGTGCTGACTTGGGTCTGCCACACCTTGATGGTATTGCCTTGGTGCTCAAAATAGCTCACAGGCCAAGGATTGAAGGCGCGGACTTCTTGCCATAATTGGGTCGCAGATTTGCTCCAATCGAGCCTCGCTTCTTCTTTACTGAGTTTTTCGGCGTAGTTCGCTAAGGCTTCATCTTGTTTTTCAGCCGTTAGAGTGCCGTTGGCTAAACCTTCGAGTGCTTGCAGTAGCGCGTCTGGTCCTTGCAGAGCTAACTTCTCGTAAAGGGTGGCTGAAGTATCATCATCTTCAATCGGCAAGTAGGTTTTCAGCAGCATGTCGCCAGTATCTAGGCCGACATCCATTTGCATGATAGTCACGCCGGTCTCTTTATCGCCGGCCCACAACGCGCGTTGAATCGGCGCTGCACCGCGCCAGCGTGGCAGAATAGAACCGTGAACATTGATACAGCCTAAACGCGGCGTGTCGAGCACCACTTTTGGCAGAATCAAGCCGTAGGCGACCACTACCATAATATCGGCATTGAGGGCGGCAAGTTCTTGCTGTGCGGGTTCTTTACGCAGTGAGCCTGGCTGATAAACCGGAATGTTGTGGCTGACTGCGAGTTCTTTAACTGGGCTGGCGGTGAGTTTTTTACCGCGCCCTGCGGGTCTGTCCGGCTGAGTGTAGACGGCAATCACATTGTGATGTGAGTTAATCAGCGCCTGTAAATGGCGAGCGGCAAAATCCGGTGTTCCGGCGAAGATGATATTGAGTGGTTTCAAATCTGATCCTAATGCTTATTTGGCGTCCTGTCTGGCCGCTTTTTCAAGTTTCTGTTTGATCCGTTGGCGCTTCAATGGCGACAGGTAATCGACAAATAACTTACCTTTCAGGTGATCCATTTCATGCTGAATACAAATAGCAAACAGCTCATCGGCTTCAACGGTGAATTCATTACCGTGTCTATCCAGTGCCTTGACGGTAACAAACTCGGCGCGGTCGACCTTGGCATAGATACCGGGGACCGACAAACAACCCTCTTCGTTACAGAAATCACCGCTACTGGCAATAATTTCGGGATTGATAAAGACTTTAGGGCGATCGACCTCGTCTTGTAAATCCATCACGATCAGTTGTTTATGATAGTCGACCTGGGTTGCTGCCAGACCAATGCCTTTTTCTTGGTACATGGTCTCGAACATATCATCGATTTGCGTTTGCAACTCAGCAGTAAACTCTGTGACCGGGGTCGCTTGAGTTCGCAATCTTTCATCGGGAAAGCGTAAAACTTTTAATAGTGCCATACTTAAACTCTTAACAAGTCTGTCAAATCTCAATCAGTTGGTTATACTGACTGAGGCTAATGGGCTAATTTTAATCTTTAGTGCCTATCAATAACAGTAAAAGCTCGATTTAAGAGCTAAACAACATGGACCGCACCATGAAACGGCTAATTTTACTTGCGTTAATGACATTTAATTGCACGTTGGTTTCCGCTGATACTCTCACGCTGAAAGCAGGGCATCCCGAGTCATATGTGGTAAAGAAGGGCGATACCCTTTGGGATATCTCGGCCACCTTTTTAAATGACCCTTGGAAGTGGACACGTTTATGGGATGTTAACCCCCAAATTGCTAACCCTCATTTAATTTATCCCGGCGATCAGCTCACTTTAGTCTTTATCGATGGTCAACCCCGATTAGTGCGTAATGGCGCTAACGAGGGAAAACCCCATATTCGCAAAACCCCTGAGGGACGCGTGATTGCTAAGAGCAATGCGGTGCCTGCGGTTGATTTAGCGTTAATCCAAAACTATCTGGTGCAAAACCGTGTGGTCGATGCCGACTGGTTTGCACAGCAACCTATGGTGCTCGCGGGTGAAAGTCCTTCACGTCACCATGTGGTTGGCGATGTGATTTATATCGATAGCGAACTGCCTTTAAACCAAAAGCTGGGTATGTATGAACGCGGTCGTGACTTCTTCAACAAACAAACGGGCGAAGCCTTAGGACAAGAAGCGATTCTGGCGTCTACCGGCCAAGTTATTGAATCAGGCAAAGTGTCTAAGGTTAAAATCCTCAGTAACTACCGTGAAACCAAGGCGGGTTTTAGGGTGCTACCTATGGAAGATGAAGCCTTAATGTCAGCCTATTTTACGCCAAAACCTGCTGAGATTAAGACGCCGGCGACCGTACTAGCTATTGAGTCGAAAATGCGTGAGGCGGGTAAGCTCAATGTGGTGTACCTAGATAAAGGCACGCAGGATGGTGTTGAGCCGGGTGAAGTGTTCTCCATTTACCGCGATGGCGAAGAGATAGTGATTAATAACGATGGCCAACCCGTACCTACGACCGAGCGCACCGCCTATGACAATGTGGTGGCGTCACTGTCGTCAGATCGCGCCATCAAGATGCCCGATATTTACCATGGCAAACTCTTAGTCTTTAAAGTGTTTGATAAAGCGAGCTTAGGTTTGATTGTCTCGACTGAACGTTCTGTACGTGTCGACGATAAATTAATTGCGCCAGACTCCTTAGCCTTTAGAGGTGAATAATCCCTGAACATTTGGTCGATTGGTTAATTGTTAATGCGGTATCTGGGCTAGGACCCGCTCGGACACAACAATTATTAACGCACATGGATGTGGACGACCTCAGGCAAAGATTGGAGCATGAGAGGCACTCGCTCCCTTTGTCTGACAATCTACTCCATAGCTTAGTCATTGATTATCAAAGGGTCGATGCTGCCCTCGAATGGCAACAGCAGTCTGAACTACACCACCTCGTTTGTTTTACCGATCCCCTTTATCCTCCATTACTCAAACAGTTACCCGATCCTCCAAGCGTCTTATTTATCAAAGGATGTGTTGAGGCGCTGTTGTTCCCATCGCTTGCGATAGTGGGGAGTCGTAATGCGTCTCCCGGTGGATTACAGGTTGCTTATCAGTTAGCTCGAGAGATGTCCGCGCTAGGATTTAGTATCTGTAGTGGCATGGCGATGGGGATAGATGGTGCGGCCCATAAAGCCTGTGTTGACCACGGAGGCAGAACGCTTGCGGTGCTGGGAACCGGGATTGATATTATTTATCCGCGTCGACATAAGCAGCTTTATGAGGATATTCAGCACCAAGGCTGTATAATAAGCGAGTTTTGGCCGGATATCGGGCCTTTTGCGGGCAATTTCCCGAAACGAAACCGCATTATTAGCGGTCTTTCTTTAGGTACGCTGGTGGTTGAAGCTTGCCGTAAGAGTGGTTCACTCATCACCGCTAGGTTGGCCATGGAGCAGGGGCGTGAGGTCTTTGCGGTTCCGGGCTCGATTCTCGGCGGCTTTCATCAAGGCTGCCATGATTTATTAAGGGATGGGGCAAAACTTGTGGAGAGTGCGGCCGATATAGTGGAAGAGTTGGTAAGTTTGACGGCTTTTCACCTTGAAGAAGTCAACACTCGCCACCATATACAGCAAGGTGAGATTTGTGATTTGCCATTTTCATCGCTGTTAGCTAGTGTAGGTTATGAAACTACAACAATTGATGCTGTAGTCGAACATAGTGGGAAAACGATAGATCTGGTGTTAGAACAAATGCTTGAACTTGAGTTGCAAGGTTGGGTTGTTGCAGTACCCGGTGGTTACGTCAGAGTAAAGAGGAGCTAGCCATGTTTGATATCCTCATGTATCTATTTGAAAACTATGTTCACAGTGAAGTTGAACTGTTAGTGGATGAAGACGAGTTAACCAAGGAACTCACTCGTGCTGGTTTTCACCAGTCAGAGATTTTGAAAGCCTTAACTTGGTTGGAGCGTCTGGCTGAGTTGCAGGAAGGAGATAAGCCTTACCTGTGTAATCATGATCAGCATTCATTTCGGATTTACACCAAAGAAGAAATGGAAAAGCTGGACGTGGAATGCCGTGGATTCCTGCTATTTTTAGAGCAAGTGAAAGTGCTGAATGTCGAAACCCGTGAGATGGTAATCGACAGAGTTATGGAGCTCGATGAGCCTGCCTTGATCCTCGAAGATCTTAAGTGGGTGATTCTGATGGTGCTCTTTAATGCGCCCGGCCATGAGTCCGCCTATGAGCAAATGGAAGATTTAATTTTTGAGCAGCCTGAAGAAGGTCGGCTACATTCTTAAGCGTTGCGATGTGATGAATAATGAGAAAGGAGGCTAGCCCTCCTTTTTTGATGCCATAAGCTTGTTAATACCTGTGTGGTGAGTTATCTGCGGATTAGACGCAATGACTGGTGGTAATGATTATGTCTAAGATCGATGAACAACTATTTAGTGCCCATGAGCACGCACTGGAAAAAGAATTCGAGCTATGCCCAGAGTGTGGCAGCGAGTTGTCGGTAAAACATAGCAAACATGGGAGTTTTATTGGTTGTAACAACTATCCCACCTGCCAATATACCCGTCCCTTAGTGCAGCATGAATCGATTGAAACCCAAGTGATTGAAGGTTCCAAGTGTCCCGAGTGCGGCCATGAGTTGGCGGTCAAATCGGGGCGTTTTGGTATCTTTATCGGTTGCACTCAATATCCCAGTTGTACCCACATAGAAAGGCCAGATCAGGAGAGCGATAAACCTGAGGTGGCATGTCCCGAATGCAAAACTGGCAAGCTAGAGCATCGTACCAGCCGTTTTGGTAAGAGTTTTTATGCTTGCAGTGCGTATCCCAAATGCAAATTCATCGTGAATTATCCTCCCGTTGCCGAAACTTGCCCGAGTTGTGGCTTTGGTATTTTAGTCGAGCGCAAAGGGGCCGCGGGGATGCGTTTAGAATGTCCGCAAAAAAGCTGTAAATACAAACGCGCGCTTTAGTGTGATCTGGCTCTAAAGATTTGGTCGTATAAACACCCTTGGGTATAATCCCCCATCGACCACGGATGGGGTGGCCAAGGGCTAAAAATGCCAAAACGTGTTTGTAGAAATCGATTCAATTTATAAGGTGATATTAAGATGTTACAGCTGCACCCATCTGAAATTAAAGACATAGTGCTAAACGGTGGTGTTATCGCCTATCCCACTGAAGCCGTTTACGGTTTGGGCTGCGATCCCGATAACGACACCGCCATCCAAAAATTACTCGCGGTAAAGCAACGTCCTTGGCAGAAGGGGCTTATCTTAGTGGCGAGCGAGTTTTCCCAGCTAGTGGATTATGTCGATGAATCACAGTTGAGCGCCGAGCAACTCGAGTTTGCCTTTTCTAAATGGCCTGGTCCCTTTACCTTTGTTATGCCGATTAAGCCGCATGTTTCGCGCTATTTATGTGGTGAGTTTGATTCTATCGCCGTGCGCGTCTCCGCCCATGAAGGGGTGCGAGCCTTATGCCAAGCTTTAGGTAAACCACTGGTTTCGACTAGCGCCAATTTAGCCGGCGAAGATCCCGCGCTCAGCGGTGATGAAATTCTTAATGCATTTGAGGGTAAGATTGATGCCTTAGTGTTAGGGTCATTAGGCGAACAGCGTCAACCCTCCACCATTATTGATGCCCGCAGCGGTAAGATATTACGTAACGGACAATAACTGATTTATAACGCAAAGGATAAAAGCAGATGAGCGTGCCAGATGCGACAGTGGTAAAAGCATTTTTACTCGATCTACAGAATCGAATTTGTGCGGGTCTTGAGCAGTTGGATGGGCAAGCAAGCTTTGCGGCCGATTCATGGACACGCACCGAAGGCGGTGGCGGTACCAGTCGTGTTTTAACCCAAGGTGCGGTATTCGAGCAAGCTGGGGTGAACTTTTCCCATGTAACAGGTGCGGCCATGCCTGCATCGGCAACGGCTCATCGCCCAGAATTGGCGGGGCGTAGTTTTGAGGCCATGGGCGTTTCTTTAGTGATTCACCCTAAAAACCCTTATATTCCAACTACCCATGCTAACGTGCGTTTCTTTATTGCCCATAAAGACGGTGCGGATCCCGTTTGGTGGTTTGGTGGTGGTTTTGACTTAACGCCTTACTATCCTTTCGAAGAAGATGTGCGCGAGTGGCATCAAACCGCTAAAAATCTGTGTCTGCCCTTTGGCGACGACATATATCCTAAATATAAGAAGTGGTGTGATGAGTATTTCTTCCTGCCACATCGTAATGAAACCCGCGGCGTGGGCGGACTGTTTTTCGATGACTTGAATCAAGCTGGCTTCGATAAGAGTTTCGATTTTATGCAAGCGGTGGGGAATGGCTTCTTAACCGCTTATGCGCCGATTGTTGAGCGCCGTAAAGAGACGCCTTATGGCGAACGTGAGCGTGAGTTCCAGTTATATCGTCGCGGCCGTTATGTTGAGTTCAATCTGGTATACGACAGAGGTACCTTGTTCGGCCTGCAAACTGGTGGTCGCACTGAGTCCATTTTGATGTCAATGCCGCCATTGGTACGCTGGCAATATGCTTATACGCCAGAGGCGGGTAGCCCAGAGGCAGATCTATACGATAACTACCTCAAACCTCGAGATTGGGTATAAGCACGCTAACACGAGTTGCGTAATCAGTACGTTACTGATTACGCATATGATCTGCCAGAGTTGAAATCGCCTCATAGATAGCGGCGCGATGCTCTGGCTTTTTTATATGTTTTTCAATGGCAAACTTCATGCAAAATAGCCATTGATCCCGCATCGTCTCATCTACCGCGAAGGGCATATGGCGTGCGCGTAATGCGGGATGACCATATTTTTGCTGATATAACTGCGGACCACCGAGCCAGCCACTTAAGAATTCATAGAGCTTTTGTTCCGACTCCGCAATCGGCGCACGGTGAATCGCGAATAAGGCTTGCGTTTCTTCTGAGCTTGCCATTTTCTTATAGAAACTATTGGCAATCGCGCGGATCACTTTGTCGCCACCAATTAAATCATAGGCATTTGACTGATTCGGATCCCTGTCATCCGGCACGCTTGTGTGTTTACTAAAAATCTTTTTAAGCCAGTTCATAGGTCTAACTGCATTGCTGTCTACAATATCGATGCGCGCATTATAGCCTGAATGCCACGGTGAAACAGAAGGCTAAAGTCAGGTACAACAACTTAGGCTCGCCATTAGGCTGTGCTACCGCCTAAAAGCACGCTAGACTGCAAGCCATTCACAGCCAATAGAATCCCGCAGATGACAGATATGCCTTCAGTAACTACGCCAGCGCTTGATCGATATGCCGTGTTCGGTAACCCGATAGGTCACAGTAAATCGCCCATTATTCATGGACAGTTTGCGTCCCTTACTCTGCAGCCTTTGAGTTATGAAGCGATTCTGGCGCCCATCGATGGTTTTGAAGCGAGTTTACGAGCATTTTTTCAGGCGGGAGGAAAGGGCGCGAATGTGACAGTGCCCTTTAAAGAACAAGCCTTTGCCCTCTGCGACAGCCTTAGTGCCGAAGCGACACTGGCGGGTGCGGTTAATACCTTAAGCTTGCTGGCCGATGGCACTCTTTATGGTGATAACACCGATGGTTTAGGGCTGGTGGCCGATCTTCTTCGCCATCTCGGCAGTTTGCAGCATAAGCGGGTGCTCTTGGTCGGGGCTGGCGGCGCGGCGCGCGGCTGTATCTTGCCATTGCTTAAGGCTGAAGTGGGTCAACTGGTCATCACTAACCGAACTCAAAGTAAGGCGCAGGCCTTAGTGGAGATATTTAGCCAAGTACAACAAGGGCGCTACAGCGATAAACTCCAAGCGATGTCGATGCCAGAGTTGTCGGGGGAGTTCGATTTAGTGATTAACTCGACCTCAGCGAGTCTCGCGGGAGAGCTACCGCCACTACCACAGTCCATCATCGGCAATAAAACGGCTTGCTACGATATGATGTATGGCGCAAAACCAACGGCATTTAATCAATGGGCTGTGCAACAGGGCGCAGCGCAAGTGATTGATGGACTAGGTATGCTTGTCGGTCAGGCGGCAAAGAGTTTTGCGCTCTGGCGTGGCGTCGAGCCAGATACCTCAGGAGTGCTTAAATTGCTCAGGGACAAACTACAGGCCGACGCGCAATAGAGGCTCAAGAGGAAGATAAGATGAATCAGAGTATTTTATTCCCCGATCTGCAACATTGGGATGAAACCCAAAAGCACATTTGCTTTATTGCCCAGCAGCAGGGAATGAACATTAAGTGTTATATCAGCGCGCAGAAGCTGGCGCAGTTAAATGACTTTTCGCCTCAGCCTAATAGCGATGAAGCGGCTGCCATGTTAGCGCTATTTGATGCGGTGCGATTCGATGCGGAAGAAATGGCAGAAGCCTTAATTGAAGCAGAAGAGTTTGATGAGTTTGGCGCAGTACACTTAGGCTAAGCACAACTCAAGCAAGATGGCAGCTTAAATACTGCCATCTCGATTTGATAGAAACGCTACTCTGGCTGAGGTTCAGCCAAGTATTCGTTTTTCAGGCGCACATAGTTATCCGCGGATTCGGGTAAAAACTTCAATTCCGCTTCGGTTAAAGGTCTCGCCTGTTTTGCAGGGCTGCCGACATATAAGTAGCCGCTCTGCAGCACTTTACCTGGCGGTACTAACGAACCCGCACCTAAAATCACATCATCTTCTAATATGGCACCGTCGAGGATAATCGCGCCCATCCCGACTAATACACGATTGCCAACCTTGCAGCCATGCAGCATCGCCTTATGCCCAATCGTCACATCATCACCAATGAGCAGTGGATGACCTTCAGGACGAGAGGCTGATTTACGGGTCACGTGCAATATGCTGCCATCCTGAACATTGGAGCGTTTACCAATACGGATATGGTTTACGTCACCACGCGCCGCCACCATAGGCCAAATACTGGCGTCTGTATCTAAAGCGATATCGCCAACGAGTACCGAAGCTGGGTCTACATACACATTATCGCCGAGTTGCGGATGGATCCCTTGGTAAGTTCTGAGTGGCTCTGACATAAAAAAGTCCCTAATTGAGTGGTTTTTCGCATTATAAAGGTTAAAAACTGACTGGTCAGGTCAAATATCCAACGAACAGCGTAAAAAAGCTAATTATCTTTAATTTAGGGGTTGCACAAAAAGTTCTGCTGCCTATAATGCGCATCCACTGACACGGCAGACAGCGAAAGCAACCGCGGTGACAGTGCGAATCGAATGCAAAATGTGCAGTTGATTCGAAAGCCTCAAGAAGTTTGCAAAAACGCCTTGACGCGACAAGGGAAATGCGTAGAATACGCAGCCCTGACCCGCTGAGCGGTAACGCGAAAGCTGAGGTCAAATGCTCTTTAACAATCTAAACAAGAAATCTGTGTGGACACTCACAGGTGTTGAGTTAATCGAAATTACTCTGCCGTTTGGCGAGTAATCAAAATTTAAATCAATGAATGAGTGTTCATAGCAATATGTACAACGACTTATTAAGTTAAGTCGATTCAGAATTCATTGAGTCGAATCTTCGGATTCAAAAAACTTTTAATTGAAGAGTTTGATCATGGCTCAGATTGAACGCTGGCGGCAGGCCTAACACATGCAAGTCGAGCGGCAGCACAAGTAAGTTTACTTATGAGGTGGCGAGCGGCGGACGGGTGAGTAATGCCTAGGGATCTGCCCAGTCGAGGGGGATAACAGTTGGAAACGACTGCTAATACCGCATACGCCCTACGGGGGAAAGGAGGGGACCTTCGGGCCTTCCGCGATTGGATGAACCTAGGTGGGATTAGCTAGTTGGTGAGGTAATGGCTCACC
Organism: Shewanella sp. MR-4; assembly: GCF_000014685.1. Taxonomy (NCBI): domain Bacteria; kingdom Pseudomonadati; phylum Pseudomonadota; class Gammaproteobacteria; order Alteromonadales; family Shewanellaceae; genus Shewanella; species Shewanella sp. MR-4. The sequence continues at coordinate 42,960 of NC_008321.1, forward strand.
AAGGCGACGATCCCTAGCTGTTCTGAGAGGATGATCAGCCACACTGGGACTGAGACACGGCCCAGACTCCTACGGGAGGCAGCAGTGGGGAATATTGCACAATGGGGGAAACCCTGATGCAGCCATGCCGCGTGTGTGAAGAAGGCCTTCGGGTTGTAAAGCACTTTCAGTAGGGAGGAAAGGTTGTAAGTTAATACCTTGCAGCTGTGACGTTACCTACAGAAGAAGGACCGGCTAACTCCGTGCCAGCAGCCGCGGTAATACGGAGGGTCCAAGCGTTAATCGGAATTACTGGGCGTAAAGCGTGCGCAGGCGGTTTGTTAAGCGAGATGTGAAAGCCCCGGGCTCAACCTGGGAATTGCATTTCGAACTGGCAAACTAGAGTCTTGTAGAGGGGGGTAGAATTCCAGGTGTAGCGGTGAAATGCGTAGAGATCTGGAGGAATACCGGTGGCGAAGGCGGCCCCCTGGACAAAGACTGACGCTCAGGCACGAAAGCGTGGGGAGCAAACAGGATTAGATACCCTGGTAGTCCACGCCGTAAACGATGTCTACTCGGAGTTTGGTGTCTTGAACACTGGGCTCTCAAGCTAACGCATTAAGTAGACCGCCTGGGGAGTACGGCCGCAAGGTTAAAACTCAAATGAATTGACGGGGGCCCGCACAAGCGGTGGAGCATGTGGTTTAATTCGATGCAACGCGAAGAACCTTACCTACTCTTGACATCCACAGAAGAGACCAGAGATGGACTTGTGCCTTCGGGAACTGTGAGACAGGTGCTGCATGGCTGTCGTCAGCTCGTGTTGTGAAATGTTGGGTTAAGTCCCGCAACGAGCGCAACCCCTATCCTTATTTGCCAGCGCGTAATGGCGGGAACTCTAGGGAGACTGCCGGTGATAAACCGGAGGAAGGTGGGGACGACGTCAAGTCATCATGGCCCTTACGAGTAGGGCTACACACGTGCTACAATGGCGAGTACAGAGGGTTGCAAAGCCGCGAGGTGGAGCTAATCTCACAAAGCTCGTCGTAGTCCGGATTGGAGTCTGCAACTCGACTCCATGAAGTCGGAATCGCTAGTAATCGTGGATCAGAATGCCACGGTGAATACGTTCCCGGGCCTTGTACACACCGCCCGTCACACCATGGGAGTGGGCTGCAAAAGAAGTGGGTAGCTTAACCTTCGGGGGGGCGCTCACCACTTTGTGGTTCATGACTGGGGTGAAGTCGTAACAAGGTAGCCCTAGGGGAACCTGGGGCTGGATCACCTCCTTACCTATACGACTAACTTGATGTTTGTTGAGTGTTCACACAGATGGCTTGTTGAACTTCTCGAAAGAGGAGGGAGAGCGAAATGCGCCGCGAGCCGGTAAGCATTGTTCTTTAACAATTTGGAAAGCTGATAGTAATTAATACAATGATGTCTGTCGTTGTGTTAATACGAAAAAAATTGAGTTCTTAAAACACTTTTTAAGTGTCTTGAATATTCAAGTCTAAGGCGAGTCCATCTTCTTGGTCGAAGATGAGACAAGTAAAACCAGCTGGTCGCAACAGCGCAAGTGATGTGAAACTCATTTGGGTTGTATGGTTAAGCGACTAAGCGTATACGGTGGATGCCTTGGCAGTCAGAGGCGATGAAGGACGTAGTAACTTGCGAAAAGCGTTGGCGAGCTAGTAACAAGCATTTGAGCTAACGATGTCCGAATGGGGGAACCCGGCCGCATAAGCGGTCATCATGTAGTGAATACATAGCTACATGAGGCAAACGAGGGGAACTGAAACATCTAAGTACCCTTAGGAAAAGAAATCAACCGAGATTCCCCTAGTAGCGGCGAGCGAACGGGGATTAGCCCTTAAGTCAGAGGGGTGTTAGTGGAATGGTCTGGAAAGTCCAGCGGCACAGGGTGATAGCCCCGTACACGAAAACTAACCTTTGATGAAAACGAGTAAGGCGGGACACGTGATATCCTGTTTGAATATGGGGGGACCATCCTCCAAGGCTAAATACTCCTGACTGACCGATAGTGAACCAGTACCGTGAGGGAAAGGCGAAAAGAACCCCTGTGAGGGGAGTGAAATAGAACCTGAAACCGTATACGTACAAGCAGTGGGAGCGGTACTTGAGACCGTGACTGCGTACCTTTTGTATAATGGGTCAGCGACTTACGTTTTGTAGCGAGGTTAAGCGAATAGCGGAGCCGTAGGGAAACCGAGTGTTAACTGCGCGTTTAGTTGCAAGGCGTAGACCCGAAACCCGGTGATCTAGCCATGGGCAGGTTGAAGGTTGAGTAACATCAACTGGAGGACCGAACCGACTAATGTTGAAAAATTAGCGGATGACTTGTGGCTGGGGGTGAAAGGCCAATCAAACCGGGAGATATCTGGTTCTCCTCGAAAGCTATTTAGGTAGCGCCTCGGACGAACACCTTTGGGGGTAGAGCACTGTTAAGGCTAGGGGGTCATCCCGACTTACCAACCCTTTGCAAACTCCGAATACCAAAGAGTGCTATCCGGGAGACAGACGGCGGGTGCTAACGTCCGTCGTCAAAAGGGAAACAACCCAGACCGTCAGCTAAGGTCCCAAAGTGTATGTTAAGTGGGAAACGATGTGGGAAGGCTTAGACAGCTAGGATGTTGGCTTAGAAGCAGCCATCATTTAAAGAAAGCGTAATAGCTCACTAGTCGAGTCGGCCTGCGCGGAAGATGTAACGGGGCTAAACATACCACCGAAGCTACGGGTGCAATCCATTAGGGTTGCGCGGTAGAGGAGCGTTCTGTAAGCCGTTGAAGGTGAAGGGGTAACCCACGCTGGAGGTATCAGAAGTGCGAATGCTGACATGAGTAACGATAAAGGGGGTGAAAAACCCCCTCGCCGAAAGACCAAGGGTTCCTGTCCAACGTTAATCGGGGCAGGGTGAGTCGACCCCTAAGGCGAGGCCGAAAGGCGTAGTCGATGGGAAACAGATTAATATTTCTGTACTTCCGCTAACTGCGATGGAGAGACGGAGAAGGCTAGGCTAGCGCGGCGTTGGTAGTCCGCGTTTAAGGTGGTAGGTGGGTGACTTAGGCAAATCCGGGTCACTATACACTGAGAGCTGATGACGAGTCCCCAAGGGGATGAAGTAGTTGATGCCATGCTTCCAGGAAAATCTTCTAAGCTTCAGGTTAGCGGGAATCGTACCCCAAACCGACACAGGTGGTCGGGTAGAGAATACCAAGGCGCTTGAGAGAACTCGGCTGAAGGAACTAGGCAAAATGGTACCGTAACTTCGGGAGAAGGTACGCTGCTGTTGGTGATGGGACTTGCTCCCTAAGCTGACGGCAGTCGCAGATACCAGGTGGCTGCAACTGTTTATCAAAAACACAGCACTGTGCAAAATCGCAAGATGACGTATACGGTGTGACGCCTGCCCGGTGCCGGAAGGTTAATTGATTGGGTTATCGCAAGAGAAGCTCATGATCGAAGCCCCGGTAAACGGCGGCCGTAACTATAACGGTCCTAAGGTAGCGAAATTCCTTGTCGGGTAAGTTCCGACCTGCACGAATGGCGTAATGATGGCCACGCTGTCTCCAGCCGAGACTCAGTGAAGTTGAAATTGCGGTGAAGATGCCGTATACCCGCGGCTAGACGGAAAGACCCCGTGAACCTTTACTATAGCTTGGCACTGAACATTGACCCTACATGTGTAGGATAGGTGGGAGACTTTGAAGCGGGAACGCTAGTTCACGTGGAGTCGTCCTTGAAATACCACCCTTGTAGTGTTGATGTTCTAACTTGGGCCCCTAATCGGGGTTAAGGACAGTGCCTGGTGGGTAGTTTGACTGGGGCGGTCTCCTCCCAAAGAGTAACGGAGGAGCACGAAGGTTGGCTAAGTACGGTCGGACATCGTACGGTTAGTGCAATGGCATAAGCCAGCTTAACTGCGAGACAGACACGTCGAGCAGGTACGAAAGTAGGTCATAGTGATCCGGTGGTTCTGAATGGAAGGGCCATCGCTCAACGGATAAAAGGTACTCCGGGGATAACAGGCTGATACCGCCCAAGAGTTCATATCGACGGCGGTGTTTGGCACCTCGATGTCGGCTCATCACATCCTGGGGCTGAAGTCGGTCCCAAGGGTATGGCTGTTCGCCATTTAAAGTGGTACGCGAGCTGGGTTCAGAACGTCGTGAGACAGTTCGGTCCCTATCTGCCGTGGGCGTTGGATGATTGAGGGGAGTTGCTCCTAGTACGAGAGGACCGGAGTGAACGAACCGCTGGTGTTCGGGTTGTCATGCCAATGGCATTGCCCGGTAGCTATGTTCGGAATCGATAACCGCTGAAAGCATCTAAGCGGGAAGCGAGCCCCAAGATGAGTCATCCCTTGGACTTTAAGTCCACTAAAGAGCCGTTCGAGACTAGGACGTTGATAGGTCAGGTGTGTAAGCGTTGTGAGGCGTTGAGCTAACTGATACTAATGACTCGAGAGGCTTAACCATACAACCCAGATGGGTTTTACTAAGTGATACTTAGACGAATAGAAACACTTAAGAAGTGGCACTCAATACAGCTTTCTAAATTAACAAATAAAGGTTAATTACGCAGGTAATTGTACGGCAGACAAAGCCGTGACGAGCGAAGGGCGGAGTGTACGGTAGTACATGAGCACTGGAGTGAGGAAACAATGCCGTCAGACGTAGAATTAACCAGTAAGAATTTGCTTGGTGACAATAGCATTGTGGTCCCACCTGATCCCATCCCGAACTCAGAAGTGAAACGCAATCGCGCCGATGGTAGTGTGGGGTCTCCCCATGTGAGAGTAGGTCATCGCCAAGCGCCTAATTTAACTTAATGTGCGAACGTTAAGTTAAAGGAGCGGTAGTTCAGTTGGTTAGAATACCGGCCTGTCACGCCGGGGGTCGCGGGTTCGAGTCCCGTCCGCTCCGCCAACATTAAGAGATAAGCCTCTGCAGCAATGCAGAGGCTTTTTTCGTTATGCAGTTTTGTCTATTTCCGCTTGCAACGAATTCGTTGACTGGGATATTACGGATAACGGCTTACTTTTGGCGAGTCGTTATCTGCTTGGTTTTTGATTAAAAGAGCTTAGCGATTTGTTTATGATAAACTGCTCATTTTTATGGTGAGACTGGTGAGTTTTTCATTTGTGGGAATGCGGTTGTGCGCCACTTGGCAGTATTGAACTGTGCTTCTGCCTTCACATCAATTAAACGTTATAATGTCTACCAACTTTTACGAGTAATAAAATGAATTGTCGTTTAGGCTGCGGTGCTTGTTGTATTGCACCTTCTATTAGCAGTGGGATCCCAGGTATGCCAAATGGTAAGGCGGCCGGGGAGCGCTGTGTGCAGCTCAGTGATGATAATTTATGTTTGATTTTCGGCTCGCCTGATCGTCCCGCGGTTTGTAGTGATTTTGAAGCGTCTTTAGATGTCTGTGGACACTCTAATGAAGAGGCGCTCTGGTTGATCACAAACCTTGAAACTCAAACATCTCAATAGTTTATTGCTGACAGGTGAATTATGCAGTTAACACGCTATACCGACTTTGGTGTTCGCACGCTGATGTATCTGGCGGTTCAGCCCGATAGAACAACCCTATTCAGGATCGCAGAGATTACCGAGGTATTTGATTTGTCGCCAAATCATGTCTCGAAGATTGTACATCACTTAGGCAAATTAGGTTATCTGGAAACCATACGCGGTAAAATGGGCGGATTTCGTTTAGGGAAACCAGCGAGCGAGATTAACCTCGGGCAGCTGATCCGTGCGTTAGAGAACTCTCTGGCACCGATTGATTGCAGCAAACCCTATTGCCGTTTTACTCCCGCCTGCCAGTTGAAGGGCGTGTTAGCTCAAGCCGTTGAGGCGTATTTAAACGTACTCGATCAATACAGCCTGCAGGACATTGTCAGCAATCGAAATGAGTTGTTGGCACTGCTGCCAGACATGACTATTTCTGTCTTACAGTTGGATTAGTGCCTTTCTCATGGGCTAGTTCGATGGGCAACAAGCTTGACGTCGGCACTAGCTCAATCCCTTCCGCCTTTAGGCGCGCTAAGTTTGTTTTTAAGAAGTGAATGGTTTCGGGGTAAGGATGGGCGATAGCCACTAAACTGCCTTGCGAGTGAGCCTGACTTATCATCAAATTAAACTGTTTTTCCAATGCTGCGGCACTGACGTCATTATCGAGAAAGAGTTGACGTCGTAGCAGTGGCACGCTGAGCGAATCTGCCTTATCTCCCGCCTTAGTGAACTTGGTTGTCATACTGTCGACAAAGTAGAGCTGCTTCTGCTTTAGCGTTTCCATCACCCACAACATAGGATCATCGAGCTGCGTTAGTAGGCTTCCCATATGATTGTTGGCGCCTTTAGCAAAGGGCACACTGGCGATGGCAGCAAGTACACTGCTACGTATCTGTGCTTCGCTCATATTATTCGTTAAACCACCAACACCTAAGGCTTTACCATTGAGTGCCTGCATGGGTAAGTGCAGCATAATCTCGTGGCCCTTGGCGTGCGCGGCTTTGGCTAATTTATTGCTGAGCGGCGTGTGTGGCAGTACCGACAAGGTGACTGCGCTTGGGAGTGACAGCACGGCTTCGTCGGTGTGGCGATAGCCAATATCATCGATGATCAAGGCGATTTGGGCTGCATTGCTTGACGCAATGCACAGGGCCCAAAGGGCCAATATATAAAATAAACGCACTATTTCTTCTTATTAGTCATGATGTTGTATCCAAGCGATTGCCGAGGTGACTAGGCTGTCTTGGCTAACATCGGTTCGTGCTGAGATGGCGTCGATTATAGCCATATTCTTTTGATTGGAGCCAGTTTCGGTTGTAACTTTAATGTCGGGCACTATGCCGATATCGTGAATGTTTTCCCCTCTGGGCGTGTTGTACTGGGCGATGGTGAGCTTGATGGCGTTGCCGTCGTTCAGTATGGGGATCAGGCTTTGTACAGTGCCTTTGCCAAAGCTCGTTTCACCGAGCAGTTTGGCGCGGCCATTTTCCTGCAGGGCGGCTGCGAGGACTTCGGAGGCGGAGGCCGAGCCTTTGTTGATCAGCACTAACATAGGCACATTGGTCAGCATGGTTTGCGGTGAGGCGTAATAGTCGGAGTTGGCATCGAAGAAGCGGCCAGAGGTTGAGACTATTCGGCCCTTCGCTAAAAAGAGATCAGCAATCTTGATTGCCTGATCCAGCAAGCCGCCGGGATTATTGCGTAAATCTAATATCAAACCCGTAAGATGCGCGTTTTGCCACTGGCTTAAACTGCGCACCATGTCTTCGGTGGAGTTCTCTTGAAAGCTACTGAGCCTAATGTAGCCGATATTACCATCCAGTAATTTGCTGGCGACAGATTGAATAGTAATAGTGCTGGGCTTAAGGGATACCTCAAATTCCACGGCATCATTACGGTGTTTAAGCGTCAGGCGAATACTTTGATTGTTAATGCTATGTTGTTTGATTTGATTGAGGATATCCGCAAGATTGGTTTCGGTGGTTGGGGTGTTATTCAGCTTGATAATGATATCGCCCGCTTGGATACCGGCCTGTTCGGCGGGGGAATTGGCAAAGGGCGCGATAATGCTGATATGGTCTTTATCGCTGGCGACCTCAAAGCCAAAGCCGAAGTATTCGCCGCGATTTGAGTCTTTTAAGTCGAGTAATTCTTGGTGATTTAAAAAGCTGGAATAAGGATCTAAGTGCTCAAAAATCCCTTTAATGGCGGCTTGCACCAGCTCATCTTTGGAAACGGTTTTAACGTAATAGGTTTCGACCGTTTCTAATACATCCTGCAATAGCGGGTAGTCGAAGTCACTCTGATATGACTTGGCATTCTCTTGGCTGGAGAGGCTAATGGACAGACCTAGGCTTAGGCCGAGTCCAAGGCAGACGATATTGCGGATTAGTTGTTTCATAGCCGTCCCCTGTGATGATGGGGACGGCTACCTTAGCGAGAGTACTGATTAACGGCAGTACTTGGCTGGATCGACCGCTTGCCCCTTATACCTTATTTCAAAGTATAGGCCAGGCTCTGTCTGTCCACCCGAACGTCCGACTAAAGCAATAGCTTCACCGGTTTTGACTATGTCCCCAGGGCTTTTTAACAGGGCCTGCGCATGGCCGTAGAGGCTCATGTAACCTTTACCATGGTCTATCACCATCACCATACCAAAGCCTTTAAGCCAGTCGGCATAAATGACTTTACCGCCAGAAACTGCGCGAATATTTTGCCCTTCGGGTGCGGAGAGCATAGTGCCTTTCCACACCACTTGACCGGATCTTGGGCTGCCAAAGCTGGCACTGACACGACCTTTGGTCGGCCACTTGAGTTTCCGCCTTGTTTATCGAAGCCTTCCATTGAGGGGTTATCACGCATCGCCTTAAGCGCTTGCTCAACCACTCGTTTTAAGCTGGCCTCTTCAATTTGCAGTTGTTCGAGTTCGGCGCCCTTGGTATTCAGGGTGCGCTGTAATTCTTTAAGGGTGAGCTGGCGTTGATCTTGTTCTTGGTTCAAGCGCTTAGATTGCACTTGTTGCTCGGCCATCAGCTTAGTTAATTGTTTTTGCTTGCTGGTTTGCGAGACTTTAATTTCATCTAGTTCGGTGATGGTTTTTTTTAACTCGTTAATCGAGTTCATGCGTGCCTTGTTGAGGTATTGGTAATAGGCCAACATCCGCTCAATCGTGGCGGGACTCTGCTGATTCAGCATCATCTTAGTGTAATCGTGGTTACCGGCAAGATAGGCGCTCGAGAGTTGTTTTGAGAGCGTTTTTTGCTGGCTGACCTTGAGGGTTTCTAACTCTTCCTGGCGTTGTTTGAGTTCGGCGAGTTTAGTATCAATCTGCGCCAAACTGTTTTTGGTGCTATTGACCTTTTTGGCTGCAGCCGCAATCGCCTCTTCGTCACTACGCAGCAAAGCGAGTAACTTTTCCCGCTGTTTACTGGTGTTTTTGAGCGCACTTTGTTGTTGGTTTATCTGCGCTTGGATGGATTTCAACTCGGACTGACGCTTCTCCAAATCAGAAGCGTAGACCGAGAAAGATAACATCATAAAGCCAGCAATAATGCTGGCTTTAACGGGGAGTCGAGTGCTCACTAGGTAACAATTACTCTTTTACGTGGATTAAGGGCTTACCCGTCATCTCTGCGGGAATGGTTTCACCCATTAGGTGCAGAATCGTTGGGGCGACATCGCTCAGTTTACCGCCTTCATCTATGGTGGCGTCACGGCCAACAAACACAAAGGGCACGAGCTCACTGGTATGCGCCGTATGGGCTTGGCCAGTGGTTTCATCGGTCATCTGCTCGGCGTTGCCGTGGTCAGCGGTAATAATACATTCGCCACCCACTTTCGCCAGTGCGTCAACTACGCGGCCGATACAGGCATCGACAGCTTCGCAGGCTTTAACCGCCGCATCGAAGTTGCCAGTATGACCCACCATATCACCGTTCGGGTAGTTACAGATAATCACATCGTATTGAGCGGATTCAATCGCTGCGACTAACTTATCCGTCAGCTCGGTTGAGCTCATCTCGGGTTGTAAGTCGTAGGTTGCCACTTTAGGTGAGTTGATCAGGATGCGATCTTCACCGTTAAATGGCTCTTCCTTACCGCCGTTGAAGAAGAAGGTTACGTGGGCGTATTTTTCAGTTTCGGAGATACGTAACTGAGTACGGCCACGGTTTTGTAGCACTTCACCTAAAGTATTAACTAGGTTTTCAGAAGGATAAGCGATAGGTGCTTTGATATCGGCTGCGTATTCAGTCAGCGTTACAAAGTTAACCTTTGGCGTCACTGCACGTTCAAAACCATCGAAATCGGCATTGATAAAGCTACGGGTGATTTGACGAGCACGGTCGGCGCGGAAGTTCATAAAAATCAGTGCGTCGCCATCGTTCAAGCTGGCAACCTTGCCTTCGCTATCGGTAATGGCTGAAGACGACACAAACTCATCGTTTTCGTTACGCTCGTAAGCGGCTTCTAGCGCGGTCACGGCGTTATCGTATTGGAACTTCGCCTTGCCTTGAGTGATCAGGTCGTAAGCCTGAGACACGCGGTCCCAGCGGTTATCGCGGTCCATGGCAAAGTAACGACCAATAATCGAGGCGATACGGCCATGGCCCAATGTAGTAAACAGATCATCAAAGTGGCTTAGGCTGCCTTTGGCGCTGCGAGGTGGGGTATCGCGACCATCTAAGAAGGCATGTAAGTACACTTTAGTGGCACCGCGCGCCACTGCCATACGGCACATTGCTTCGATATGCTCTTCATGGCTGTGTACGCCACCGGGAGAGAGCAGACCCATAATGTGCACTGCACCACCGGCTTTGACTGCTACATCGACGGCATCGCAAAGGGCTGGGTTTTGTTCAAATTCATGATCTGCAATGGCTTTGCTGATACGAGTCAGCTCTTGGTAAACGATTCGGCCAGAACCTAAGTTGATATGGCCTACTTCAGAGTTCCCCATCTGCCCATCGGGCAAGCCTACATCTAAGCCTGAACCTGAAATTAAACCGTGGGCATATTGGGCGTTGAGACGGTCGAGTACTGGTGTGTTGGCGTGGTAAATCGCATTCATATGCGTATTTTCACGGTAACCCCAGCCATCGAGGATCAACAACGCGATTGGACGTTTAGTTGTCGTCATGGTGATACCTTTAAAGTTTAAGGAAGCTAAAGAAATCTGAAATTGGTTAAATATTACTACGTAAGCGGGGTACGAAAAAGCGCTTTACCTAGATTAAGGTCATCGAATCGCTATTTGAGCAGATTCTGTGAGCGCCAAGAGAAGCGTGATGGCGCAAGGGCTGAGCTGTGTTCTAGAACTGTGACTAAACTGCTGCAATCTGCTAAGGCAATCGGTATACTCTGTGCCCTTATCGAATTTTTCGCCATTTATACGGGCTGTAACCATGCAAGAATATATCGAATTTTTTAAGGCTCACACTATGCTAAGTCTGGCTTGGGTGGGTTTGTTTGTAATGCTTGTGGTCAGTGTGATCAAATCGAGCTTCTCTAAAATCAAAAATGTCACTCATCAAGAACTCACCACTATGGTGAACAGACAAGACGCTAAAGTCGTGGATGTGCGTTCAAATGACGAGTTCCGTAAGGGCCATATTGTTGATGCAGTTAACGTTACGCTCGCGGATATCAAAAATAATCAGGTTTCAGCCCTTGAAAAGTTCAAAGGCAGTCCCATTATACTGGTATGCAATGCTGGCATGACCTCGTCTCAAGCGGCTCAGCTTTTAAGTAAACAAGGTTTTGAAAACCTGTATAACTTGAAAGGTGGTATGGGTGAATGGCAGGCAGCGAATATGCCTGTTTCAAAAAGCAAAAGATAAGTTGTCGGCGGCAGTTATGCGCTGTGCTGCATAGTTAACTGATTGTGCAGCAGTTGCGTCATCATTGTTTGGCATACTAATCCTGTGGTCACTAAGGGCTTAAATTAAGTATTTAGATTGACTTCAAAAGTACCCCGTTAAGGGAACGTTGGGACGGTACTGAGATCTCATTCAGGCATCAAAGCATAAGCCCAGCTAAATAGACAAAAAAGCCAACCAGATAAGTGTTGGCATAACATTGATAGGATAGGTAGGAAATTATGGCTGAAGTAGCAAACAACGAACAACAAGCCCCACAATTCAACATCCAACGTGTTTACACTAAAGATGTTTCTTTCGAAACACCTAACAGCCCAGCTGTATTCCAAAAAGAATGGAATCCAGAAGTTAAGTTAGATTTAGACACTCGCAGCGCTAAATTAGCCGACGACGTATACGAAGTGGTTCTGTCTTTGACTGTGACTGCACAAAACGCTGGCGAAACTGCATTCCTGTGTGAAGTACAACAAGCTGGTATCTTCTCAATCGCAGGTCTGACTGAGCCACAACTGGCTCACTCATTAGGTGCATACTGCCCTAACATCCTATTCCCATATGCGCGTGAAGCTGTAGGTAGCTTAGTGGGTCGTGGTACTTTCCCACAACTGAACTTAGCTCCAGTAAACTTCGACGCTCTGTTCGCACAATACGTGCAACAACGTCAAGCCGCAGCAGCTGCACCAGCAGCCGAAGAAGCTAACGCTTAATTACATGAAAAACTCTGCCGATATCACGGTGTTGGGGGCGGGTTCTTATGGCACCGCCCTTGCCATCTCTCTAGCCAGCAATGGTCATAAGACCTTGTTGTGGGGGCACGATCCTGCCCATATGCAAACGCTCGCTCAGGACAAATGCAACCAAGCTTTCTTGCCTGGTATTGCCTTCCCCGAGTGTTTACATATCGAAGCCGACTTAGCCAAAGCCTTAGCGGCCAGCAATAATGTGCTGGTTGTGGTACCTAGCCATGTGTTTGGCTCGGTACTGGCCCAAGCGAAACCTTTGTTACGCCAAGATGCTCGCATCGTATGGGCGACCAAAGGACTCGAGCCTGAAACCGGACGTTTGCTGCAAGATGTGGCCCGTGATGTGTTAGGCGAGCAATATCCGCTGGCGGTATTGTCAGGACCTACGTTTGCGAAGGAATTAGCCATGGGGTTACCTACGGCGATTTCGGTTGCGGGCACTTGTCCTAAATTTACCGCTGAGCTAGTGGAATTGCTGCACAGCCCTAAACGCTTACGTGTTTACGCTAACGACGACTTTATCGGCCTGCAATTAGGCGGCGCGGTGAAGAATGTTATCGCGATTGGCGCGGGGATGTCCGACGGTATTGGCTTTGGTGCCAACGCCAGAACGGCGTTAATTACCCGTGGTTTAGTCGAGTTAACCCGCTTAGGCGAAGCCTTAGGCGCCAGTACCGCCACCTTTATGGGCATGGCTGGATTAGGCGACCTAGTGTTGACTTGTACCGACAACCAATCCCGTAACCGCCGCTTTGGTTTAGCCTTAGGTAAAGGCTGCGATGTGGATACCGCCCAGGCCGAAATCGGCCAAGTGGTTGAAGGTTATCGCAATACTAAAGAAGTGTTTACCCTAGCGAAGCGCATGGGCGTCGAAATGCCGATCACCGAGCAAATCTACCAAGTGTTATACCAAGGCAAAGCGCCCTTGGATGCCGCCAAAGAACTGCTCAGCAGAGAAAAGAAATCAGAAACGCCAGCGCAATAAAGCGCGAGTCGTGATGATGCTGAATAAAATAAAGGGTGCTAAAATAGCGCCCTTTTTTATGTCCGATCGCCATCGCCTTAATGTACTGGCAGCAGTCTGCATTGGCTGTATCCATTAAGGCTGGATGCTGAACGCGGAATATCTACCCCAATATCAAAGACCAATACTGTAACCCAGTCTTTGAACTATTTGGGATGATGGGCAATAGCCAAATTAATTTATCGACTGGAGTATAAGTGTGAAACATCATGATGTAATTATTATCGGAGCCGGCGCCGCAGGATTAATGTGTGCTGCAACAGCGGGTTACCGAGGTCGTGATGTACTGGTACTCGATAATGCCAAGCAGGCTGGGCGTAAAATCCTTATCAGCGGTGGCGGCCGTTGTAACTTTACCAATCTGAAAGTCGAACCCGCCAACTTTATCTGTGGCAACCCGCACTTTGTCAAATCCGCATTGGCGCGTTATCCGTCGCAGCAGTTTATCGAACTGGTTGAGCGCCACGGCATTGAATACCACGAGCGTGACCATGGCCAGCTGTTCTGTAATGACTCGGCCAAAGAGATAGTCACTATGCTGCTGACCGAATGTGAGTGGGCTGGCGTGAGCATTAAACTTCGCACCGATATTCTGGCGGTGAGCAAAACCGAGGCAGGCCGCTTTGAGCTAAACACCTCAAATGGCGAGTTAAGTTGCGACTCCTTAGTGATCGCCACCGGCGGTTTATCAATGCCAAAACTCGGCGCCACACCCTACGGCTATCAATTGGCCGAGCAGTTTGGGCTTAAGGTGTTGCCAACTCACGCGGGTCTGGTGCCTTTTACTTGGCACAGCGAAGATAAAATTCGCTTCGAACCGCTGTCGGGCATTGCCGTACCGAGCCGTATTACCGCCAAAGATGGCACCGCCTTTAGCGAAGCCTTACTCTTTACCCACAGAGGCTTATCTGGCCCCGCTATTTTGCAGATTTCCAACTACTGGAAAGCGGGCGAAACCATAGAAATCAATCTATTACCCAATATGGATGCCGCGCAGGCTTTAGAGCAACAACTGGCCGCACATCCTAAACAGAGTCTGCGTAATACCTTAAGCCAGTGGTTACCTAAGCGGCTGGTGGAAGTGTTATTCGATGAAGCTTTACTCAACAAAGCCTTAAATCAGCTGGTTCATGCAGAGCGCGCCAAGTTAGTCGACGATCTGCACCGCTGGACAGTCTTAATGAATGGCACGGAAGGTTATCGCACCGCCGAAGTGACACTCGGCGGCGTGGATACCCATGAACTCTCCTCCAAAACCATGGAAGCCATAAAAGTCCCCGGCCTATTTTTTATCGGCGAAGTGATGGATGTCAGCGGTTGGTTAGGCGGGTTTAACTTCCAATGGGCCTGGGCATCTGGTGTGGCCGCAGGAAGGGTTGTGTGACAAACGATAGCCTTATATAGATTATGCTTTAGTGCAGGATTATTGCAGTTGTTGATCAAAGCATTTGAAGTAGGTGTACATTTTGTGGTCTAATCGACCCTCGGATTTCAACAAAAATGAAAAGTATGAACTTAGTTGAGTTGAGTGGTCTAAACTGATATCCGTAGAATATCTGTAAACGTTGAGATTTTGCTGTATAAATGACTAATGCTTTTCTTCATTTCACTATAGACCTAAAAGGGCTGTTAAAATGACTAGAGAACAACGGAAGGTGACCCTCTGGACTAGCAACTACTCTGATCGTTCAGGATTAGAAAAAGTTAATGTTGAATTACCTATTAGCAATGAGTTGAAAGGAAAGATTCAGGCGGCATTCTCAAGTTCTTCATCTGATGAGCGCATTAAAATGTATGCATCGGTAACTGATAATGCTTCTTTAGCTCGAGTATTCGGCTAACATTTTCTGATAATAAGACATTTTAACCGCCCGATAGTAAAACTAGGAGGCGGTTTTTGTTTATCCAATGTTGCTACGCGGTCGATTGAATTGAATACAAATAAACCTTTAAGATTTTTTGATTTTTCTTCTGCAGATAATCCGCTCGTTGAAATTCAGAGGAGATTGGGATCTCAACAGTCTCGTTATGTATCTAAGTACTTGAATTTTTTGGGTGCAAAAAAAGTATTAGTTGAGGATAATTACTTCGACAGGGACTATCTTAATGAATTCTCCGCATTTTATAGTCTTAGTGCCAAAGGGTATCCAAATATTTGTCAACGCCTTCATTTTTTTTCTACTATGCGGCTCGATAGAGAGTTGTTTGTTAGTGCGGTTGGAGGGGACGAAAGTGCTATTGATGAGCTTCAAAATGGTTATTTAGGGTTTATAGTTGTTAGGCCTATTACTGATTCACCTTTTGGTAGAACGGTGTTGAAGTGGTATCCAGATCAAACACCGGGAACGCCAAGAGTTACACAACCATCTAGAGATTATGTATGCAATGTTGCTGGACTAGAGTTTTGTGTTCATGGATTGGCATGGCAGCAGCAAGATTCTGGCGTCGCTGCATGCGCTACAATTGGTATTTGGAGCATGCTTCACTCCTCAGCATTTAATGAATGTAATGCCATCCCAACAACATCAATGATAACTGAGGCTGCACATTCTTCTGCACTTGTAGGGCGTCCACCTTATCCATCGCATTTCCTTAGAATTGATCAAATACAACATGCGATTATTCAACTTGGTTTTTCACCAGCCATAACTAATGGTGAATTAGTTGGCCAATTCTTTACTACTGCTCGGTTTGCAAATACTTGCGCAGCATATCTTCGATCTGGCTATCCTCTCCTAATTGGGGGCGTCCATGGTGATGGTGTACCAGTTGGTCATGCTGTTTGTGCTGTAGGATTTAGGGAGCCAGCTCCTCAACAAGGAGGTGGTATTGCTGAGGTATCTTTACAAGATGATAATATTTCATACCTCTATATTCACGATGATAATATTGGACCAAATGTTAGATTTAAATTAATCACACAAAAAGTCCATGAAGGAACTCCTGAAGAGTTTGAACGCTGTGTTATGAAAATGGAGACTCCTGCTTACCTAAATGTTGGTGCGGCTGAAAACCTTGATAATACAACAATTATACCTCAATCCATTATTGCTGCTGTTCATCCTGATCTTAAAATAACTTCAGATAGTTTTTTTCGACATGGTATATCTCTAACTGGAAGTTTACATGCCGCATTAAAGGAATATACGGAAGGAATGAATATTGAACCAACATCACTTGTTTTTAGCACTCGTTTTGTGATGTTGAAAGATTACTTATCAATTGAACTAAAGAGACAGTTAGGGAGCGAGCCTGATTTATTATCTAACACTAGAATTCAGCTCCAAGAAAATGTACCGCCAATGAGTCTACATTTAGCATTACTTAGAATTGCGATGCCAGATGCATCTGTATTAATTGATGTTTTGTTTGATACAACAGATACGGACAAAAACAGATCTGTTTTTTGTCATGTTGTATATGACCTAACATTTGCGAATTTTCTAGACGTACTACAGACTAATGTAAGAGAACGATTTTTAGGGGTGTTTGTGAAAGCATATAAATAATTACAATCCCTTAATTTTATAGCGTCTGTAGGTAAGAGAGTTTGGTTCGTTGTATATAATAATTCTGGAGACTACAATCTATATTTTATAGTTAAATAAGTTATATTGATTATTATTTTTATAAAATAACTAAGTAAAGACTTACATTAGGAATGAGGTCTAAATTTAAAAGGTATCAACCTTTCTATTGTTCTTAAATAACGTGATTTACCCAATTGCCAATTTGGTTTCTGCATAGCGCAGCTTTTTTACCCTTGGGTTGGCAAGGAAGTAGGCCAACATCAGTGGGCCGAGGCGACCCATGAACATCATAAAGATGATGATGGCTTGGCCTAGGCTAGTTAAGTTACCTGTCAAACCGCGGGATAAACCGACTGTGCCCAGTGCGGATATGGCCTCGAAGACGATATCGACTAACGGCGCTTTCTCGCTTAATACCAATATGAAGATGGCCAGCCAAGATACGACCAAAGAGATGATGGTTAGCGCTAAGGCTTTGCTGACGGTATCTTTGGGGATTTCCCGCTTAAACACATACACTGCTTCATCGCGGCGTAAATAGCCGTAGGTGGCGAGAATAAGCACCATAAAGGTCACGACTTTAATGCCGCTGGCGGTGCTGAGGGAGCCGCCGCCGATAAACATCAGCACTAAAATCAATAGGGTGGAACCATCCTCGAGTTGGTCTATGGGCAAGGTGTTAAAGCCTGCGGTGCGCGGGGTCACGGCTTGAAACCAAGAGGCCAACCATTTGCCGAGCTCGCTTAAGGGCGCGAGGGTGTTGGGGTTGTTGTATTCAATCAGGTAAATGGCTATCACGGCCACGGCATTGATCAGTATGGTGCCAGTAATCATCATGCGGCTGTAGACGGTGAGTTTCGACCAACGTTTATTGCGCTTAAGGTCAATCCACACCGAAAACCCAAGGCCGCCCACAATAAATAAACCTGTGATGGTGAGGTTAACGACTGGGTCGGCCACATAGGGGATTAAGCTATCTGGGCTTAGGGCAAAACCCGCGTTATTAAAGGCGCTAATAGTATAAAAGAAGCCATGAAATAAGCTAGTTTGCCAACCCAATTCGCCGCTCCAGTAGACAGATAAAATCAGCATACCCACGGCTTCAACCAATAGCGAAAACACCAGTACGGCCTTAGCAGTCGAGACTAAGGTAGAGGTATCGGTTTGATTAAACGCTTCTTTCGCCACTGTTTGCTGCAAGAAACCTATCTTACCGCCCAGCGCTATTAGCGTGACTATGGCAAAGGTCATCAAGCCTAGGCCGCCGCATTGAATTAACAGCGCGATAATCACTTGGCCAAAGGGCGTGAACATACTGCCAGTATCGACGACCACAAGCCCTGTGACCGTCACCGCCGAGGTCACGGTAAAGAGGCTTTGCAGCCAAGTAATAGGCGACTCGGTGGCGATAGGCAGTTTAAGCAAGCAAGTGCCAAGTAAGATCAGCAGAGCAAAACTGACACTTAAGATAAAGGGCGGCGCGCCAAAGAGTTTTTTACCGCTTTTAGGTGTGTGCTCTAGGGTGAGCGAAGGATGCCATTGAACCACGTTACACCAACCTTGGTGCGAGCTGTTTTAACTCGGCACGGCTACCGCAGAGGAATAGGGTATCCTCTGTGTGCAGGCTAAAGTCGCTATCAATCTTGCTAAATACGTTGTGCTCACGTTTAACCATCAGCGCCGCTATCTTGCCCTTAGGATTGCGTGGGACATTGGTTTGCTCATCGGTGCTGTGCTCCTGCAAGCTCCCGAGCAGTTGGCCAACAGTGGTGTGATGCAACTGGGCTTTAATATGGATTTCAACAATATAAAGCCCATCGCCGATGGCGAGAAAGTTATTCACCATAGGATAGTTAAGCGACTGGGCGACGCGGATCCCCATTTCCTCCTCGGGATGAATAATGCGGGCAACGCCGAGTTTCGACACTATGGTATGGTGCGCCATGGTGCTGGCCTTGACCCAAATCGTCTGCACGCCGAGGTTTTTCAGTGCCAGCGTGCACAGCAGGCTAGACTGCATATCCTCACCGATAGCGACCAGCACTGCCTCGCAGTTGGTCAGATCGAGTTCGCGCAGCGACGCCTCATCGGCGCAGTCGCAAATCACCGCTTCGGTAAGACTTTCTACATATTTTTCAACGATTTTTGGGTCGCTATCGACACCGGTAACCGTGTGGCCTAAGTGGATGAGTTCGAGGCTCGCGGCAACGCCGAAGCGGCCTAATCCGATGACAGTAAAATGTGCCATTTCATATCCTTTTGTGGTTGAGCTAAAGAGTGAGGCGAGTTGGCCTAGGGCGGGCCGAGGTCGGTGAGTCGATACCCTAAGCCGGGCTCGGTTTTGATCAGTTGTTGTTCGTCGCTGTCGTTAAGCTTTTTACGCAGTTGGCGGACTAAAATCCGCAGATAGTGGCTATCTTCCTGGTGAGTCTCGCCCCAAATATTGCGCAGCAGTTCGCTCTGTTTCAGTAATTGCCCTGGGTGGGACATGAGTTGGGCGAGCAGGGCAAATTCCTTCTTGGTAAGCGCCACTTCCTGTTGATTCAGCCAGCATTGATGGCTGCTCTTTTGTAGGGTGAGCGGGCCAAATTGCAGCATATCGATGGTGCTTGAGGTATCCACAAGATCACGGACTAATACCTTGATACGCACGATTAATTCCCTGATGCCAAAGGGCTTACTCAGATAATCGTTAGCACCAGCCTCGAGCAGACGGATTTTTTCTTCCTCCTGATCGCGAGCGGTGAGCACCAGCACTGGGGTCTTATCCTGCTGGCGCAGCCCATGGAGCAACTCGATACCATCGCC
Organism: Shewanella sp. MR-4; assembly: GCF_000014685.1. NCBI lineage: Bacteria > Pseudomonadati > Pseudomonadota > Gammaproteobacteria > Alteromonadales > Shewanellaceae > Shewanella > Shewanella sp. MR-4. The sequence goes on from NC_008321.1 coordinate 62,460, forward strand.
ATCGGGCAGGCCGAGGTCGAGCACAATAAGGTGCGGCTGGTGGCTTTGGTATTGTTTAAGCGCCGTGGCTATGCTGGTGGCGCTTAAGTATTCAAAGCCTTCCGCTTCGAGTGAGATCCGCATAAAGGTATGGATTTGCGGCTCATCATCCACCACTAAGATCTTATAAGCCATTTATGCCGCCTCCGTGGTTATGGGTAAGGCGATGCGGATCAGGCTGCCTTGGGCAACGCTTTCGGCGCCGATGCTGCCCCTGTGGGCGGTAATAATGCCTTTGGCGACCGCAAGGCCTAATCCCGCACCGCCATCGGTCGAGGGATGTTGACGATAGAACAGTTCGAAAATGGCCTCGGCGTCGGCTGGCGCTATGCCCTGTCCTAAGTCTTGAATATCGATGCGCAGCAGTTGTTGGTGGCGGTACAGATTTACCGTAACAGGCAGTTCTGCGGGCGAGTAGCGCAGGGCATTGTCGAGCACATTGAAAATCGCCTGTTCAATCAAAGAGCTACAAATCATTAATGGCGGAAGTTCTGGCTCACTATGAATTTGGATCCTAGGTTGCGCGGTTTGAAAGCGGGCAATAGTGCGTTGTAACACTTCGCGTAGATTGGCTTCGTCTAGGCTAAATTTGAGCGCACCGTGTTGTAACTTGGTCGCCTGCAAGAGGTTTTCGATATATTGGTGCAGGCGATGACTCTCGGCGGCGGCCGAGTCAATAAGCTCCTCGTTTTGCTCAGGACTGAGTTTAGCTTGGTATTCCTTCAGCGTGGTTAAGGTGCCGATAATGGTCGCAAGCGGCGTGCGTAAATCGTGGGAGACCGAGAGTAAAATACTGTTTCTGAGCTGTGCCTGTTCGAGTGCCTGCTGCTGGCGGCGGTAATGTTCGGCTAACTTGCTGCTAGTGAGGGCGACCAGCAAAAACACGCTTAGATTGACTATGTCTTCGACGTTGAACATCTGCAACGAATAGCGCGGCGTGGTGAATAAAAAATTGAAACTGACGGCGCCAAACACGGCCACAAAATAGGCGTAGTTGGCGCTGCATTGCAGGGCCACGGCGACCACGGCTAATTGCAGGATAAGCAGTACGGCAATGGCCGAGCCTGAAAAGTGATCAATCAAATAGCTAGTGAGCAGAGCAATCACTAACAGCATGGCGGTAAATAACGCGGGATGCGTGCGCAAGTATTGGTTGATGGAGGCTGTGTTTGCAAAAGTCATAACGGCTAAGGCGTTGCTGAAGTTAAGGCTACTCTAGCAAAGGCCTATGGTGATAGCGCGTAAAAAATCCGTAAAATTTTCTGTGGCTTGGCGTGTGGTCATTGTCTGACATTTACATCAGGCTGGCGGTTCTGCTCGCCGTCTTACATTAGAAAAGGGCTATAAATACCGCCATTACGCGAGGCAATCTTGCTTGATTACCTCGCGCTAAGCATGAAAGGCTTGGGTTACCAAGGGATGGTCGGCGGCATTAAGCGTTTGCCGTTATAACCCGGCACTGTGGCAAAACGTGGGGACTTGGCCTCCCAATCGGCTTGGGCGCTGGCGATATCTTCCTTACTGTGGCCGACAAAATTCCACCAAATACTGACGGTGTCGGCGAGGGGCGCGCCGCCAATCAGCAGTAAACGTGCGCCAGGGTGAAGCTCGAGCGTCACACTCTCGCGCAGCATGCCAAGATAAGCGAGGTTATTGTTATCAAAGGCCTCGTCGTCGATATCGAATCGGCCCTCGAGGGGCATTAGGCCATATTCAAATCGCGGGTCTAGCCTGAGCGTCAGTTGTGTCGCCTCTGCGGCGAAGATATCGAGCGCGACGATTGGTGAAAAGTGCAGCGTGGGCGCTTGCTTATCCTTCCACGAGCCAATCAATAGGGTGAATTCGACGCCCGCCTCCTGCCAAGTGGGCAGCTGGGGATAATGGTCGAATCTAGGGGCTGTGTCTTTGTGCTCCAGCGGCAGCGCAATCCATAGCTGCACCGCATGCATAGTGCGATGACCTTCGACGGACTCTTCGGTGTGGGCGATACCATGGCCAGCGGTCATCAGATTGACTTGCTTTGGGCGGATCACTTGGGCGCTACCTAGGCTGTCCCTGTGCATGATTTCCCCCTCCAGCATCCAAGTGAAGGTTTGAAGGCCAATATGGGGATGCTCGCCCACATTCATTAAGGGGCCGTCGGTGACTGGGCCAATATGATCCAGAAAACACCATGGTCCTATGAGTCGACGCGGTTTTTGTGGAATCGCCCGCGCCACGGGTATCCCGCCCACATCACTGATTTTGGGAGCAATATGCTGGATTTGGATCCGCCCATCTTCGACGGGGCATTCCCTTGGGCCGCCGTAAAACTGTGCTTGAACTTCACTCATGTTCGCTCCTTATTCCTTGGTGAGGACACACTTAGTTAGTGTTTATCTGGCATGCTGAACTGGTTTTGATCCTATCTTACATTCGCACTGAAGGTATTAGCTTTGGGCATTCCCACGGGTTTTGCAAATTGTCCTTAGATAGACTTTGTTAACCCCATTCAAAGGCGAATATGTGACTGAGCCCGCGTGTATGGGAGTTTTTGCTGTCCTTTACTTTAGCAAGCCTGTATTTATGTGGGGCATTAGCGTTTGATGTTTTACTCGAGCCGCATCGCGGGCGAGTTCTGGGTTAGTCTCGGTGATTTTTATCCTTCAGGCGTTAAGTCAGATCTGTAAAATCGTGTCTATTTTCTATCGGTACTGGTGTGGCGGCGACGTTGCTAGCCTAAACCTTAATCCATTCAGCGTACCGTTTAACACTAACACAGATAGAATTCACATGTAGAATTAGGTCGTCACTCAGCGCGATGGCTTAGGGGGAAGCGTGCTCGAAAATCAAATGATGTTACTGGCGGTATTTGAACGGGCAGCCTTGATGCTGATGACCCTGTTCTTTTTAACCCGCACTCGACCGTTCCAGCGTTTATTCCAAAAGCGTAATCACACCCCCGCAGAGCTGGTCTCTGTGGCGGCGATATTTTGCTTATTTGCGGTGTTCAGTACTTATACTGGCATTGAGGTTGAAGGTGCGCTGGTTAACGTGCGGATTATCGCGATTATTTCCGGCGGGATTCTATTTGGCCCTTGGGTTGGTATTCCTGCAGGCGTGCTGTCGGGGCTACATAGATATCTGATTGATATGGATGGCGATACTTCTATCCCGTGTCTAATCGCCAGCATTATTGCCGGTCTAATGGCGACCTGGATTTACTATAAATGTCCCAAATCTAAGTTGTGGATTTATGGCATTGCGGCGGGCATGTTGTGCGAAACACTGACCATGTTGTTGATTTGGCTGCTGACAGAGCCACACGAGGTAGGCGTTGAGATAGTGAGTCACATTGCCTATCCCATGATCGCAGGCACTGTGTGTATTGGACTTATCATCAAGCTAGTGCAAGACCTCGACGATGAAAAAGAACTGATTGCCGCTAAGCAGGCCAAGCTCGCGCTGGATATTGCCAACAAAACCTTACCTTTCTTCCGCAAAATTGATCGCCAAGCCTTAGAGCAAGTGTGCGCCGTGATCCGTAATGAAATCCATGCCGATGCCGTGGCGATTACCGATACTCGCGATGTATTAGCCTATATGGGCGTTGGTAAAGATTACTACGAGGTTGATGGTCATCAGGCCATTAGTGAAATGACGCAAAGGGCGATAGAGCTAGATCAAAACATTATTAACAACGACTTACGCCAATATCATTTATCTGATTTTCATTCGGTCATCATAATTCCGCTGCGCGAAAACGGCACGGTAAGCGGTACGCTGAAGATTTATTATCGCAATAACTACCGGATTACCAGCTCGCTGCGGGAGATGGCGGTGGGCTTGTCGCAGTTGATTTCGACCCAGATTGAGGTGTCGCGCATCGAGCAACTGCAAGAGATGACCCGTAAGGCGGAGTTCACTGCACTGCAGAGCAAGATTAACCCACACTTTTTGTTTAATGCCCTCAATGCGATTTCTTCTTTGATCCGCATTCGACCACAGCAGGCGCGGGAGTTGATTGCCAATCTGGCCGATTATCTGCGTTATAACTTAGACAAAGGCGATGAGCTGATTGATATCCAAGAAGAAGTTAAACAAGTACGCGATTATGTGGCGATAGAGCAGGCGCGCTATGGCGACAAGCTTGAAGTGGTATTCGATGTCGACGATGTGCATTTTTGTGTGCCTTGTCTCCTGTTACAGCCGCTGGTGGAAAACGCCATTTTGCACGGCATTCAGCCGCGTAGTGCGCCGGGCAGAGTGACCATAGAGGTGAAAAAACTCGATGCTGGCATTCGGGTGGCCGTGCGTGATACGGGTTATGGCATTAGCCAAGAGGTAATTGATGGTGTCGCCGCCGGTCGTATCGAGAGCAGCAGTATTGGACTGACGAATGTGCACCAGAGGGTGAAGTTATTGTACGGTGAAGGGCTACAGCTTAAACGGCTAAATCCGGGGACCGAAGTTAGCTTTTATTTACCAGAAAATGAGGCGCAAGTATGTTAAAAGCCATCATAGTTGAAGATGAATATCTGGCCCGTGAGGAGCTGGAGTATTTAGTAAAGAGCCACAGTGAGATAGACATAGTGGCAAGCTTTGAGGATGGCTTGGAAGCCTTTAAATATTTGCAGGATCATGAGGTCGATGTGGTGTTTTTGGATATCCAAATTCCGTCTATCGATGGCCTATTGCTGGCGAAAAATCTGCATAAATCGACCCATCCACCCCATGTGGTGTTTGTCACAGCCCATAAAGAATTTGCGGTAGAAGCGTTCGAACTCGAAGCCTTCGATTATATTCTCAAGCCCTACAATGAGCCGCGGATCATCAGTTTATTGCAGAAAATTGAGCAAGTTGGGCGACAAGCACCCAAGCCACAGCATGAGGCTGCGAGTAACGCCAGTCGTACCGTCAACTTAGTCAAAGGTGAGCGAATTATCGTCACGCCCTGCGAACAAATTTATTACGCCGAGGCCGATGAAAAACTCACCTATGTGTATACCCGCACCGACCGCTATGTGATGCAGATGACCATCAGCGAGTTTGTCAGCCGCTTGCCCGCCGAGGGCTTTTTCCGTTGCCACCGTTCCTATTGCGTCAATATCAACAAAATCCGCGAAATCGTGCCCTGGTTTAATAGCACTTATCTGATCCGCTTGCATGATTTGTCGTTTGAGGTGCCCGTTAGCCGTAGTAATATTAAGGCTTTTCGACAGCTGATGAGGCTGTAATTGTCATTCATTCCTGCAGATCTGTATTTCATGCCTTAATTGATCGGCGCCAATTGCATCTCTCTTATAGTGGACTCAATTCCTGATCCCCTAAAGCGAGATGCATCATGACTAAAGAGATGAACCGTACTCGGTACCTGACCTTAGTTGGTACTATTATCACCCAGTTTGCACTCGGCTCTGTTTACACTTGGAGCCTGTTCAATGCGCAATTGGCTGCAAAGCTCGATGAACCCGTTAGCCAAGTGGCATTTGTGTTTGGTTTACTGAGTTTGTCTTTGGCCGTGGCTTCTTCCATGGCGGGTAAATTACAGGAACGCTTCGGCGTGCGTAATGTCACCTTAGGTGCAGGTGTGTTACTCGGGTTGGGATTCTTACTCACAGCCCAAGCCAGTAACTTGATGATGCTTTACCTGTGTGCCGGGATTTTAGTGGGCTTTGCCGATGGCACTGGCTACTTGATGACCTTGTCTAACTGCGTGAAGTGGTTCCCCGAACGCAAAGGGCTGATTTCGGCATTAGCGATTGGTGCTTATGGTCTAGGTAGTCTCGGATTCAAGTACATCAACATGTTGTTACTCGAAAACACAGGCCTTGAAACTACCTTCCAACTGTGGGGCCTAATCGCCATGGCGCTAGTTTTGTGTGGCGGCATGTTGATGAAAGATGCGCCAGCACAATCCGCCGCAAGTCAGCAAGCCGAAAGCCGCGACTTCACCCTCGCAGAAGCCATGAGTAAGCCACAATACTGGATGTTGGCGCTGATGTTCCTATCGGCCTGTATGAGTGGTTTATATGTGATTGGTGTGGCGAAAGATATCGGCGAGAAGATGGTCGACTTGCCCGTACTAGTCGCCGCCAATGCGGTTGCTGTCATTGCGATGGCGAACCTCTGTGGTCGCTTGGTGCTGGGTATTCTGTCGGACAAAATCCCTCGTATTCGGGTCATTTCGCTGGCGCAGATCATCACCTTAGTCGGTATGGTGTTACTGTTGTTTGTACCTTTGAATGCTAACTTGTTCTTCGTCGCGGTCGCCTGCGTTGCCTTTAGTTTTGGTGGCACTATTACTGTTTATCCCTCATTGGTGAGTGACTTCTTCGGCCTGAATAACCTGACTAAAAATTATGGTGTTATCTACTTAGGTTTTGGTATAGGCAGCATTATAGGTTCGATTGTCGCCTCGTTATTCGGTGGCTTTATCGCGACCTTCAACGTGATTCTAGTGCTGCTGGTGGTGGCGTTAGTGATGTCATTAACCATACGTTTGCCAGAACCTAAAACTCCAGCATCAGCCAAGAAAGCGACCAAGAGCACAACCCACTTAGTGAACATGGCGACTGAATCGGCGTAAGCACAAACACTTTGCCCTCTTAGCCAAGAGCTCAAACAAAAATCCGCAGCCAAATAGCTGCGGACTTTTAATGTCAATTGAAGTGAAAATTATAGATTTAAGGCCTGAATTACTTCAGCATCTTTAAATATAGCTTCGAAGCGTTGTTTATAAATTAGTTGCATTTCATTTACGATTACGCCTTCAGGAATATCATTTTCACCAGTGAAGTTTTTGACGAGTTTCTCTGTGCCATTTTCATCAATGATCATCAGGTCAAGGTTGTACCACGAATTATCTGATAATGTGTGATAATCATATTTCCACTCATTTAAAATGAAAATAATCGATTTATTACCCTTATTGCTGACTTGGGTAACCGCTGCATCGATACTCATCTTAGGTGAGGTTTCAACTGATTCAGCCTTAATTCCTTTCTTATTGAAACCTGCGACAAGTCTGTTGGATAGGTAAACAGACATTGCCTCATTTGTGGGAGTGTTATAAGAGTAGGGGATACCAAAGCCACTGCGAATAAGTCCTTCAAAAGCTGGTGTTTTGTCATTATCAATTACGTATTCACGTTTGTCGATAACCGCGATTGTGAGTGGTTTTTCTGCTGCACTGAAATTGATCTCAGGGGCCGATTGTTCGGCAGTTAAGACTTGTGCACAACCTGAAAGAAATAAAACGGAAAAAATAACAAAAAATTTTGCAGTATTTTTGAACACAATATAATCCTTATATTAAGGTTCGAGGCACACTATTGGGTGTGCGATATAACAGCTTAGAAGGGCGTAGATAATAAGGCAGGATTACCCAGATAAGATGATTGAACAAATTATGTTCTATTACGAGCTTGGCAATTCCATTTATCTACTGGTTAAAGTTTAAAGATGTGTGTAACTTCTTCATACTTATGCGGCTGAATTGTAATGAAATGATGTTAGGTTATCAATTTTAAATATAAATCATGCAATCTATTTCAAATATTAAGACTGCAAAAGTAAAGGGTGTATGTTTTTTAATCTGCTTGTGAGGTTATATGTTTTTGAGCTCTGAGATTTTTAGTAGCTAAAAATCTTTGTAGAAGCATTTTTTATCGCGCCAACAACAGGTAACTTGATAGCCATAAAGCGTTATTCAGGATGTGTTGATGTTAACAGACCCTGTTTTTTGGCTGGTGGCGATTCCAGCGGTGTTGATCACTGGGATCTCTAAATCAGGTTTTGCCGGCGGCGTCGGTGGCTTGACCGTGCCCCTGTTAGCGCTGGCCATTAGCCCGGCAACCGCGGCGGCAATCATGTTGCCATTGCTGATTTATATGGATTTTTTAAGTGTTCGCTCCTGGTGGGGCCAACATAACCCTCGCCAATTATGGATCCTTTTACCCGCGGCGATTGTGGGCATAGGCATGGCCTATTGGTTGTTCGACCGCTTAAACGAAGATTATTTACGGGCGATTTTAGGCTGTGTTTCCTTAGGTTTTGGTCTTTATGGCTTGATATTAGGGGATAAAACCCAAGCTAAGCCTTCGCCACTCGTGGGGCGGCTTTGTGGCTTAACCGCAGGCTTTACCAGCTTTGTGGCCCATGCGGGCGGGCCACCACTGAATGCCTATTTGCTGCCGTTACGCTTGGCCAAGCCAGAGTTTTTAGCCACGGCAGTGGTATTTTTTGCGGTGGTGAATCTGGTTAAGTTGGTACCTTACAGTCTGCTCGGGCAAATTAACCAAGGTAACATTCTGATTTCGCTATTACTTGCGCCTCTGGCTTGGTTAGGCGTAAAACTGGGGTTGGCGATCCAAGATAAGATCAGCGATAGGTTGTTTAAACGCATCATCTTGATTTTAATGGTGCTGGTGGGTATTCGTTTATTGTGGACGGCGTTATAGTTTTAAGCTTGGGATTAGCTTAGGCTGTTACCATCGGTTTTTTCACGATATTTTCGTTATCGCTTTGATAGCACCCGATATTACGCAAGAATTGCCTGCGATGAGTTTTACGCTAATGAAACGATTACTGATAGTTATCTTAGCCTTAGGTCTTGGCGCCTGTGCGAGCGCGCCAGAACCTAAGCCTGTGGTGAAGCAAGTTGAACCTGTCTCCGTTTGGAACGATAGCAATATCGCCGATTTCCATTCCGAATGGCGCGGCGTACCCTATCGCCTAGGTGGCGGCACTAAGAAAGGCATCGATTGCTCGGCCTTTGTGTCGGTCGCTTATCAAAAGATGTTGGGCATGACTCTGCCGCGCACAGTGGAAGAACAGCAAGCCCTCGGCAAACCCGTGGCGCGGGACCAACTGCGTAAAGGCGACTTAGTGTTTTTCAAAACGGGTTGGAGCACGCACCATGTCGGCATTTATGTGGGCGGGAATAATTTTCTCCATGTCTCGACGAGCCAAGGGGTGAAAATTTCGAGCCTGCTAAACAGTTATTGGGCATCAAAGTATTGGAATGCAAGGCGAATTTAAGCCTTAATCACAGGTGGAGACTCTATGACCCCAGCGTCTGCTTCGTCCCCTCATGAGCCTCTGCCCACCTCGGTTTTTCTGGCGATTTTCTCCGCCGTATTCTTACCCATGTTTCTGGCGGCGGTCGATCAAACCTTACTCGCTACCGCCACCCCAGCGATAGTGGAAGATCTTGGCGGCCTCAGGCAAGCCTCGTGGATCACTATCGGTTATATGCTGGCGATGGCGGCCAGTGTGCCTATTTACGGCTGGCTAGGGGATAACTATGGCCGCGCTAAAATTCTGATGATCGCCTTAGTGGTGTTTGCGTTGGGTTCAATTGTTTCCGCCAGTGCTGGGACTATGGACCATATGATTGCTGGCCGGATCCTCCAAGGCCTCGGTGGTGGCGGGCTGATGAGTCTGTCCCAATCCCTTGTGGGGGAATTGGTGCCTATACGGCAAAGGGCACGTTTTCAGGGCTATTTTGCCGCTATGTTTACCCTCGCCAGTGTTGGCGGCCCTGTGATTGGTGGCTTTGTGGTGCATGCCTATTCTTGGCACTGGTTATTTTGGGCGAATATTCCTTTGGTCATGCTGGCGGTTTGGCGGCTTAATCGCCTGCATAAACAGAGTGTTAAACCGGTGCGGCAAGGGCGGTTTGACTTACTCGGCGTACTGTTATTTCCCACGATCATCACAGCGCTGCTGTATTGGTTGTCCGTGGCGGGGCAAGACTTTGCTTGGCTATCGGCCACAAGCTTAGGCTTTATGGGATTTATCTGTGTGGGTGCCCTTGTGCTGTTGTGGTGGGAACGTCGGCGTGAGAGTCCTTTCTTACCGCTGGATTTACTCGCCAATAAAGCCATTTATATGCCGCTCTTCACGGCCGCGCTGTTTGCCGCCTGCCTGTTTGCGATGATCTTCTTTTTACCCATTTACTTGCAGGTCGGTCTGCACACCAATCCGGCCAAAACGGGCTTGCTGCTGATGCCAATGACCTTTGGCATTGTGACGGGCTCCACCATCGCTGGCAGGCTGTTGAGTCGGGATGTGGCGCCTAAATGGTTGCCGACCTTCGGCATGGGCTTGGCCTTTATCGGTTTGCTCTTAATCGGTTTAGTGCCGCCGAATGCGAATCTTATCGGTGCTTTAGGTGTGCTGGTGGGCATTGGTTTAGGGACTGTGATGCCCAGCGTGCAGCTAGTGGTGCAGAGCGTGTCGGGCAAGGCGCGTTTAAGCCAAATCACCGCTATGGTGTCCTTGAGTCGTTCCATGGGCGCGGCAATTGGTACGGCTTTATTCAGTCTGTTGCTATATGGCTTATTGCCGCTCGACGGGGCACAGGTGGGAATTGCGGCAATAAAGCAGTTACCCATAGAGGTTGTGCATCACGCTTTCCAATGGGGTTTTATCGCGGCGGCACTGGTGGCGCTCAGCTCGGCGATTGTGGGTTATTTGTCGCCTGCGACTGCGCTTAGGGATCATGAGTAGATTTGTTGGTGCACGACGGATTTAAGCTGTGTAGTATTTGCGGTAGGTTAGCTTCCGCTGTGACCCCATTCTTTGCCAGGAATTCTGCATGACAACTAAAAACTGGACCTTAAAGAGCATAGCAAACGAGCTAGGTGTCTCTAACGCCACTGTTTCTAATGCTTTTAATCGTCCCGATCAGCTATCGGAAAAACGTCGCAACGAGATTTTAGCCGCCTGCTCTAAACTGGGGTATTTTGGCCCAAATAAGGCGGCGCAGTCCCTACGTAGGGGCAAATTTGATACCGTCGCGCTGGTACTGTCCGATAGTGTTGAATATATGGTGTCCGATCCTGTCGCCAGTAAGTTTATGAAGGGGGTGGCTTCGGTATTGGAGCGGGAAAAACTCAACTTACTGCTATTTTCTGGCAGCTCCGACAGTGTGAATGCGGTGGCCGATTTTGTGGATGGGTTTATTTGTTATGGTCGCCCGCGCAATGCCTTGCTCGCCGAGCAATTAAAACAGGTTAAGAAGAAGGTGGTTACTGTGGATTTTGATATCCACCGCAACGCCTCTGTCAGCATTGACAATAAGTTAGCCGCCTATGAGGTGGCAAAATTGGCGTTAAAATCTCCCACCGATCAAGTTGCAATATTGGGATTGAGGCTACTCGATACCCATTTAACCTGCCGAGTTTACGATTTGAATTTGCTCGAAATCGATATGTCGATTGCGCACCAGAGGTTGCAGGGATATTTACAGGCGATTGAGGAAACGGGTGTCACCCTTGGTAATGATCGGATTTGGAATATTCCGGAAAGTAATGCGGAGTATGCGCGGATTGCGGCCAAGGAGGCATTAAACTCAACCCCAAGACCCAATGTATTTTTATGCATGAGCGACTTAATTGCCCTCAGCGTGCTGGGTGAGGCGCAGGCCATGGGATTAGCGATTCCGGAGGATATTCGTGTCGTGGGATTTGATGGTATTGATGAGGCGACTCGCTCGAATCCACCACTGACCACGGTTTACCAATACTCGGAACAAAAAGGCCAAATGGCGGCGCAGATGTTTATCGACGATGCCGTGCATGCTCAGGTATTAGGGTATGAACTACGTTTAGGCAAAAGCTGTTAATACAATCAGTTTTATATGCAAAAGGCGCTAATTAAGCGCCTTTTGTTTTTGTTCTGCATTAGGCCTGTGCTTGAGTGAGCAGGTCTGCTAATGCGATTTGGGTTTCGATGCCTTGCTCATCAAGTAGGGTGATCAGCCCTTGTTTATGGGCAAAGTCGAGACTAAGACTGGCCGATGCATTTTGTGCAGACCATGTGAGAGTTAGTGTTTTTCCACTTGCTGCCATCGAAAAGCGGCCATTGAATGCTGCGCTCTTATTACGCAGTTTAATCAATTGGATGAGGGCTTTAACCACAGGTTTTTGCAGGGCTTGTTGCACTTTTTCCCGGTTTAAATAGGGGCGATTAATGTCTCGGCCGACGTGGGTTTGATTCAGCAACGTCATGTCGTTTGGTATGGCAAGCAGGCCTGTGTAGTAGACCTGCGGAATACCCGGTGCGAAAAACTGAATTGCTCGCGCCATCAAGTAATCTAGATCATTTTGCCCTAGGGCATCGTAATAAGTGCAGTTGATTTGATACAAATCGACATTGCTGGCGGCCGCCCCTGTGGCTTGTAGACTCTCGCCTTGACTGTTGCCGTGTATGGTTTCGACCAGATTATCGATTTGTTTTTCGTCCAATAATCCGCGTAAGCCATCCATTGGGCCGACATCGATAATACCAATGCCATCGTGGGTATCGAGTACTGTGATGCAGTTGCGAGGGGCCATGTCTAGCCAGTGACTCAGGGCGCTACAATCTTGGCTAAACAGCGTGTGCAGGATGAGCGGTGGCAGGGCGAAGTCGTAAACCATGTCCACTCGTTTGGCGATATCGATTTGCGTCATATGATGGGAGTGGATTTCGGCTAGGGTTGTCATACCTAACTCATTAGCTTGCTTCGCTAATTTATCCACAAACTCGAAGGATTCCTCAATCATAAAGCAGCTAGTACCGGGCTTTTTGATTGCATACCCTGCGGCATCTAAGCGGATTAAATTGACTTTGCTGTGGTTAAATCGCGCCAATACGCGGTTTAAATAATCCTTACCTGCAGCTGAGTTAACATCGATATCGATCTGGTTACGGGTAAAGGTGGTCCAAAATTCTTCCGTTGAACCATCCGCTAAGGTGTAAGTGCTAAAGCAGCTCCCTGGGCGGGGGCGATAGATAGCTTTTTGATCCTGTTCACTTAATCCCTCAGGGAATACCTTGTCCTTGGTCAGGAATAAATCCCAGTAAACCGATTGTTTGCCATGCTTGAGCACATCTTTAAACTCGGGAGATTCTGCGGACATGTGGTTAACGATCAAGTCGGCCATGATGTCGAACGCTTCGCCTATGTTTTTGACATCGTCCCAATCACCTAAGCGTGAGTCCACTTGTACATGGTCTATGGGATCAAACCCCGCATCGCTGCCATCGATGGGATAGTAAAAGGGCAGTAGATGAACGCCCCCAAATAAACCATCTAACTCATTATCGAGTAAGGCTTTGAGTTGTTTGAGTCCGGCACCGGTTATCCGATCGACATAGGTGATCAATTGCACTTGATTTTTCATACTTTGCCCACGCTTGAGTAGCCTTCCCAGAGTAAAGTTTGCTGGCGGTTATTTATAAATTGCACAAACAAACTTAATCGATTAAGTTGTATATTTAACCAATGTGAAACATTATTCAAGTGGTTTGTTAGATTTTTGAGTTAGTCTTGGTTTTGGGGGGATTAACTCACTGCTGTACATAAATAATGCCTAAAGCTGTTTGGGGCTTAGCTAGCTTCAAAGGGGATTTAGCGCGATAACGATAAGGTGAAACAGTATGGTAAGTGATTCAAATTCTGCAGAAAATCGCCATCACACTCGAATTAGAGTGTTGACGTATTTAATGTTTTTTATGTTCGCTATGACCTCAGATGCCGTGGGCGTGATCATTCCTCAGCTCATTTCTGAGTTTGGCCTCTCTTTATCACAGGCGAGCGCCTTTCATTATATGCCGATGATTTTTATTGCAATAAGTGGTCTATTCCTCGGTTTTTTGGCGGATAAAATAGGGCGTAAACTAACCATTTTATTAGGGCTGTTGTTGTTCGCCATTGCCTGTTTTTTATTTGCGCTTGGGGAGTCGTTTTATTATTTCCTGCTGCTATTGGCCTTGGTGGGCTTGGCAATAGGGGTATTTAAAACCGGGGCCTTAGCCCTGATCGGTGATATTTCTCGGTCGACAAAACAGCATTCCAGCACCATGAATACGGTCGAAGGATTTTTTGGGGTCGGCGCCATGGTGGGGCCAGCCATTGTCAGCTATCTGCTTATCAGTGGTGTGTCATGGAAGTATTTGTATTTTGGGGCGGGTGTGTTTTGTCTGCTGCTCTGTTGGTTAGCATTTAGGGCCGATTATCCGCAGGTTAAGCGATCTTCAACGGAAACAATTAATCTGACGAATACCTTCAGTATGATGAAAAATCCTTATGCATTAGGTTTTTCCCTTGCTATTGGTTTGTATGTGGCCACCGAAGTGGCGATTTATGTATGGATGCCTAGCTTGCTGCAAGAGTATCAGGGGGATTACACAGTACTTGCGGCCTATGCCTTGACCATCTTTTTTACCCTGCGAGCGGGTGGACGGTTTTTGGGAGGGTGGATACTAAATCACTTTTCGTGGCAACAGGTTATGTTCTGGTTTAGCTTAGCGATCAGCATTTGCTACCTCGGCTCTATGCTCTATGGCGTTGAGGCCGCAGTTATTCTCTTGCCCCTCTCTGGGCTGTTTATGTCAATGATGTATCCCACTTTAAACTCCAAGGGGATCAGTTGTTTCCCCGTGGCACAGCACGGCTCTGTGGCTGGAGTTATCCTGTTTTTTACCGCGGTTTCTGCGGCGTTGGCTCCCCTGTGCATGGGGTTAGTTGGGGATATTTTCGGCCATGTGAAGTATGGCTTTTACCTCGCAACCGGGTTTGCCGTTTTGTTGTGCCTGTTAGCGGGGGTTAATCTGATTAAAGATCCTTCTCAAGCTCTGTTAAGCCGTGAAACCGCTTGAATTGAAATGTGACAGAAAAATTTTTTCTGTCACATTTTTTCGATTAATCAATTAATTGCCAGCTGTTCCCACTTTAAGTTTGTTGGCTTGTACAAAAAACGCACTTGCTTTTTGTTATTTAGTTGCTAACTTGTTAACTTAATCGATTAAGATGTTTTTGGGAACCAAACAAGACTCACTAATCGATTAACAACAATTCAGTAGAAGTTGCCGTGGGGAGATATAGGCAGCTTCTCAAAATATGGGTGGGGACATAAAAATGATAAATCGCACATCACAACAATTCTTGTTAAGTACCATCGCCGTCTTGGTGAGTTCTCAGCTTTGGGCTGCCGATGCACCCGCGCAGGAAGAAACCAAGAAAGATGCGTTAGGCCTCGAGCGTATTACCGTTACGGGCGTTGCTCGTGGTACCCGCGTCATGGACTCGAGCGTGTCAGTTAGCAGCGTATCACTCGCCGAGTTGGAGGTTAGTACTCCCCGTTCATCTGCCGAAGCATTCCGGATCATTCCGGGGATGAAGGTGGAATCAACGGGTGGTGAAGGTAACGCTAACATTGCTGTCCGTGGCTTACCTGTGGCATCGGGCGGTGCTAAGTTTCTTCAAATCCAAGAAGATGGATTACCTATTCTGCAGTTTGGCGATATTGCCTTTGGTAATGCGGATATCTTCTTACGCTTAGATTCTACAGTGCAAACCATTGAATCGATTCGCGGTGGTTCGGCGTCTACTGCGGCCAGTAATGCTCCCGGCGGTATTATTAACGTGATCAGTAAAACTGGTAGCTCGGATGCTGGCAGCGTGTCTACCACCTTTGGCTTGGACTACGATACCTTCCGCACCGACTTTGAATATGGCACGAGTATCAATGACAGCCTGCGTTTCCATGTGGGGGGATTTGTGCGGACTGGCGAAGGTCCTCGCCAAGCTGGTTATGATGCCAACAAGGGCGGCCAGGTAAAAGCCAACATTACCAAAGAGTTCGATAGTGGCTATGTTCGTCTTTATTTTAAACACTTAGATGATAAGAGTATTGGCTACTTACCCATGCCAATGTATTCGGACGGTAGTTCTGTCCCAGGTTTTAATGCGAAATCCGATGCCATTCAATCAGCTTATTTCCTCTCAACCCTGAGTTTAGGTGCCGATGGTGAGCGTCGTCGTGGTGATATGCGCGATGGTATGAATCCTGAGGTTAACTCTGTGGGATTAGAAGCGTCTTTTGATTTGGGCAATGATTGGCAAGTCGAAAACCGTTTCCGTTTCTCGGATGTGAGCGGTAATTTTATGGCGCCATTCCCTGCCGAAGTGGCTAATGGAGCCGACATTGCGGCCAGTATTGCCGGCACTGGCGCCAAGTTGATTTATGCCAATGGTCCCGATGCGGGCAATCCTATGGATGGACTCGCCATGCGTATCCATACCTTCGACGTCAAGATGAATGACTTTGGCTCAATCGTAAACGACTTAAAATTAACGAAAACTTTTGACGATACCAGCGTTACTCTGGGTTATTACAATGCCACCCAAAATATCAATATGACCTGGATGTGGAACTCCTATCTGATGGAAGTCAAAGGGGATAACGCCGCATTGCTCGATGTGGTGGCCGCCGATGGTACCGCCTATTCCGATGCTGGGCTCTACGGCTATGGTGTGCCTTATTGGGGCAACTGTTGCCAACGTAATTACGATACCGAATACAACATTAAGGCGCCTTATCTTGCGGTAGCGTCAAGCTTTGGGGATTTGTCGCTGGATGCCAGTGTGCGGTACGACAGCGGTGATGCCAGTGGTTACTACGCAGGTAATGTGCAATCGCAAGTGGATATGAACTTGGATGGCGTTATCTCTATTCCTGAGCAGAGCGTCTCTTCTATCGATAATGCCAATCCGCAACCTGTGAATTATGACTGGAGCTACACCTCCTATTCACTCGGCGCAAATTATCAGTTTGACAGTGATTTAGCCGCCTTTGGTCGCTTGAGTCATGGTGGCCGCGCCAATGCGGATCGCCTGTTATTTGGTAAGGTTCGTGCCGATGGTTCAGTGGCAAAAGAAGACGCTGTCGATAATGTGGATCAATATGAGTTAGGCGTTAAGTACCGTTACGATGATTTATCTGTGTTCGCGACCGCTTTCTATTCAGAGACCGAAGAGCAAAACTTCGAGGCGACCAGTCAGCGTTTCTTCGACCGTAAGTACAAAGCCAAAGGTATTGAAATTGAATCGGCCTATTTTATCGGTGACTTCGATTTTAGGGGCAATGTCACTTGGACCGACGCTGAAATTGCCAAGGATGCGTTAACGCCAGACGTTGTGGGGAATACCCCAAGAAGACAGGCCGACTTTATCTACTCGCTGATGGGCCGTTATAACTTTGACCAAGGCTCAGTGGGCATCAACCTGATTGGTACCACTGACTCCTATGCACAGGATAATAATGATCTCAAGTTTGATGGTTACAATCAGGTCAATGCCTTTGCAACCTACAACTTGACTCAGGCCTTAAGCGTCTCGTTAAACGTCAACAACCTGTTTGACGCCACGGGTATCACCGAAGCTGAAGAGGGTTCGATTCCTGATAACAATATTATCCGTGCTCGCACCATTAATGGCAGAACCACGAGTGCAACCTTGAGATACGAGTTTTAACTCCGGCGGGTTTGAGGCTTAAAACCAACAATTTAAAAGGCCCATCAAGCATGGGCTTTTTGCTTAACCATTAGAGACATAAAGGGATCCATATGACGGTATTACTCAGTTTCGGTGAGGTGTTAGTGGATTTATTGCCCACAGATATTAGCGGCAAGTCCCATCAAGCCATTGCGGGCGGCGCGCCTGCAAACGTGGCTGTGGGTTATGCCAAACTGGGGGGCAAGAGTTACTTTGCCGGCGGCATCAGCACCGATGATTATGGGGCTATGTTAAAACAAGCCCTAGCGAATGAAGGGGTTGTAACGGATTACTTGACCCAAGTGCCGGAGGCGCCAACGGCGACTGTGGTGGTTAATTTGGATGAGCATGGCGAACGGACCTTTGAGTTTAACCGCCAAGGGACTGCCGATCTTTGCTATAGTCAGCGCCATTTTGATGCCATTCCATGGCAACAGATGGATATTTTCCATCTCTGCTCCAATACCTTTACCGAAGCGAGCATTTTTAACGCGAGTCTCTATGGCGCTCGTTGTGCGAATTCATTCAATAAGATAGTGAGTTTTGATGTTAATTTGCGCTTATCGCTCTGGCCCGATACCGCATTGCTTGCTGAGCGGGTTGAGCAGTGTTTTCGTTACACACAAGTGCTGAAAATGAGCCGTGAAGAGGCTGAGTATTTAGCGTTAACGCGGAATAAGAGTTTTGAAGATTATTTGCAGTTTTGTTTGGCGCAAGGTGTTGAAGTTATTCTGATTACTGACGGCGCCAATCCAGTGCAATGCATCACAGTGAATGAACGATTTAGCGTGCCAGTCCCACAAATTAAAGCCGTTGATACCACGGCGGCGGGCGACAGCTTTATGGCGGGTTTTTTGTTTGCGCTAGGTTCTGAGTTAGCGTTTGATCTCGAGCATCTAACCTTAAAACATCGACTCGCATGTCAGACACAGTTGCGCAAGGCGATTGAGTTTGCGGTGCGTTGCGGCGCCGTAACCTGTGGGCAGAAGGGCGCTTTCCCTGCCTTGCCCACATTGTCACAGGTGAGTTAACACTTCCTGCAAACCATCAAGCTGAGGTGAGTGATTGCTTGCCTTAGCTTTTTTTCGAGCCTATTGCGCGAACTTCATCACGTTTTACTTGCCCCATTAGTCGAGCATTTATGCTATTTTAGCTGCGGCTTATAGTCGAAGGAGCATAGGTTTCTCCTCTGCTTTCGGTCGATTGGTTTTATTTCAACATGATTGGGGATTTCCTATGAGCAAAGCAAAAATCGGGATTGTTACGGTAAGCGATCGTGCCAGTGCGGGGATTTATGAGGATATCTCGGGCAAGGCCATTATCGACACCCTCAATGATTACCTCACCAGCGAGTGGGAGCCGATTTATCAAGTGATCCCCGACGAGCAGGATGTGATTGAAGCGACCCTGATCAAGATGGCCGATGAGCAGGATTGCTGCTTGATTGTGACCACGGGCGGCACTGGCCCAGCCAAGCGTGATGTTACGCCAGAGGCGACTGAGGCCGTGTGCGATCGCATGATGCCGGGCTTTGGCGAGTTGATGCGCGCCGAGTCGTTAAAGTTTGTACCGACGGCGATTCTCTCGCGCCAAACTGCGGGCTTGCGAGGGGATTCCTTAATTGTGAACCTGCCGGGCAAGCCAAAATCTATCCGCGAATGTTTAGATGCGGTGTTCCCCGCCATCCCTTACTGCATCGACCTGATGGAAGGGCCGTACCTCGAGTGTAACGAAGCCGTGATTAAGCCTTTTAGGCCTAAGGCAAAATAACGCGCCGCACAGCAAGATGACATAAACCCAAGCCTAGCTTGGGTTTTTTATTGGCTTGTTCGGAGTTGGTGGCTTGCTGGTGATTAGCAGCGCCGACACGCCCGTCGCGATAAACAGCACTGGGATAGCCACAAAATGCGCGAAGGCATTGGGTGCAATGCTGAAGTTTAACCAGAGCAAGAGTGCCCAAATGAGGCTGAGTAAGCCAAAGGCCAGCAGGCGTTTAAACTGGCTGAGGGTGCGCTGTGTCATAGTGTCGTCCTGTGTGCTGGAGATTTAAGCACAGTCTAAAAACTCCCATATTGGGTTTGAAGTGTCGTTATTGACAGTTTTAGGGTGAGTAGTGACATTTTTGGCCAGTGCGCTAGACTCAATGCATGATGAGGCTGGGGAGGGCATTGGGATGAGAAGGATCACTATTTTGGCGACGGATAATACGGTTGCCAGCGGGATTATTGGTTTTCTCGATGTGTTTAGTTTCTGCAATACCTATTGGCGGCGAGTCAATCCACAGGCCGAACAAGACTTGTTTGAGTGCCAAGTGGTGTCGAGTCATGGCGGTGATATCCTAACGAATCAAGGTATTAAAGTGCCTGCCGTTGGGCTTAATACCCCGAGTGATATTCTGCACTCCGATGCGGTGATTTTGGCTTCGGCCATGGTGACTAACAAGAACGAATTCCAAACCTATCTCAATGATTTTGAATTCTTATTTGAACCGTTAAGGCTATTTGCTGCCTCAGGTAAACCATTGGCAGCCTATTGCTCTGGCACCTTGATTTTAGCGGCCTCCGGCCTGCTGGACGGACGCGAGGCGACGACTGTCTGGTGGCTGAATGAGATGTTTCAGCGACATTTTGCCAAGGTGAACCTGCGGATGGACAAGCTGGTGGTGTCCGACGGCCATCTGCATACCGCAGGGGCGACGACCTCGAATATGAGCCTCGCCCTGCATTTAGTGCACATTTTGGTGGGTGAGCAGTTAGCAAGCCAGATGGCAAAAATCCTGCTGATTGATCCTAATCGCCAATCCCAACAACCCTTTATGACCATGGATCTGATGACGTCGAGCCATAAGGACGAGGTGATTTGGAATGTGCAGCAATGGATGCAGCATCATTTAACCGAACCCCTGTTACTGGATGATATTGCTGATAAATTTGCTTTAGGTAAGCGCACCCTTATTCGCCGCTTTAAAAAGGCGTTAAACGAGACTCCGGCCAGTTATGTGCAGCGTCTGCGGGTGGATGAGGCAAAACGTCTATTGGAAACGACCAGTCTAGGCTTAGAGGAAGTGGTCACCCGTGTGGGTTATGAGGATGTCAGCTCGTTTCGCAAATTATTCATTCAGCTAACGAGCTTAACCCCGAGGGCCTACAGGCAGCGCTTTAATACTCAGCAATATGAGTTTGATAGCGACAACTGCTGCGAGGCCGAACTGCATTAATGGCTATTTCAGCGCGTCAATCTGTTGCGCCAGAGATGTCTTGGCAGTGTCGTTCTCTGCGTCTGTCACTATGCGCTCCAGTACTTGCACACGCTCGGTAAGCACTTGATTCTGTAAACTCAGTTGCGTGAGTTTATCCTCAAGCTGTCGCTCGTTGCCGCCGCCCAGTTGGCGGATTTTTAGATAATGCTTAAACATTTCTGTGGCACTCACGCTCACCACAAAAGTCACCATGATCACCATCAGCACATATTCGTTTTCCATAACTGACCTCTTTAACCCAAGGGCGTACAGTGCCCTTGGGTCGATAGTGTTATAAGCCGAAGACCACTTTTTCACTCTTTAAGGATTTTTCCATACCAAGCGCCAAGACGAGGGCGATGGCTAGGGTGTCGAGCGTCGATACCAGCAGTTGCAGCATGCTCATGTCCTTACCTTTGATAAAGTCCATCAGCGCCTGTTGCTGACCGGAGACGGGCAACCATTGCAGAATGTCCGGCGCTATGTTGTAGCTGGCCGCCATCGATAGCGCCAAGGGCACAAACAACACCATGGTCAGGTAGGACTGGGCTTCCTTAAAGGTTTTGGCCATAAAGGACACAAACAATTGCAGACAGGCGGCCATCAGCGCGACGGGAATACCGACCAGCAGCATTAGCGCCATAAACTCATTGGTGATGCTGACGCTAAAGCCGAGTTCCTGCCAAGGCACGAAGGTATAGGCGACCTTAGACACCAGTAAAATCAACACTAAGCCGAGCAGGGCAAACAGGCCGACGGCGATGATTTTCGAGAGCACTAACTGGCGTGTGGTCAGCGGATGGCTGAGTAACAATGCCAAGGAGTTGCGCTCACGCTCACCGGCGCTGGTGTCGATGGCCAGATTCATCCCCGAGATAAACACTGAATAAATCATAGTGAAAATGGCGATGCCTAAAATCATCCCGCCCTTAGAGTCGGTCGTGGCTTGGTCATGCACATTCACTTTCAGTGGCTGCACCACTCGAGGGTCGATGCCACGGGCGATTAAGCGTAGGCTGCCCATTTCGGCGCTGTAGGCCTGCAACTGTTTCTCTAAGCGACGAATCGAGTTTTGCAGTTTTTCCTCTGAGTTATCGGCCACGATAGTGATTTCGGCGCCTTTGCCTTGGTTCATCTGCTTGGCATAGTCGGGGCTGATAATCAGCTCGATGGCTTTCAGATCCTTAGCGCCAGCTTCACCTTGGGTAATGCCCTTGTTGGACAAAAATCTCACTAAGTCAGGTGCTTTGTCGGGGTTAGTGATGCTGATTTTGAGATCGTCCGGGCTGGTCAGTTGGCCGATAAGCACCATAAACAGGCCACACATGATCAGCGGCGTGCCGATGGCGTAGTAGAGGCCCGCCATCACAGAGCGTTTATCGCGGGCGGCGTCTATCAGTTCCTTGCGAACCATTGCGATGATTTTGTTCATGATTATTCCTTATCCCAAGTTTGTCTGTTCGCCATGAGGTCGAAGCAGGCGTTATCGCAATTTGTGTGAGCGTTAATGCTGTGAGTCATCATGCGGCAATCCCCTCATCGGTGCCGATCAGCTGGATAAAGGCATCTTCGAGTGAGGACTTACCCGTTTGCGCGCAGAGCTGTTCAGGGCTGCCGATGGCGACCACTCGGCCCTGCGCCATCACGATCACTTGGTCGCACAATGCCGCGACTTCCTGCATCACATGGCTGGAAAACAGCACACAATGCCCTTGATTCTTAAGGTCGATAAGAATGTCGCGCAGCAAACGAGTGCTCATGACATCGAGTCCACGGGTTGGCTCGTCGAGGATAATATTGCTCGGGCTGTGGACTATGGCCTGGGCGAGGGCGGTCTTCATTCTTTGCCCCTGGGAGAAGCCTTTACAGCGGCGGTCGCTGATATCTTCGAGGCGCAATTTGGCGATGACATTGTCGGTGGCCGCCTTGGCATCGCTTGCGGATAAACCGCTGAGTTCGGCAAAGTAACGGATATATTCCCGCGGCGTTAAGCGCTCATACAGACCGAACGGGTCGGGGAATAAGCCTAACTGCTGCTTAGCGCCAATCGGGTCGATGGCAACGTCGATACCTTCAATTTCAGCCGTGCCAGTGTCGGGTTTTAACAGCCCGAAAATCGTGCGTAAACAGGTGGTTTTACCCGCGCCATTGGGGCCGAGCAGGCCGGTGATCTGGCCATTTTCGGCCACGAAACTCAAATCGTTTAGGGCCTGCACTTCGCCGATGCGCTTAGAAAGATGGGATACTTTGATCATGATTACTCCTTGGCACCAGTGCTGGGCTTATCCTTGGCTGATTGGGTTGCGGCTTCGGTCGCGAGTGGCTCAACCGAGCTGGCATTTAAATAGAAGCTACGGCGTACATCCTTCTTCAAACATTCACCATCGAGATCTTTGACCGAACCAGTACGCACTAACTCGGCGATTAAGTTATTGGCACAGGACTGATAGGCCACGCCATGGGTGGCGTATGGCGCGACAAAGTGTTTGGCGTTAGTGAGTTTTTCCATCGCCAGTTCACCCCAGCTCGGTGGGGTTGCTGGGTCAATTTCGCCCGACAGCAACAGTGTGGGGATATCGCTCTTGATAGGCTCGCTAAAGCTGGCATCGACCGCAGGCACCTTCCACACAGAGCACGAGGTTTCGAGGCTCTCGAGCATGGTTTTGCCGACATAGGAGTTTTTGGCCTGTTCACGCATCGCCGGAGTGATGCGGTGCATGTCTTCGCCGCAGACGACGGAGGCGTGCATGCCCATTGCCATACCCGCATTATCCGTAGTTAAGGCAAATAACCCGAGTAATGGTTGGTAGTTACCCTTAGCGGCCTGATGAATCGCATGGGGCACTAAGGCGCGCACATTGGTTTGATACAGCGCCATGCGGATCGCGCCATAAAACTTTGAGCGAGTCATAGTGAGTAGGGTCTTTTCTCCCGTCACAGGGTCGTGCACTTGCTCCATCACTGGCCCTTGGCTGAGTTTAGCGACTACTTGGTCAAACTCGGCTTTGAGCTCAGGAAACTCGGCATGGCAGGCGGCTGTGTCTTGGCAGTCTTTAAACAGCAAGTCAAAGCCACGTTCAATCGCCGAGCCAATCTCCAATACGCTCTGCTGCATGGGCACAATGCCGTCTATGGTGACTGTGGCTAAGTGCTCGGGATATAAGCGCATATAGAGCT
The DNA here is from genome assembly GCF_000014685.1 of Shewanella sp. MR-4. Taxonomy (NCBI): domain Bacteria; kingdom Pseudomonadati; phylum Pseudomonadota; class Gammaproteobacteria; order Alteromonadales; family Shewanellaceae; genus Shewanella; species Shewanella sp. MR-4. The sequence goes on from NC_008321.1 coordinate 86,222, forward strand.
GCGCCATACGTGTGCCGTAGGAGATACCGTAGAGGTGCAGTTTCTTATAGCCTAACTTGGCGCGTACGGCTTCGAAGTCTTGCACCGCATTGAGGCTGCCATATTGGGTGACGTCAGTATCGGGGAATTGATCGCGGCATTTTTGTGCCTCGACCAAGGTATCGACATTATCCTCGTCGATGGCGAGCGGAGATTGCGGGCCTGAGTCGCAGTTTAGTGGATTCGAGCGGCCTGTGCCCCGTTGATCGATAAGCAAAATGTCGCGCTGCTGGCGCACTTTGTTCAGCATGCTATCGAAGCCTGCCGCGTTATCTATGGCCGATTGACCTGGGCCGCCGGCGATCGCCAGTAAGGCCTCTTCGTGGTTGACGTTTTTCACCGCGGGCAAGACCACATAATGCACTTGGATCTGTTTGCCATCGGGCTTATTAGGGTTTTCCGGCACAGTGACAAAGCCGCAGTTTAAGCGGTCCGACACGCCCTCCACATAACAGGTGTTGGCGGATTCAGTGGGCTTTACTGAGTTGTCGCTCGCCCAAGCCGTGGCGCTACCCATGGCGAGCATCAGCGCACTCAAACTGATGATGCTTTTGCTTAACTTGCTCGAGAGCTGGTGCGTATCAATGCGCTTCATTGCCACGTCAGCGCTGGCATTATGGGACTTCCTGTGGATCATGCTATCTATCATGAGCGCTTTCCTTTTTGCATTTCAGGATGAGTGTGTTACTTTAAACACAGTGTATCGGTGTATCAATGTATTAATACAGTGTGTAAAGACTAATGTTAGAACTTTTAAATGTCAACCCCAGCAGTGGTGAGCCAATTTACAAGCAATTACACGAGCAAATCGTGCGCTTGATTGTGGGCGGCCAGTTGCAAGAGGAAGACGTATTACCCTCAGTGCGCCAAATTGCTGAATATCTTGCGGTCAATCCAATGACGGTGTCCCGCGCGATTCAGCAATTGGTCGATCAAGGTTGGCTAGAGCGCCGCCGTGGTCAGGCGACTAGGGTTGCGGCGCGTACCGAGGCGATGGAGTCGGGCGTGAGTCTGCTCGAGCCGCAATTAGATGCCTTGCTGGCGCAGGCAAAGCAGCTGGGCGTGAGTTTGCCCGAGTTACTGCAATTGATTAATGAGCGTTGGTAGCCTGAGTCGAGCTAAGTGAAAACGAGAATAAAAAGGACGCAATTCGATGGACCAAGACTGTACCCCAATACTAGAGTTTTCTAACGTAAACAAAGTGTTTCGTGGCAAAGGTGCCAGCGAAAAACGTGCGCTCAAGGATCTGACCTTACGTTTATCGGCCGGTATGGTGGTCGGTCTATTGGGACAAAACGGTGCGGGTAAATCGACCCTAATGCGCTGCGCCTTGGGGATCCTCTCGCCGGATTCGGGCGAAATCTGCACCTTAGGCGAAACGCCGGAGCAGCTTTCTTCTGCCGCTAAGGAACGCTTAGGCTATGTTCCGCAGCAACCTTTTGGTTATGAAGGCTTTACCGTCGAGCGCGCCCTCGATTTGCACCGCAGTTTTTATCCCCACTGGGACATGCAGTTAGAGCAGGATTGGCTCACCCGCTTCGAATTAGATGTCACTCAACAGGTACAACGCCTGTCCGTTGGTCAGCGCCAATCCTTGGCCTTGATCATGGCGATGGCCTATCGCCCCGAGTTGCTGATCCTCGATGAACCCGTGGCTAGCCTCGACCCGATAGTCAGACGCAAGTTTATGGTCGATTTGTTCGACTTAGCCCTCGAATCCGGCTCGGCCGTGTTGTTTTCATCCCATATCACCTCAGATTTAGAACGGGTCGCGAGCCATGTCGCCCTGATTAAACAGGGCGAGTTAGTGCTGTTTAAGGAGATAGATGCCCTGCGGGAAGAGGTGCGTTTAGTCAAACTCGCGGAGGGCGCCGAGTTACCTGAGCAGGTGCGTATCCTCAGCCGCGATGGCGATTCTGTACTGGTGGATAGGGGCGATGTGGAGCTTAATTTGCGCGGCGTGCAGCGCAGCGAAGCGCTGAATTTAGAACAACTCTTTGTGGAGCTGCACAAATGAGTGCCGCGAAACCCATAGCAGAATCAACGACCCGCATCGGTACTAGCCATTCGCTCAATCCCTTTAACGGTATGCTGCGCCTGTGGTTTTTTGATGTGGGCAGCGTGAGTTTTATAGGCACAGGCATATTTGGCTTGGCTCTGAGTGTGTTAGCGGGATGGGCGGGGCAAAAAGCGAGTTTCGATATTTTTGTCACTATGGGGCTAGTGTCTACCTCGGCAGCGGTGGCATGGCAGCTGATCCGCCTGATGGCGAGTGAGTGCTCCATCTTAATCCCCCGTTATCGGCAGAATATTTTTATCCAGTGTGAAGTGATGCTGATAGGCGCCTTTAGCCTTGCGGTGTTGCAGTGTGTGCTGTTTGACCTGACCGATACTCTGTCGTTACTGGTCTTTGCCCAAGGGATAAGTCTTGGGTTTATCTTGTTGTGCCTGCGACAAACCCAATGGTTTTACAGCTCCTTTTTACTGTTTATCTTAGTGCCGTTTTCCAACGAGTTGGCGGAGCAAGTGCCGTTGTGGCTGAGCATCATAGTGCTGTTTGTGTTAGCCGCTTTGATTTGGCGCCGATGCTTAGTGTTACCTTGGCGGGTGGAGGCACGAAGTGTGTATCTTAACGGCTTGGAAATGGGCTGGTTTTGGCTGCCCAGCCTGCAATCCATACGGATATTGACTCGGTTAGAGCGTTATCTGCATCCGGTTAATTTTTTTATCGGTCCTATGCTGACCGTGTTGCTGCTGTTGCTCCCCGTGTTAACCATCGGGCTTGGGATCGTCTCCCACGAACTGCATTGGAACTTCCCGGTATTACTGCTACTGGCACAATTTAGTGTGATTAGTTGCTCGTTGGTGCATTGGAGCCGTGTACAACGCTCTCGGGCGACTGAAATGCTGCTGTTGATGCCAAGCTTCGACGGCCGTGCTGGCTTAGTTAAGGCCTTTGGTCGTGGTCAACAACGCTTGCTGCTTCTGCTCAGTTTGAGCGTGTTAATCTGCAGTCTGTTTGTCACTTGGCTCGATGGTGATTTGAGCTTACCTCTGCTGGCGCACATAGTGATGAGCACATATTGGGCCTGCGCCTTAGTGTTAGGGCTAGGTTGCCTGTGTCGCCGCGTATTGCAGGTGAGCCTGACCATGCTGGTGGTGCTTGGGCATTCGCTCTGGGTGTCTATTAGCCTCGCGGCGCTGCAACACGAGGGCAGTCTGCTCTATTGGTCACTGGGTAATCTAGTGCTACTGATCCTTGGTCAAATCGCACTGATTTGGGGCAGTAAAAAGCTCTGGCAGGGCGACATTACCGGGCTCTAATTGCCCTGAAATGGCGTGATTTGGGCGACATTTGCACAAGATTAGAGCAAAAACTCTTAGTTTTTAGCTTGCCTTCAGGTAGAATGCCGCAAAAGCGGTACACTTGTAAGCTAAAAGGTGAGTCACTCATGTCTCTCGAACAATATCACGTAATTCGACTATTACAGCAGCAAAGCCAGTCATTAAAAGAGGCTATAGCGCTGGAAGGTTTTGAAATGGCTGCGCCTTGGCATCAAGTCAGTTGGCAGGCATTCGATCAAATCAGCCATAAAATTGCACAGGTGTTGATTGAACTTGGCGTACAAGTGCAAGACCGTTGCGTGATCCTGTCGCAAAACTGCCCTCAATGGACCTGCGCCGACATAGGTACCCTGAAAAGTCGTGCCGTTGTGGTCCCCATTTACCCGACCAGTACCTTAGAGCAAGCCAGCTTTATCATTAACGATGCGGCGGCTAAGGTGATTTTTGTCGACGACGCTAAGCAATATGCGCTGGCCTGTGAGCTGCAAAAACAGTGTCCAACCCTAGAGCATGTGATTGTGTTTGACGCGAGTGTTGAGCTGGCGCAGGACAAGGCTCAACATCAGCATTTAGACAGTTTGCTAGCCAAAGAATATGGCCAGAGTGCTGAGCTTGAGCAGCGCTTAAAGGATGCCAATCTCGACGACCTGTTAACCCTAATTTATACCTCTGGTACCACGGGCGACCCTAAGGGCGTGATGCTGGATTACCGCAATATGGCTTCGACTGTGCGTCAGCACGATCAGATCCTGCCGTTTACCACTGGCGATGTGTCGTTAGCTTTCCTACCGCTAAGCCATGTGTTTGAGCGTGGTTGGAGCTTCTATGTGCTGTGCCGTGGCGGCCACAACGTGTATCTGCAAAACACCCAAAGAGTGAAAGAGGCCATCAGCGCCGTGCGTCCGCATACCCTGTGCGTGGTGCCGCGTTTCCTCGAGAAGGTTTACAGCGCAGTGCAGGATAAGGTCGCTAAATCCGCCGAAGGCCGTAAAAAACTCTTCGCCTGGGCCATGGGCGTCGGCGAACGCCAGTTTGAGGTGAGCCAAGGCCGCGCTAAGGGCGGTTTATGGTTATCCTTGCAATGGCGTTTAGCGCACAAGCTGGTTTACAGCAAGTTGCAAGCCGTGCTCGGTGGGCGCTTAAAGTTTATGCCCTGCGGTGGCGCCGCCCTCGATTTAAACGTGGCGTCTTTCTTCCATGCTATTGGTATTCCGGTACTTTGTGGTTACGGCATGACGGAAACGAACGCCACAGTGACCTGTAATACCCTAGATAACCGAGTTGCGGGTTCGAACGGTAAAGTATTGCCCGAAATCGAGGTGAAGCTAGGTAAGGACGATGAGATTTTAGTCCGTGGCGACACTGTGATGCGCGGTTATTACAATCGCCCCGAAGACACTGCAGCTGCCTTCGAAGATGGCTGGTTAAAGACTGGCGATGCGGGACGACTCGATGCCAATGGCAATTTATTTATTACCGACCGCATCAAAGAGTTAATGAAAACTTCCAACGGTAAATACATTGCTCCGCAGCGGGTTGAAGGCACAGTGGGCCGTTGCCCCTTTATCGAACAGGTGGCTGTGATTGCCGATGCCCGTAACTATGTGACGGCGCTGATTGTGCCAGCCTTTGAATCCCTCGAAGCCTGGGCCAAGGATAAGGGCTTGAAATACGAGTCGTCTATCGAGCTGCTGCGTCACAGCCATGTGGTTGAACATTTCGAGCAGCGCTTAAAGCATTTGCAGCAAGAGTTGGCGGGGTTTGAGCAAATCAAAAAGTTTACCCTGTTGCCTGAAGCCTTTTCGATGGAGGCGGGATTAATCACCCCGACGCTGAAATTGCGCCGCAAAATGATTTACCACAAGTACGCCCACGAAATTAATGCGATGTACAATAATTGATTGTTAAATCTTTGATCTTAAAAGGCCGCTTAGCGGCCTTTTTTGTGTCAGCCACTTCCTGAAGCATCTGACTTCGCTTAAAATTCGTCCCGCTTACTGGTGCGCACGAGGCGCAAGGTGTCGGTGTTAAGGATAGTTAAATGGAACTTTCGATTCGTCGTTTATGCGCCGCGGCTGGTGCGGTGTTGCTCTCTTCTTTTGCGGTTATTCCTGCTGCACTTGCGGCGGAATATGACAAAATGGTTCACGGTCCCGTGGATCTTCCCAATGGCCAATGGCTCAATTTTTATCAAAAAGATCAACAGGTATGGGGCGAAATGCTCTACGGCGATGCGCCTGGTGTACGCATTGACGATTACGGCCGCGCCGAAATCGTGGCGGTGTTTTACTATGACTTCGACAAGGGCGGCACTAAAGAAGTGATCGTCATGCTCAAGGATGCCGATGGCCAGCATCTGCGGGGTTATGGTTTTGAGGGCGAGGAGTTGACTAAACTGCCGCGCTTGCAAGCCGTGCTCGATGAAGTCGCACCCACCATTAGCACCTTTACCGTCGGCGGCGTTCGCAAAGTATTAAGCCAGTTACCACCTCAGCAGTATCGTATGACCTATGAGGCTGAGGGCGTCCAAGATCCTGACATCAAAGCGATTCTTGATGGTGCCTCTAAACTCAAACCGACCTTAATTGGTTATCGCAACTCTGAAGGCACGGCGACGGATGTAAAAACCGCAGTGGAATACAAGCTGCGCTATCCCCTGACTCGCACCGATAAGGATGCCGAGGGGCGTGAACGAAAATACAGTCTGGTGGTAACCTTTGATCGCAGCGCCTACGTCGAAGAAGATAGCAGCTTTATGCTGGTGGCCATTGGTTACGAGGCCGATGACATCGATTGGCTTAAAAATGGCGGCGACAAAATCCCTCGTACTGGGCCTTTTTACGAATTTATGAGCATGGGCAGTACTTGGGCTGGCGTTGCCAGTGAAGCCCATTATGTGCAGGGTGAGCTGGATGGTCACTTTGCCGCCTACGATGCCCGCAATGGCAGTGTGATGTATGCCGGTGACTATAAGCTGGGTAAGCAAGTGGGTAAGTGGATTGAAGCCGACGGCCGTGAAACCTATTGGGAAGGCGAGTACCTCGACGGTAAGAAACAGGGCAAATGGGTGTTGCAGTCCATGATGGATGATGCCGATAACTACGGCTTTATTCACTACAACAAGGGTGTGCCCGATGGCCCGAGTGAAATCTATACCCCAGATTACGATTCCAGCACCGAAGGCGCGAAGAAGTTGTCCGAAAAGGGCATTTATCTCAATGGCGTAAAAGATGGCGAGTGGCTTGAGTCCGATGGCAGCAAAGGCCAATACCAAAAGGGCGTGAAACAAGGCGCTTGGGTGGAAAAGGTCACTCAAGGGGATTATCGTTTTCAAACTGGTGAAGGCAGCTACCTCGATGGTAAGCGTTCAGGCACTTGGGTGTATATTCGCACGCCCGATGAGAACGATGCTTTTACCACTAAGCAATCGGTGACTTATCTCTACAAAACCGAAGTCAACTATGAGAATGGCCTACACCAAGGTGAGGCTAAGCTATTCAATAAAGATAATTTTATGTTCGCCCTCAAACATTACGATAAGGGCCGCCTCCACGGCGAAAGTCTATGGTACTCAGCGCCAAATATCGTCAGCAATGTTGCCAATTATCGTCAAGGGGAGTTGGATGGCGAACAAATGTGGCTCGAGCCTAACGGCGATCTGAATGAGCTGAGTCAGTATAAGTTTAATGACGCCGTAAAGCTTAAGCCTTCGCAGGATGAATGCATGATGCGAAAAGAGCCCTACGCAGGCGATTGTGAGGGGGTGTTAAGTTCAAAAAATGCTGAAACTAGCTCTATTAAAGACGGTGAGCAACGTGTATATCGCGGCGGCCAACTATCCGAATTAAGCTATTACACTAATGGGTCAGTCGATAAAGAATATCGATTCGATTCTAACGGTCGCTTAATGTCCTTGCAGACTTATAAAGCGGGTCTGGAATACGGCCCAAGCATCCGCTATTCCACCGACGGCGGCTATTCGCTCGTGCAATATGGTCATCTTATCAATAACCGTCTTTCTGGCCCCCATTACACTTTCTACCCGAACGGCCAGTTAAAGAGCTTGTGGAACTATTGCCAGCAAGAAGGCGAAACCTGGAACGGTGAACCTTATTTCTGGGATAACGCCATTGCGCGCTGTGGTATCCAGCGGGAGTATTTTGATAATGGTGCCGTGAGTTGTATCGAGGATCTCGACAGCAATTATGCCGTGGATAAAGTCTGTTACGACCGCAATGGTAAGTTAGCCAGCGAAATGCTGCGTATTGACGAGCAGCATGTGGTGCATAAGCGCTATATGAACGGTGTTATCTATCAAGAGGAACCCGGATTCTCGGATTTTTCCCATGTGACTAAGGGGCGCAAAATCTATCACTTAGAAAACCCTAAAAGCCATGGTGTGTTTAAGTCCTACGACAGCAGCGGCAAGCTCAAATACGAAAAAATATTCGATATGGGTAAGGCTGGCTGTATGAAAAAGTACGATGCTAACGGCAAGCAAACCCCAGAGACCGCGAGCTGCCAGTTCTAGCATCGCGCTTCTTATTTCTGTTAGGCTTGGTGGGGATAAACGGGGCAAGCACCTCGTTTATCCCATTCACAGCATAAAAGTATAAGAACAACAAAAGGGAAGTTTGCATGTCAGTCACCGAATACAGCCTCGAAATCCACCCAAGATTTACCGAAACCGATGGTCTAGGCCATATCAACAACACAGTGATCCCCGTGTGGTGTGAGGCGGCGCGCACGCCAATCTTCGAGATTTTTAATCCCGAGTTGGATTTGCATCAGTGGAACCTCATAGTGGCAGGCTTTACCGTGGCCTTTATCGCACCGACTTATTACGGCAAGAGTGTGACGGTGAAAACCTATGTCAGCCGTATCGGCAATAGCAGCTTCGAGCTGACTCAAACCTGTTGGCAGGCTGGCAATAAAACCGCCGAAGTGAAAACCACGCTGGTGCACTACGATTACAGCTGCGAGAAGAGTCGTCTCATCCCGGAAGATATTCGTGAAATCTTAGCTAGCCTGAATGGTGAAGCTGCTTAAGTTTGATATTTGCTTTCACCACGTAATTGCAATTACGTGGTGAAAACGCTACCTTGTCGGCCGCAAATGTGACGCGGATCACTTATCCGCGCTTTCTCTCTACCGGCCGGATTTAGCATGAGATTTTACTTCACCCGAATGCGTTCTAAGGACATCTGTCCGCCACGACAACCCCTGAAAAAGATCGTTTGGTCATGGATAGGGGCCTTTTGTGGTATTTATTTAGTCGCCAGTCTCGCCACTTATATGGGCGAACATCTGCTCGGCACTATGTTTGTGATTGGCTCATTTGGAGCGTCGGCGGTATTAGTCTATGGTGCGCCGCTAGCAGAGTTTTCTCAGCCACGTAACTTGATTGGCGGCAGTGTGCTATCGGCACTGATTGGTGTGGCTGTTTATCAAGTGTTTGCCGATTATATGGTGCTCGCGAGTGCGCTAGCCGTATCACTCGCCATCGCATTGATGTATTTAACTCGCACGCTGCATCCACCGGGCGGCGCAACGGCGTTAATTGCTGTGATAGGCGGTGAGAACGTGCATCAACTCGGGTATCTCTATGCGTTGATGCCAGTCTTTCTCGGCACATTGCTGCTATTGCTGGTGGCGCTGGTAGTGAATAACCTCTCCACCGATCCCAAACGCCACTATCCAGTGTATTGGATTTAGCTCAGTACAGTACAAGTCAAAATAAATCCTTAAACTCGGATGCGGCTTAAGGATCTACTCTAGATAGATAAGCAAGAAGGTGCAGTTAAGTACTTTAAAATCAGAATTTTGGATTGGCGTGTAGATTTCGGCAGGGCTAGGGCCGCGCCATGTTTCTCTTTGTTCGTGAGTGAGCTGAAACGCTTGTTGAGTATGCTTTAATTGAACCTTGAGTTGTTCTCCATCAAAAAACCAAGTTCCAATGTGCTGCTCTAGCTCAAAGTTATTGTTGGTCGGTTTTTCGTATTCGAGTACGACTTGGCCTTGTGGCGTAAGTAAATACCGACATTATTCGTGCTGAAAAAGTGTTTACCTTCGGCAAATTTATAGATTGCTGGCTCGGTAAAACCCTGGCCTTTTAGGATGTTTTCAATTTCCGCTATGGCTTGGGTATCGCGAAAAGCCGGATTGGTGGCGATTACGGCATTTGGAAATTCCACCGGAATAGCAATCGGGCTTTGACTCACCTGCCAACCGAATTGTATCAAGGCCGTTTCAATGGCTTGTATCTTAACTTGCTCAACACCTTGAGTAATCAAAATGGCTTGGCGTTGTTGGCAAGCGGATATGAGAGTTAGGCTGACAAGCAGTAAACCCTGGCAAACTCGAGTTAGGTTCATGTAGCAGCATTCCTTTGCGGCGATATCATTGATTATGTTATAAAACTAGTTATTTCAAAAACTTCTGTACATACCAACAGCTGGCTGCTATCTCAAAATCTTGGGCTTTAGCCCACTTTAGGCCATGGCGAACTAAACGTTCGGCAAGGCCTTTGCCGCGTAGCTCGTCGGGCACAAAGGTACGGTTAAAGTCGATGTGCTGACCATTGAGTCGGTATTCCAGCACGGCTTCATGCCCGTCAACGGGGATCACAAAGCGTTGCTGATCCTGTTGATGCTCAATGGCGACTTCTATTGGCGCTTTTTCTGACATACAGCCTCCCTCTGATATGGCCTAAAGTGTTATGGCAATGTTGCCATAGACTCGGTAGCTTAAGCTTGCTCGTGTTGTTTAAGAATGGCGAGTAATTCCGTGGGAAGCTCGGCTTTTTGGCCTGTTTTAAAGTTAAACATCACAGCGACCGAAGAACCTAAGGTCGTTATGGCCTGTTGCTGCTTACTAAAGGCCTGATAATGCATGGTAAATCTGTCGCTTTGAATATCGCTGATACTCACGCTGACCAATAGCGTATCGGGGAAGGTTACTGGACGTTTATAGCGGGCCTGATTTTCGCTAATCACTGGACCAACACCGGATTTATACAGGGCATCGAGTGGAAAGAGGCGGTTGAAAAAGTCGATACGTGCGGTTTCAAAATAGCGGAAATAGACCACGTTGTTGACGTGTTGCAGCGCATCCATTTCGCCCCAAGCCACGGGGATTTCGGTCACTATAGGGTGCTGTGCGAGAAACTTTTCCATTGGACTTAGTGTTGGACTTTCCATTGCATTACTCATAGTCAAAAGCTCTAGTTAAAACGCTCGTTTAAGGCAGCCAGACTAGCAGTATAAAGTGCGAGCGACAAGCCTAAAGCGCGGTGATATGCTGGCTAAGGCTTGGAGGTTTATGATGATTTTTTCAATTATTTTAATGGATTAAATACTATGTATATTGGTGCTGTGGCGAAGCAAACTGGCCTGTCGATCAAGGCGATTCGCCTCTACGAGGAGTGGGGACTGATCAGTGCGCCGATCCGTAAGGGGCGTTATCGCACTTATAGCGCAACCGATATAAAGCAGTTAATGCTGATCAAAGAGGCCAAAACCTTAGGTATCAAACTCTCGCAACTTAAAGACTTGTTTACCGAGGGGGAGCAGGCGGCGCAGCTTGAGTCTGTGCAGCAGTTTTTATTGAATATCAAAGCCGATTTCCAGCGGCAGATTAGCGAATTAGAAGATAAATTAGTCAGGCTCGATGCCTGTATTGATGGTTTGGATACCTGTGAATCCCGCGCCTAATTGCATGCTTGACTCTGCCCCTAGGGGCAGAGCTTAAGCTGTTGTCATATTGAATACTCAAGGTTTTTACTATGACAAAAAAGATTCTGGTGGTTTCTGGCCATCCTAAACCCGATAGCCTGTGTGAACATTTAGCCGACACTTACGCCAAGGCCGCTGGCGAGTCGCATTCGGTGCGTCTGTTAAAGCTCAGCGAACTGGAGTTTGAACCTAATCTGGCGCAGGGATACCATCAAGAACAGCCATTAGAGGCGGATTTGCAACGTTTTCAGCAGGCTATTCTCTGGGCCGAGCATCTAGTGATTGTGGTGCCCATTTGGTGGGGCAGCGTCCCCGCCAAGTTTAAAGGACTAATTGATCGAACATTTTTACCCGGTTTTGCTTTTCAGTATCAGCAGGGGAAAACCTTTCCCAATCGGCTACTCGAGGGGAAAACCTCACGCATTATCATGACCATGGATACGCCGCCTTGGTATTACAAGTGGTTCCAAGGCGCGCCCGCCCTAAAGCAATTAGATATCGCGACGTTAGCCTTTAGTGGTTTTAAGCGCGCCAAGAGTCAAATGTTGGGGCCAGTGATCAATGCCAAGGCACAACAAGTGCAAAACTGGCAAGCGCAAGTTGAACGGCATGGCAGGTTGGGGCGTTAATCAAAAGGAGCTTAAGTGATTAAACAAGTTGGCAATACTCAGATCCAAGCAAAGCATCTCGCCAGTTGCCACTGTGGCGCCGTGGTGTTGGAGTTATCGCTGCCCAATGGCATTGAAATGCCAAGACGTTGTGATTGCTCTATCTGTCGTCGCAAGGGGGCTATCGTCGGCTCAGTGCCGCTGACGGGATTGAAGATTATCAAAGGCGAGACCGCATTAAAGTGCTACGAATTTAATACCAAAACGGCCAAACATTACTTTTGCTCCGTGTGCGGCATTTATACCCATCATCAAAGGCGCTCTAATCCCAATGAATATGGCTATAACCTTGGTTGCCTCGAAGGCGTTAATCCCTATGAATTAGGCGATGTGCCGGTTTGCGATGGGGTGAATCACCCGGCGGATCGTTAAATTATGAATATTAGTCAGTTTGCGGCGCTCACTGGATTGTCGGCGCATACGCTCAGATATTACGAGAAAATTGGTCTACTTCAGTCTGTGGTGCGAAATGGCAGCGGGCATCGTGATTATTCGGCGAAAGAGGTGGAATGGATTGGATTTATTAATCGCTTAAAAGAAACGGGTATGCCGTTAAAGCAGATATTGACCTATGCAGACCTGCGTGCCCAAGGCGATGCTACCGCTAGTCAGAGGCAGCAATTGCTCGAGCAACATGCTACCCAATTGGCTGAGCGTATTCGCCAAGAGCAGGAGCATCTGCTTGCCCTCAAGCAAAAAATTCACTATTACCAAGATCATTTCAGTGGTTAAGTTCAGCTGAACAGTCACGATTAAATGCTAACCAGTTGTTTTATATTTGCTTGGGCAGCTAGTCGGCGAGCAGGGTACTCGCTTTAGAGTCTGCATTGCCAGTGTCATGCATCAATGAGCTATTGACTTAGAGTGAACTCTAAGATTTAGGCTTGCGGTGAGTTAATTCAACTGGAGCTAAACATGAGTAATCAAAGATATGTGCAGGGGCTCGCTAAACTAACTGAAATAGACGGTGAAGCGGGTGAGAAAGTCATTCGCAGTCTTGCCGATATTTGCCCAGACTTAGGCAAGTACATTATTGAATATCCTTTTGGGGATATTTATCAGCGTGAAGGACTCGATCTTAAGACGCGTGAGCTAGTCACAGTTGCCGCACTCACAGCGCTAGGGCATTGCCAGCCACAGTTAAATGTACATATTAATGGCGCATTGAATGTTGGTTGTACACCGCAGGAAATTGTGGAGGTGATATTGCAAATGTCTGTTTATGTTGGTTTTCCTGCAGCTCTGAATGGCATGTTTGTCGCTAAGACAGTATTTTCCGAACGGGCGATAAGTGTCGTTTAAGCAATAAACAAAAAGCGACCCTTGGGTCGCTTTTTGTGTGCAGTGCCGATGTTAGTCGATCACTAGCTCATCAAAACTGTTGATAGTGCGAAAATCGCCGGTGCGTTGTTTGCTGTCGCGCACCATTTGGCAGGTCATCATGCCTGCGGCTTCGGCGGCTTTAAGCTCTTCAACCACGTCGGACACAAACAGCACTTGCTTAGGACTTAGGCTGATGGTGTTGAGTATGTTGGCGTAGGCTTGTTTATCTAATTTGTTACCGGTACGGGTATCAAAATGGCCGCTAAACATCTCGGTTAAATCGCCGCCATCACTGTGGCTGAACAGCAGTTTTTGGGCTTCAACTGAACCCGAAGAGAAGCTGTAAATACGCAGTTTTTGCGCGCTAAAACGGTTAACCGCTTCGATAAAGTCGGGGAAGATATGGCCAGTAAATTCGCCATGGGCGTAACCTTGCTTCCAAATCAAACCCTGTAGGGTCTTGAGTGGGGTCGCTTTACGGTCTTCATGTACCCATTGCTGCAAAATTTCAGTCACGCGGGCTAAATCGGCATCGGGTTCGAGGGCGATATCTCGGGTGTCGCAGATACAGTTTTCCACCAAGACATTGTGTTGGTTCTGCGCTAAAAAGTCTGGTAAGGCTTTGACAGAATAGGGGAATAGCACATCTTGGATAAAGGTTAGGTCTGTCGTGGTGCCTGCTGTGTCTACGACTATGGCTCTGATACCCATAATGTTTTGATACTCCACAATATGTTGGCTAAAAAATGCAACCCCGATCCTAAGCGTTATTGGGGTAATTGGCTAGTGGATTTCGCCCTTAGACCGTGGGAGATTGTGCACCATATCACTCAGCTATTCGACTGAAACTTAATTAAATGAGGAATTTTAGAGGCTTATCTAGTGGATATGGATGAAATACTGGATTTAGTGGGGAGAATTATGCTGTTTATGATCCCACAATTTGTTGTCGGCATAAGACTATGGTCTTAATAGCTAAGGGAAATTTTGGCTGTTATTGTAGCTTTATTATCTTTCGACTGAATTTGTTCTCCTTTAGGGTTTTAGGAATGAGGTCGAGCGAGTTCTGCACTGATGAGACTGTTTATGAAATATTTACCCGCATTTGGCTTAGGTATTCTGTTGGCGGTATTAAGCTTTGTGAGTTTCGCACTGGTTGCCACGGCGGGCTACATGTACGCCTTGCTCGGAAGTGTCGATAACCTGAGCCACACTAGCCCAGTTTATCTGGGGTTAGGTGCCCATGATGCGGGCTTATTATTGCTGCTCTCAGGGCTGATGTTATTTAGCTATCAGCGGCTTTTTCCTCGATTGCCATTCGATTGGTATGCAGCGGTGGCGATGCAATTACCCTTAGGTTCCTTAGTGCTGTGGGCGGATGGGGTTTCCTTTAGTCTTACTGATTTTTACGGCGTAGCCAGAGCCTTAACCCTATTTAGCGCCAGCTTTGGAGTGCTGATTATTTTTGGCTTATTGCAACGCCGTAGCCGCAGGCTTGCTCGGGCTTAATCGGTCATTTGTTGGCCTTAAACTGGCCTTGCTGAAATAAAATCCGTAAAATCATTGGCCTAAATGGATTTGAATCGTAAGAGTAGGAGCCAATGAGTTCGATTGAATTTGATATTCCCGAAGATCACCGTATTCCCTTTCAGAAGTATTACAAACAAAAAATCGCCCCTAAATGCGCCCCGTTTGAAGCAAAGCGTGAAGGCGTGAACCAAAGGCGGCGTGAAAATGCCAAGTTTACCACCCCAATCTACTACATATGCATCACGGTTATTTTGGGTGCCTTCGCTGGGCTGCTCGGGGTGCAGTTTATGCTGGTGCCTATGGATTATTTTGTGCCTTTGATGATTGGCGCGTTTCTGCCGACTCCCGTGATAGCGTTAGTGGCGATTGCCTCGGGAAAGGAAAGCAATGAACTCTATAATGCCGCCTTTGAAAAACTCTATCCCATTAGTCTCAAGTACTTTGGCAATGATTATGCGTTAACGAGGGAACCTAAGGTGGACTTCTCAACCTTCCTTGAGTTGGGGCTGTTGCCTAAAACCGATAAACAGTATGCACAAAATTGCCTTAAGGGAACCTATAACAAGGTGCCGTTCAAGTTTTATGAGGTCGATGCTTACAACACTAAATCGAACAATAACGGCTCGGTTGAGCGAGAGACCATCTTCAATGGTGTGCTACTGGTGTGCAATATTCCTAAGCGATTCAACGGTACGACCTTGTTAGTCACGGATAAGGGCAGTTTAAAAAATCGTATTGAGGGGTTTAAGACAAAGCTGTCGCGGGTCAAGCTTGAGGATGTACGTTTCGAGCGTTGTTTTGAGGTGTATAGCAGCGACCAAGTCGAGGCGCGCTATTTACTCAATCCCTTGATGATGGAAAATCTCTTGGCCCTAGGCCGCGAGCTAAATGCCGAGGTGGAAGCCTGTTTCTATCAAAAACAATTGCTGATTAAGATCCCGACAAAACACCATTTCTTTATCAATCAACTCGATTTAGATCGCCCCATCGATTTTAAGCTCAATATCGAGCGGATGTTTACCGAGTTAGGTTATACCTTCTCGATCATCGATACCTTAAGGCTCGATAAACATACCGGGTTATAGCAATAGTCGCCTCAATAGCAGCCACGTTCTGTGGCTGCTTTATGCGGCAGCTTAAAACATGACTTTTGGCACTTATGGGTGACTCCCCGTGCTCGTTAATATCAAGCTTCAAACTTTGATGGAGCAAGATGATGAACACGATTTTCACCCTGTCGCAATTTGTGCATATTACCGCGGGCGCATTGGCATTAGTGTTATTTTGGATGCCTGCCATGCTGAAAAAGGGCAGCGCGAACCATAGTCGTTTTGGCCGTTATTATGTTTATGCCATGTACACAGTGGCGGCGACGGGCGTGGCGATGGCAACGACGGGCCTGATTGATCCGCTCGCGGTGATTAAACAGCCTGCGGCCAGCGCCGATGCTTTAGCAGCGCAGATTGCGGATCGTAAAAATGCTTGGATATTTCTCATCTATATCAGCCTATTAACTCTAGTGACCGTTAGGCATGGCGTGTTAGTTCTGCGTTATAAGGCGCAGCGTCAGCAATTAAAATCGCCGCTGCATTTGTCGTTAATGCTGAGCTTGACGCTACTTGGCCCAGTGATGGCGATATGGGGATACCAAGAAAAGCTGATCCTCGCGATGATTTTCGGCCTGTTAGGCACTACGGTTGGGGCGGGATTCTTGCGTTATAGCGTTAAGGCGACCCTGACCAAATTAGAATGGTGGATTGAGCATTTAGGCGCCATGATTGGCTCGGGTATCGCCTGTTACACCGCCTTTTTCGCCTTTGGTGGCAGCCGTTTGTTTATCGACCATGGCAATTTGCGTCTGCTGTCGTGGACACTGCCAGGTGTTATCGGTTTTGTGGTGATCCGCTATTTAAGCGGCAAGTATCAGCGTCGTTTTGCGGATTAACCTGAAACGTAAAAGCATAGGGAGCCGTAAAAAGACAGGGGCCGCCTAAGCTGCCCCTATATTGAGATGATTTGAGTGGTTTTACCCGAGTTACACCTTGGTCTCGGCGGCGGCATTGGCCGCCTTAGCGGATTCGAGCCACAGATCCATCTTTTGCTCCAATAAATCTAAGGGCAAGGCGCCATTTTCAAGCAGCCTGTCGTGGAAGACTTTAATATCAAACTTATCGCCCAAGGCTTTTTTGGCCTTAGTGCGCAATTCGATAATTTTCAGCTCGCCCAGCTTGTAACCTAAGGCTTGCCCCGGCCAAACCACATAGCGCTCGATTTCGCCCGTGGCTTCAGAGAGGTGTATTCCCTCAGTCGCCACTGCATAATCAATGGCTTGCTCACGGCTCCAATCCTTAGCATGCATACCCGTGTCGACCACTAAGCGCACCGCACGATGTAACTCAGACTGCAAGCGGCCAAGGTCGTTAATCGGATTATCCTGATACATGCCCATCTCGGCGGCTAATCGCTCGGCATACAGCGCCCAACCTTCTCCCGCGGCATTAGAGTAAAAAATGGTACTCAGCAGCGGCAAGGTATCCGACAGACCGATGAGCGTCTGTAGATGATGGCCGGGATTGGTCTCGTGGTAGGTTAAGGTTTGCAGCGAATAGGAGGGCAGCGCCGCCATATCGTACAGGCTTATCCAGAAGGTGCCCTTACGCGAACCATCTTGAGAAGGCGCATCGTAAAATGCACCGCTGGTTGCGGCGGCGCGACTGTCTGGCACGGCTTCAACCGCAACCTCTTGATTCGGTAACAGTCCAAACCACAACGGTAATTTGGCGTTCACTTTCGCCAGATAGCCGTGAATGTCCGACATTAACTGCTGTTTGCCCTCGGCGGTATTAGGGTAGATATATTTAGGATCCTTGAGCAATCGCTGCATGCGCTCGCCAACTGTGCCTTTGCGGTAACCCACTTGTTTGAGTAACACATCCATCTCGGCGGTAATGCGGGCAACTTCGTCTAATCCCAGTTGGTGGATCTCATCTGGGGTCACCTCCGAATTGGCGAGGTGCTTAATCATCGCCTTGTAGAGTTTAGCGCCTTGAGGTTGGTGTCCGAGTCCCGCCACATGGGTGGCCTTGAGGCGCACGGCTTGCAGTGCGGAAATCAACTGGCGCGTCGCAGGGTAATATTTTGTCTCCACCAGTTCGGCGGCAGAGTTCGCCAACGCCTCACTTTCTGGTACTTGGGCGGTGGTTAATTTGGCTTTAAAACTGCTGACTAAGGGATGCTCATTAGCATGGTGCACTAATTGTTGCTGCAACACGGCTATGGTCTTATCGATAATAAAATCGGGTGGGATCACGCCCATTTGCACATCTTGATCCAACTTATCGATAACTGTGCCCATGGCGGCAGGATACATGGTTAAGCGGTTGAGATAGGCCTTAGCTTGCTCTGGGGTGGTGACCGCAAACTTATCTTCCATATACCCAGGAAATTCAACATGCAATCCAGATAAGTGGTTGACGACATATGGTAAAAACCAAACGCCGTATTCACCGAGCATAGTGCCATAGGCCACGGTTTCGGCTGGCAGCAATGCGCCGGCGATTTCAGATTTTATCGAGCCTAAACTCACTTGCTCCGAGGCGCTAAGCTGGCTGGCATCGATAGCATTGAGTTCAGTTAATATGGCCTTAAGCGCTTTACGGCGATGATTTTCCCCCGATGGGCTGTAATCGGTCAGCTTAGAAAGCACATCCTTGCCCGCTTCATCCTCTGCCACGCCATAATAGGTGGCGATTTCCGGTCTAAGGGC
Organism: Shewanella sp. MR-4; assembly: GCF_000014685.1. Lineage (NCBI taxonomy): Bacteria > Pseudomonadati > Pseudomonadota > Gammaproteobacteria > Alteromonadales > Shewanellaceae > Shewanella > Shewanella sp. MR-4. Next base: position 104,626 of record NC_008321.1, read on the forward strand.
AAAATAACGCTGGGTGATTGGCGCAAGTTGTTGCTTGAGGCTCAATATTTGGACGGCCTTTTCGGCCTTGGCCTGCTCAGCGGTTTGATTGGTCTGTGTTGGGTTTGGATCGCTACAGCCCGTTGCTAACATGGCCAGCATTAAAGCATTTATTATTCTTTTCATCGGGTTACTCATACAAAGACATTGAGGCAAATCCGTTATCTAACTGACACCTCAAGCGTTAAACCGTGTTTAGTGTGATCAAGCTCAAATTTGAACGGTTATCCTAGCAGTTTATTGCATCTAAACCGCAAGAATTTTGTTACTCGTTTTAGTGAGTGCTTTGGATTGACTCATGCTTGTAAATTTTTGGGCTTAGCCAGTAATTCACCAACTGCTATTTAGTTGACATAGTCAATCAATCTCGATATTGTTGACAATGTCAACTATCTCGAGATGCCATTATGTCTACCACTTCCCTCGGTGAAACCTTGCACAGATTAGTGCATGCCTACAAAAAACAGCTGCGTGCGGATATTGCTGCGCAGCAGATTGAATTGCCTGTCACCCATATTCGGGTGCTCAAGGGGATTTGCCGTCACCCCGAGGCCACGGCGCAATCTATTGCCCTACGTATGCAGCGGGATAAAGCCCAAATTACGCGGGTGCTCAATGAGCTACAGCAGGCTGGTTATATCCTCAAGGTCGATAATCCTAAGGATGGTCGTAGTCAGTTGTTGAGACCGACGGCGCAGGGTGAGCAGTTGATGACGCAAATTATTGCCGCCGAAAAAGCCACCGTTGCCCATATGACCCAAGCACTCGATCAGGATGAAATTGCGGTGTTTATCCGTATTGCCAACCAGATCAGCGATAGTGTGGCGGAAAGCTAACAATTGAGTGCCATTTATCTTTTTGGAGTTTAAGTATGAACAGACCCGCCCCGCGCGAATTGACCGTGATAGGTAAAACCCAAGTCACGCCACATATGCTGCGTATCACTTTAGGTGGCGATGGCTTTGCAGGTTTTCCCGCCGATCAAGAAAGCGCCTATATCAAATTACTGTTTCCGCAGCCGGGGGATGAGCGGCCATTAATGCGCACTTATACCATTCGTCAGCAGCGGATGAATGAAATCGATGTGGACTTTGTGTTGCACGATACCGATGGCCCCGCATCCCGTTGGGCAAAGTCGACCGAGATTGGGGATACAATCCAAATCGGTGGCCCCGGACTGAAAAAATTGATCAATTTAGATGCCGAATGGTTTTTACTGGCAGGGGATATGACGGCCTTGCCCGCCATCAGCGTGAACTTGGCGCAATTGCCAAGAAATGCAGTGGGTTACGCTGTGATTGAGGTGCTAAGTGAAGCCGATATTCAGCCCTTAGTGCATCCTCGTAATGTGCAACTGCATTGGGTGATTAATCCAGAGGCCGACCCAGAAGGTAAGCCCTTGGCCGAACGCATTGCCCAGTTGCCAAAACTCGAGGGGCAAGGCGCCGTATGGCTCGCCTGCGAATTTAGCAGTATGCGCGCCCTAAGAAAGCTGCTTAAGCAGACATACGACTTACCGAAAAGCCATTTTTATACATCAAGTTACTGGAAAATCGGCTGTAATGAAGGCGAGCATAAGCTGGTAAAACAGCAAGATGAGCAGTTAGAAAACCAATAAACCCTGTTAGGATTAGCTGACAAAAATTAAAATGCACAGTACATTTTTTGCAGGCGTATTGTAGCCTGCTTTAGCCATTTGCACCTGTAACATTCATCAATAGCAATTTGTTTGTGAGATTAGAAATTAAGTATTCCTCTAGGCTTGAGGCCATGAAATGCATATTCAAGGCGTCCAAATCTATGGAGGCTAAGTATTCAATGATAAAAACTTGGTCGTTTGCTCCTTTCATTGTAAAAAATTCAGCATCTGCATGGATTCTTAAATGGCTGTATAGACGCTTCCCAATAGTTGAGTTGAATGAGGCTTTACCAATGTACAACCCCAGTTCACTGGTATCCTGTTTTTTTCCAAAAGCAAAATAAACTCCTCGCCGTTGAGCGTTTGGAAAGGGAAAGGTATTCCAATTTCCGTGCACAACTTTAATTAATTCTGATTGCAATTCACCATTAACCTGAGACAAAAGAGGGATTGATTTATCGTTAGCTAGGAAAATGTTGAATTTTCTTATGACGTCATTAATTTCAGAAATTAATATGGTGTAAGGCATGCTGTTCACTTTATTTTTTTCGAAAGAGATTAAATTTAATATTGCAAAGCTGTATAACCAATTAATTCTCAATATTCATGTTAGATGGCTAAGCACATCAATAGGTTATAAGCTGTCTCTAATAACCTATTGTTTATGTCAGTATAATGCGGGTTATTGATGCACTAACTTACCGTTTTTCACCACATCCTTGCAGGGATTCACGCCGTAGCTATAGGCGAGTTGCGCCGGGGTGGCGATATCCCACAGACAGAAATCCGCCTGCTTACCAACCACCAAGCTGCCGACATTCTCTTCAATCCCTAGTGCCTTGGCGGCATTCAATGTTAAACCCGCAAGCGCTTCCTCTGGTGTTAAGCGGAATAGGGTGCAACCCATGTTCAGCATCAGCAGGGTCGAACAGATGGGCGATGAGCCGGGATTAAAGTCGCTGGCGAGCACCATAGGCACACCGTATTGACGCAATAAGTCGATAGGTGGTTTTTGGGTTTCCCGCAAAAAGTAAAACGCGCCCGGTAACAGCACGGCGCAGGTGCCACTTTCACTTAGGGCTTTAACACCAGCCTCATCTAAATATTCAATATGATCAACCGACTTAGCCCCTAAGCGTGCGGCTAATTCAGAGCCGCCCATATTGGATAATTGCTCGGCGTGCAGTTTGACTTGCAGGCCAGCCGCTTTGGCGGCGCTCAGCACGCGCTCGGTTTGCTCTAGGTTAAAGGCGATGTTTTCACAGAATACATCCACCGCATCGGCAAGATTTTCGGCAATCACCGCAGGCAGCATTTTATTGATTATTAAGTCGACATAGCCGTCGCTATTGTCTTTAAACTCGGGCGGCACCGCATGGGCACCGAGGAAGGTGGTCTTCACATCCACATGGTGATGTTGGCCGAGTTCGCGGGCAACACGCAGGATTTTGAGTTCGGTTTCGGTATCTAGACCATAGCCAGATTTAATCTCAACCGTAGTGACACCTTCCTTCGCCAAGGCATTTAAACGTTGGCGGCCGAGATCAAATAACTCGGCTTCGTCGGCCTCACGGCAGGCGTTAACCGTGGAAATAATGCCGCCGCCAGCACGGGCGATTTCCTCATAGGTAGCGCCCTTTAGGCGTAGCTCGAATTCGTTGGCACGATTACCGGCAAATACCAGATGGGTGTGGGCATCAATCAGCCCAGGAGTGATCCAACCGCCCTTGCCCCTGTAAACAGGAATGGACAACACATCGAAGGCGGGCAGCTCGCTGCGTGGGCCTAACCAGGCAATTTTACCGTCTTTTACTGCGATAGCTGCATTGGTAATTGCGCCGTAAGGTGCTGATATGGAAGGGTCCATTGTTGCTACGTTAACGTCTATCCAAACCTGATCCCAAGACATTGTTATCCCTCGCTGCGTTGGCTTTTTGGCCCCGCAAACTCTTTATTATCGAAAGTTATGTGAGCCAGCTTGTATTTACTTGTATATACAAGCTAGGATTGTAGCCGCAATTTTGAACGTTTGAAAGTGGCTCAGTGTTTTGGTGTGTGAGTACCTACCATGCCAAACCTAGGTAGATTTGATCTTGAGGAAGTGTTTTGGCTACGCCTAAGTTTGCAGAAATTAAGCAATATATCATTGGCTGTATCGAGTCTGGTGAGTGGGAAGAAAATGCCCGTGTCCCCTCGGAAAATCAGCTAGCCGAACTGTTTGTCTGTAGCCGTATGACGGCGCGTCGCGCCTTGACCGAGCTGACAGACAACGGCGTGCTTGAGCGTTCGCAGGGGCTGGGCACCTTTGTGGCCGGGCGAAAGTCGCAATCCTCGATGTTGGCAATCCGCAACATTGCCGACGAAATCAAAGACCGTGGTCATGGTTACAGTGTGCAGCAGTTAGCACTTAAACAAGTGAATGCCACCGCGCCTATCGCCATCGCACTGGCGCTGGAGCTCGGAAGTCCGGTGTTTCATTCGGTGTTAGTGCATTGCGAGCAGGGCGTGCCGCTCCAAGTCGAGGAGCGTTATGTGAATCCTGCCTTTGCGCCCGACTATTTGGCGCAGGACTTTAGCGAGCAGACGCCCCATGAGTACCTGTCGCAGGTGGCTCCGCTGACCGAGGCGCACCACACCATCGAAGCCATTATCGCCAGTAGCGAATTGCAGCAGAGGTTAGCCATTCCGGCGACTGAACCCTGTTTACAGATTTCACGCCGCACTTGGTCGCGCCAAGGGGTGGTGAGTTTTGCCAAATTAGTACACCCGGGGAGCCGCTTTAAGCTCGGCGGACACCTGACATTCAATAAATAGCGTACGCAAACAGCGGTGAAGGCTTATGGCATTCATCCGATGTTTAGCGGCAAAAACACAATAAAAACAATAGCACTTAGCCGAATGGCGAGTGAGTTCAACAGGTTGAAAGAGGACATCTCAATGGACAAGCGACACGACCCAAGCCGCCGCATTATTGCGCCCCATGGTAGCCAATTAAGCTGCAAAAGCTGGTTAACCGAAGCGCCAATGCGCATGTTAATGAACAACTTACATCCAGATGTGGCCGAGCGCCCAGAGGATTTAGTGGTTTACGGTGGTATCGGCCGCGCGGCCCGCGACTGGGACTGCTACGACAAGATTATCGAAGTACTAAAACGCCTCGAAGACGACGAAACCTTAATGGTGCAATCGGGTAAACCTGTGGGCGTATTCCGTACCCACGCCGATGCTCCGCGCGTGCTGATTGCTAACTCTAACCTAGTGCCACATTGGGCAAACTGGGAACACTTCAACGAGTTAGATAAGCAAGGTCTGGCGATGTATGGCCAGATGACTGCGGGTTCGTGGATTTATATCGGGACTCAGGGCATTGTCCAAGGTACCTACGAAACCTTCGTTGCCGTGGCAAAACAACACTTTGGCGGTGTGGCTGCCGGTAAGTGGATCCTCACCGGTGGTTTAGGTGGTATGGGCGGCGCGCAAACGCTGGCCGGTACTATGGCTGGCTTCTCTGTGCTTGCCTGTGAAGTCGATGAAACCCGTATCGATTTTCGTCTGCGTACCCGTTATGTGGATAAAAAGGCCACTTCATTAGACGAAGCCTTGGCTATGATCAACGACGCCAATGCCTCGGGCAAACCCGTATCTGTGGGCCTGCTGGCTAACGCCGCCGATATCTTTGCCGAATTGGTGAAGCGTGGCATTACTCCTGATGTTGTCACCGACCAAACCTCTGCCCACGATCCGCTGAACGGCTATTTGCCACAGGGCTGGACCATGGCGCAAGCGGCTGACATGCGTAAAACCGATGAAGCCGCCGTCGTTAAAGCGGCTAAAGCCTCAATGGCGGTACAGGTGCAAGCCATGCTGGATCTGCAAGCGGCAGGCGCGGCGACCTTAGACTATGGTAACAACATTCGCCAAATGGCCTTCGAAACTGGCGTTAAAAACGCGTTCGATTTCCCTGGTTTTGTGCCTGCTTATATTCGCCCACTCTTCTGCGAAGGTATCGGCCCGTTCCGTTGGGTAGCCCTGTCTGGCGATCCTGAGGATATCTACAAGACCGACGCCAAAGTGAAGGAGCTGATCCCCGACAATCCTCATTTGCACAACTGGTTAGATATGGCCCGTGAACGTATCGCCTTCCAAGGTCTACCTGCGCGTATCTGCTGGGTGGGCCTAAAGGACCGTGCGCGTTTAGCCCAAGCCTTTAACGAGATGGTGAAAAACGGCGAGCTGTCGGCGCCCATCGTCATTGGTCGTGACCACTTAGACTCAGGCTCAGTCGCCAGCCCTAACCGTGAAACCGAATCTATGATGGACGGTTCAGACGCAGTATCTGACTGGCCATTACTGAACGCTCTGCTAAACACTGCCAGCGGCGCGACTTGGGTGTCGCTGCACCACGGCGGTGGCGTAGGCATGGGCTTTAGCCAACACTCGGGTGTAGTGATCGTGTGTGACGGTACTGAGGCCGCCGCTAAACGTGTTGGCCGCGTACTGTGGAACGACCCTGCGACAGGCGTGATGCGCCATGCGGATGCGGGTTACGAGATCGCGAAAAACTGCGCAAAAGAGCAGGGCTTAGATCTGCCCATGCTTAAAGACTAGCTATTCAACAAACCGTGAAAAACAACGACAAGAATACGGATGTAAAAATGAAATCAGTCAATCATTTAGTATTAACGCCCGGCAGTTTAAGTCTGGCGCAATTGCGTGAAATCAGCCGCCATAAGCTGACACTCGAACTGGCGCCAGAGGCGATAAACGATATCAACACCAGCGCGCAAATCGTGCAAAAGGTGTTGGATGAAGGTCGCACCGTTTACGGCATCAACACGGGTTTTGGTCTGCTGGCCAACACTAAGATTGCCCCGGAAGATCTGCAATTACTGCAACGCTCTATCGTGTTATCCCACGCTGCGGGCACGGGCCAATACATGCAGGACGCGACCGTGCGCCTGATGATGGTGTTAAAGATCAACTCCTTAAGCCGTGGCTTCTCGGGTATCCGTTTAGAAGTGATTAATTTCCTTATCAGCCTAGTGAACGCCGAGGTTTATCCTTGTGTGCCTGAAAAAGGTTCTGTGGGCGCCTCTGGCGACTTAGCGCCGTTAGCCCATATGTGTTTGCCGCTGTTGGGTGAAGGCGAGATGAGCTATCAAGGTCAGATTATTTCGGCCGCCGAAGGCTTAGAAATCGCCGGCCTCAAGCCTATCGATTTAGCCGCGAAGGAAGGCTTAGCCCTGCTCAACGGTACTCAGGCTTCTACTGCTCTGGCGTTGGAAGGTCTGTTCCACGCTGAAGACTTGTTTGCTGCAAGCTCAGTGATTGGCGCCATGAGCGTCGAGGCAGCCATGGGTAGTCGCAGTCCGTTTGACCCACGCATCCATGCGGCTCGTGGTCAGAAAGGACAAATCGATGCGGCCATGGTGTTCCGTCATCTGTTGGGCGAAGAGTCTGAAATCAGCTTAAGCCACATCAACTGCGAGAAGGTGCAAGATCCTTACTCACTGCGCTGCCAACCACAGGTATTAGGTGCGTGCTTGACCCAAATCCGCCAAGCGGCCGAGGTGTTAGGCACAGAAGCCAACGGTGTGACCGATAACCCGCTGGTATTTCAAGATACTGGCGATATTATCTCCGGTGGTAACTTCCACGCCGAGCCCGTTGCTATGGCAGCCGATAATTTGGCGATTGCGATTGCCGAATTAGGCGCGATTGCAGAGCGTCGTATCGCGCTGCTTATCGACTCTAGCCTATCTAAACTGCCACCTTTCCTGGTTAAAAATGGCGGGGTGAACTCGGGCTTTATGATCGCCCAAGTGACGGCGGCGGCATTGGCCTCTGAAAACAAAACCTACGCCCATCCAGCATCGGTCGACAGTTTACCGACCTCGGCCAACCAAGAAGACCATGTGTCTATGGCGACCTTTGCGGCGCGCCGTTTACGGGATATGAGCGAAAACACCCGTGGCGTGTTAGCTGTTGAGTTATTGGCGGCCGCCCAAGGCTTGGATTTCCGCGCGCCATTAATGCCAAGCAAAGCAGTGGCGCAGGCGAAGGCCGAGCTACGCGAAGTGGTTGCCTACTATGATAAAGACAGATACTTTGCGCCGGATATCGATGCGGCAACGGATCTGCTTTATACCGCCAGCTTCAATGCTTACTTGCCCCAAGGCGTATTGCCGAGTCTGTAATGCATAGTTTTTAGCGCCGATAACCCATTTGCGGGTGAAAAGTGCTGAAGCAAGTGACCAATAAAGTGGAAGGCATAGTGATTTGCTATGCCTTTTATCTATCCTATGCGGCGATTTCGCTGTTTTTGCACTTTGTACTTTAGGTGTGTTTAACACCGCAGGATGAGTGCTTTTTTATCCAATCTTTACATTGTCAGCTTTGATAGCTGTCTATCCATCCAAAACCAGTAAATTTGAGGTGTTTTTAATCATCTCTTATTTCGTTTCGGCTTTAAATACACATTCTATATAACCTTAATATGCCATTGTGAGACAAAATGCCTACTAAGTAGTGGACAAAATGTCTTTTGGTGGTTTATGGGTTTATATCTTTGTTTGTATCGCTTAAATAAAATTAAGCTCTGAAAATATCAATTTAGAATCTATTTTGCAGTTGTTTATTCTGTAGCTGGTGAATTGAGATCTCGATCTCATGTCATTATTTGTTATCTATTTTCACTTTAAGGATAATCTTAGATTAAGTGGGGGCTTTATTGACTCACTCAAACGATTGCAGCGTTACCACTGCAATTACCAAACTCATAACGACAAAAGTGTGAGAGAACGCTATGAACAGACGCCAGTTTTTTAAACTGTGTGCGGCCGGAGCGGCAACCTCAGCGATTTCAGCGCTGGGATTGATGTCCGAAAAGGCCTATGCAGCAGTGCGAGAGTTTAAGCTGATCGGAGCCAAAGAAACCCGTAACAACTGTCCGTATTGCTCGGTCGGTTGTGGCCTGCTGATGTACAGCCAAGGCAGTGGGGGCAAAAACTCTGAGCATGCTATTTTCCATATCGAGGGTGATGCCGATCATCCAGTAAACCGAGGTGCATTGTGCTCTAAGGGTGCAGGCCTTGTGGATTATGTTAACAGTCCACACCGTTTACAGTATCCAGAATATCGCGCCCCCGGCAGCAACAAGTGGGAACGGATCAGCTGGCATGATGCCTTTAAACGTATTGCTCGTTTAATGAAAGATGACCGTGATGCGAACCTAATTGAGAAAAACGCCGATGGCGTAACGGTTAACCGTTGGTTAACCACAGGGATGATGACCTCATCCGGTATGGCCAATGAAAGTGGCTTAGCGACACAAAAATTTGCGCGCGCTTTAGGCCTAGTGGCTATCGATACTATTGCACGTAACTGACACTCCCCAACGGTAGCAAGTCTTGCTCCAACATTTGGGCGCGGTGCCATGACCAACCACTGGATCGATATTAAAAATTCTAACGTAGTGATTATTATGGGCGGTAATGCCGCAGAGGCTCACCCTGTCGGATTCGGCTGGGTTACAGAAGCTATGCAGCATAACAATGCTAAGTTGATTGTGGTTGATCCACGTTTCAACCGCAGTGCGTCATTGGCAGATCACTATGCCCCAATCCGCTCAGGAACTGACATAGCATTCCTTCTGGGTGTGATTCGCTATTTGATTTCGACCAATCAAGTTAACTTCGATTATGTGAAAGCCTATACCAACGCCAGCTATCTGGTGCGGGATGATTTTGACTTCCATGACGGCCTATTCTCAGGCTTTGATGAAGCAAAAGGCGAGTACAACAAAGAATCCTGGTTCTACCAACTCGACGAAGACGGCTATGCCAAAGTGGATGAAACACTTGAGCACCCGCGTTGTGTGTGGAACTTACTCAAACAACACGTAGAACGTTATGATTTTGCAACGGTAAGTAATATCACTGGTACGCCAACAGCGGACTACCAAGTGGTATGTGACGCCATTGCGAGCACTCATACTAAAGATCGTGTGGCAACCTTTATGTATGCGCTGGGCTGGACCCACCATAGTAAAGGTGCGCAGAACATCCGTTCTATGGCGATGATCCAGTTATTACTGGGCAACATTGGTCAGTTAGGCGGTGGTGTTAACGCATTGCGTGGTCACGCCAACGTTCAAGGTTCAACCGACATGGGGCTACTGGCTCAAAGTTTACCCGGTTACCTTAAACTGCCAAACGATAAAGAACCAACCTTAGCGGCTCACTTGGCGGCGAATACGCCTAAGCCATTGCGCCCAGGCCAAACCAACTACTGGCAAAACTATCCGAAGTTTTATGTGTCCCTGCTTAAAGCCTTCTGGGGTGAAAACGCGACGCCTGAAAACGAGTTCGGTTATCAGTGGTTACCTAAGTGGGATCAGATGTATGACTTCGGTAAGCATCTGGACATGATGTACCGTGGCAAAGTGAACGGTTGCATCGTGCAAGGGGTTAACGCCATTAACTCCATGCCTAACCGTAACAAGAACATCAAGGCGCTGAGTAACCTTAAGTACTTAGTGGTGCTTGATAACTTGTCATCGGAAACCGCCACCTTCTGGCAAAACGAACCCGGTTTTAACGAGGTCGATACCGCCAGTATTCAAACCGAGGTCTTCCGCCTACCTGCGACCGTGTTCGCAGAGGAAGAAGGTTCGATCGTTAACTCTGGCCGCTGGATGCAATGGCACTATAAAGGCGCTAATCCTCCAGGCGAAGCAATGTCGGACTCAGAGATTGTCTCTGGTCTGCTGCAGGAGCTAAAACACCTCTATCGCGAAGAGGGTGGCAAACTGCCTGAACCCATTGAAGCGATTAACTGGAACTATATCGATCCGCACAACCCAAGCTCTATCGAACTGACGAAAGAGTTAAATGGTTACGATGTCGCGACTAAGCGTCAGATCAGCAGCTTTGCTGAACTGAAGGCCGATGGTAGTACCGCGAGTGCCTGTTGGATTTACGCGGGGTCTTGGACCGAAGCCGGTAACCAAATGGCTCGCCGCGATAACCATGACCCATCGGGTAAAGGTATTACGCCGGGCTGGGCCTTCGCATGGCCGCTCAACCGCCGCGTCCTCTACAACCGTGCCTCTTGTGATGTGAACGGTAAACCTTGGGATGAGCACCGTAAGATTGTTGAGTGGAAAGACGGCAAGTGGGAAGGGATAGACGTGCCCGACTTCAATGCCAAGTTGAATCCACAGGAAAGTGCGCATCCTTTCATTATGCAGGCTGAAGGCGTAGGTCGTTTCTTCGCGCTCAAACTGCTTAAAGAGGGACCCTTCCCAGAGCATTACGAGCCTGTCGAATCGCCCATCGGCACCAACCCACTGCATCCCAATGTGGTGCACAGCCCTGTGCTGCGTTGGTTCGAAGGGGTGAAAGACACCATAGGTACTAAAGAGGAATATCCCTACGCCTGTACCACTTACTCACTTACAGAACACTTTAACTTCTGGACGACACACTGCCGTTTAGCGGCGATTGCCATGCCAGAGACCTTTGTGGAAATGAATGAGCAATTGGCGGCAGAAAAAGGCATTAAGAATGGCGATTGGGTGAAAGTGAGCTCGAAACGTGGCCACATTCTCACCAAAGCCTTAGTGACTAAGCGTATGCGCCCATTGCAGGTCAATGGTCAAACGGTACACACACTCGGTATCCCACGTCACGGCAGCCATAACGCGCTAACACGTAAGGCCTATAGCTGTAACGTCCTTACCACTGAGATGGGGGATGCCAACACGGGTGTGCCTGAGTACAAAGCGTTCCTCGTGAATGTTGAAAAGGCGGAGGTCTGATAATGGCGACTCAAGATATCATTCAACGTTCCGGCACTTCGCAAGCGACTCCGCCTGCACAGGCGAGAGTCGGTGGCGTGAAGCAAATTGCGAAGCTGTTTGACGCGACTAAGTGTAATGGTTGTAAAGCCTGTCAGGTCGCTTGTTCTGAATGGAATGACCTGCGTGAAGAAGTGGGTTCGTTCCAAGGGACTTATCAAAACCCAGCATCTCTGTCGCCAGAGTGCTGGACCCTGATGAAGTACAACGAGATCGAAGACCAAGGCAAATTACGTTGGCAGTTTACCCACAGTGCCTGTATGCACTGTGCGGATCCCGCCTGCTTGAAAGCCTGTTCTACCTCTGGCGCGATTGTTCAACATGCCAATGGCACTGTGGATTTCGATTCGGACAAATGTATTGGCTGTGGTTATTGTGCCTGTGCCTGTCCATTCGATATCCCGAAGATCAGCGCCGTCGACAACAAAGCCTACAAGTGCACTATGTGCTCTGACCGCTTGGCTGTTGGGCTGGAGCCTTCCTGCGTGAAGTCTTGTACCACGGGTGCACTGCGTTTTGGCACGCGCGAAGACATGCTGTTCTATTCAGAAAAGCGTGTTAACGAGCTGAAAGAACGTGGTTTTGCTAAGGCGGGACTCTACAACCCTGAGGGCGTAGGTGGCACAGGCATGCTGATGATATTGCACGATGTCACTCAGCCTGAAACCTACGAAATGCCAAAGGATCCGCAAATCCCATTGTCTGTCACCCTGTGGCAGGACTGGGTGAAACCACTAGGTACTGTCGGACTTCTCGCAACGGCGGCTGTGGCCTGCCTGCATAAGATCACCGTCGGTCGCAACATAGTGGAAGAGGACCAACCCGGCTATCAGCCGCCAGAGGACAAGGCGCAAGCGGAAGAGGAGGCCAAGAAATGAGCAAGCATAACAAGCAAGAAATGGTAGTGCGTCACAAACTGTTCGACCGCATCTGTCATTGGTTCATTGTGGCTGTGGGGCTAGTCACCTTTCTGACGGGCTTTTCCTTCTTCTATCCCTCCTTCCAATGGTTGGGCGCGATAGCGGGCACACCGCAATTGGCGAAGTTTATTCACCCAATTGCTGGCCTGATGATGTGTTTACCGCTGATGTTGATGTTGGTGCGTTATTACCACCACAACAAATGGGAAAAACACGATCTGGCTTGGATGCTCGCCATCAAGGACGTGATGTTCGAGAACGAGGACAAAATCCCGCCTATCGGCCATTACAACCCAGGCCAAAAAGTGCTGTTCCGTGCCTTTGTGCTGACTTCCATCACCTTAACCGTGACGGGATTCATCATGTGGCAACCCTACTTTGCACCTTACTTCTCGGCCACTGTGGTGGGCTGGGCGATCGTGCTGCACGCCATTTGTGCCTTGATCATGCTGATGTTTGTGATGGTGCACTTTTGGATGGCGACCTGGGTGGAAGGTTCTATCACAGGCATGCTTTACGGCAAGGTCTCTAAGGCTTGGTGCCGTAAACATCATCCGCTGATGTTGGATGAACATTCGGACGTGGAGAAACATTAATGAGTCATACAGCCGAGATACCTATGGTCCCCGGCAGCGAATCGCCGCTGGAGCTTAAACCCTTAAAGGCGGTGGACCCTAAAACTGTGTATCACAGACGGGCGCAGCGTTTGTTGTCGTTGGCTAAGGACTCGCCGCTGGCCGACTACTTTGAGCTATGCCGCCGTGTGGTTGCGATTCAGGCCAGATTGGCGGCGGAGGCTGACTTCGGTCAGCTTCTCGCTTGGGGGAAAGATGAAGCGATTCCGCTTTCCCACTTGGGTTCAGAGGCAGATAGCTACTGGCAAGGACTGCTACAACAATTGTTAAGCGATCTGCTGCCGCAGGTGGATGAGGATATGGCGCGAGTGCTGCGTTTATTGATGCAGCAATCTCCTGAACAACTCACCTCCTGGGGCAGTGCATTGCGTCAGGGACATATGAGCGAAGTGCCCGCGCGCTTCAGTTTGTTTATCTGGGCGGCGATGGGGGTCTACTGGTCCCATTGGGCACCTATGGTGATTAAACGGATCGATCAACGCAAAGTCGTGCAGCAGAACCTATGCCCGATTTGCGGGTGTCATCCCGTGGCGAGCGTGATCGTCGACCAGCCGCGAGCGGGTCTGCGTTATCTGCATTGCAGTTTGTGTGAGAGCGAATGGCATTACATTCGCGCCCACTGCACTAGCTGTGGTCAGGATAAAGGGACGACGCTCTGGTCATTCGATGATGCTAAGGCGCAGGTGCGCATCGAGAGCTGCGACGAATGCCATGGTTACACCAAGATGCTGTTCGTCGAAAAGTCACCGCTGATGGATGTAGCGGCCGACGACTTAGCGACCCTGATGCTCGACAGTGAGCTAAATGCCAAGGGCTTTGGAGCGACCACGGTCAATCCATTGCTACTGGCCCACGAAACTGAGCAATAACCAAAGTCGGGAAGGGCTCACCGAGTCCTTCCCCTTATATTTATCAAGATGATACAAATGATGACCCAAGTACCCGATACACCCCAAGCCCTGTACCGAGCGCTGCCGTCGATGGACAGTCTGCTCGCCGATGCGATATTGGCGCCTCTGCTGCAAAGCTATGGTAAAGCGGCGGTAAAAGCGGCGCTGGATAGCCAGTTACGCACGGCGCGTGAGCTGATTGCCCAGGAGCGACGTTTACCCGCTTGGTGTGCTAACCCGTCATTATTGAACGGATATTTGGTTGATCAATTGTCTAAGGACTATAGCCATAGTCTAAAACCCGTGTGGAACCTCACGGGAACTATCCTGCATACCAATCTTGGTCGCGCCCAGCAGTCTGAGGCGGCCATTCGGGCGGTGACCTCTGTGATGCGTTATCCGACGCCGCTGGAATTTGAGTTGGCAGCGGGTGAGCGCGGCCATCGGGATAATGCTATTAGTGGGTTAATCCAACGCTTAACAGGGGCAGAGGCCTGCTGCGTGGTGAATAACAACGCCGCCGCTGTGTTGCTGATGTTGTCGGCGGTGGCCGCGGGTAAAGAAGTGATCGTCTCCCGCGGCGAGCTGGTGGAAATCGGCGGTGCCTTTCGCATTCCTGACATTATGCGCCAAGCGGGTTGTACCTTAGTGGAAGTCGGCAGCACTAATCGTACTCACCTCAAGGACTATGAGCAGGCGATCACCGAAAATACCGCCGCCATTATGAAGGTGCACACCAGCAACTACCATATCAGTGGCTTTACCGCTTCGGTGGATGAGGCCAGATTAGGCCAACTCTGCCGCGAGCGTGGGGTCGCGCTGATCTCGGATCTTGGCAGTGGTTCACTCACCGACTTACGCCGTTTTGGCCTTAAACAAGAGCCGACGCCCCAAGCCATGTTGGCGGATGGGGTCGATCTGGTCAGCTTCTCCGGCGATAAACTCCTCGGCGGCCCGCAATCGGGTTTGATTGTCGGCAAACAGGCGCTAATTAATAAGCTTCAAAGCCATCCGCTCAAGCGTGCATTGCGTTGCGACAAGCTGATTCTCGCGGCGCTTGAGGCGACGCTGATCCACTATCTCAACCCAGAATCCTTGGATCGGGAACTGCCGATTATGGCCAAATTTGCCCGCAGTCAAGCAGAGTTACGCCAAATTGGTGAGCGCCTGCAGCGCGCCTTAGCGCCACTGTTTGCCCCGAGTTATGGCATCGAGCTAGTGGAGTGCCAAACTCAAGTCGGTAGCGGCTCGCAGCCCGATACCTTTTTGCCCTCAATCGCCCTGTGCTTTAACGCGCAAGAGGGTGGCAGTCTAACGCTGCTCGAGCAGCATTTTAAGCAGGCGCAGCGGCCTGTGATTGGCCGTATGACCCAAGATCAACTTCGTCTCGATTTGCGCGGTATCGATGATGAGGCCGAATTGTTAGCCGAACTCAGCACCTTAGGTGTGCAGCTATGATTATGGTCACCGCGGGCCACGTCGACCACGGCAAGAGCACGCTGATCCGAGCCTTGACGGGGATGAACACCGACAGGCTCCCCGAAGAAAAACGCCGTGGCATGACTATCGATCTCGGCTACGCCTTTATGCCTCTGCGAGATGGCACTCGCTTAGCCTTTATCGATGTGCCCGGCCATGAAAAATTCATCAATAACATGCTGGTGGGCGTGAGCCATGTGCGCCACGCGCTGCTGGTGTTGGCCTGTGACGACGGCGTGATGCCGCAAACCCGCGAGCATCTGCAAATCCTTGCGCTTTTACCGCTCAATAGTTTGACCTTAGTGCTGACCAAGCGGGATTTGGTCGATGACCAAACCGCCGCCAAGTTGACCATAGAGGGAATCGCGCTGCTTGCCGAATACGGGATTGAGGCCAGTGGCGTATTTGAGGTTTGCGCGAATGATACAGGTGATGCGGGGGTAGAAACCCTTAAACAACATATTTTAGAGATCGCCGAGCAGCAATCGACCCAAGCGGAAGATGCCAGCAGCTTTAGGATGACGCTCGATCGCGCCTTTAGCGTTAAAGGTGCGGGCTGTGTGGTCACGGGCACTGTGATTAGCGGCAGTGTGTGTATCGGCGATAGCCTCTACAGTTCAGGCCAAAAGGCCAAACTAAGGGTGCGCGGCATTCACTGCCAAGGGATGGAAGTCCATCGAGCCTTAAGTGGCACTCGGGTCGCGTTGAATCTTACCGGTGTTGATAACCATAGGGCGCCCGCCCGCGGTGACTGGTTAAGCAGCCTGCCTCAGGCTGAGCTGTGCGCCAGACCCGTAGTGCAAATTCGCAGTTTTGAACCCTTAACCCATTGGCAAAATGTGCATTGTCACCACGGCGCCGACCATACCCTGGGTCGAGTGTCACTACTCGATGAAGCCGATGAGCAGGGGCGTTATCTGGCCGAAATAGTGCTCGATAAGCCGCTGCTGCTATGTCAGGACGACCCGATAGTGCTCAGGCATATTGGCGGTAAGCAAACGCTGGGTGCAGGGCGAGTGCTGGCATTAAAAGTCCCCAATCGTAAGAAGCGTACGCCGGAGCGTGTCAGTAAGCTACAACAGCTGGCCAAGCTCTCCAATCCGGTGAATGTGCTGGCGCTACTCGGCCAGAGTGAGGCGCTCAGTATTGATGAAATCCGTTGGCGCTGGCAGCTAACCGATGAAGGGCTCGCAGCCATGCTGGCGCAGGCGGGGCTGACTCGCCTCGGTGCCTATGGGCTATCGACCCAGCTACTCGAGCAAGAAAAACAGCAGTTTATCGAGCTGTTACGTGAGTATCACCAACAGCATCCCGACCAACTAGGGCTAGGGCGTAATCGTCTACAACGCATGAGCCACAGCATATTACCCAACGAGCTGGCCAATAAAGTGCTCGATAGCCTCTGCCAAGATGGACTGATGGTGCTGCGCGGCGCCTTGCTACAGTTGGCGGACCACAGGATTGTCCTCGATAGCGAGGCGCAGCAGTGCTGGCAACGCTTGGCTCCTTGGTTGGCGCTGCAAACCTCGCCCGTGTGGGTGACTGAGATGGGGGAATATCTCGAACTCGAGCCCGCCAAACTCAGATTGCTGTGTTTTCAACTGGTGCAACAGGGTTTTATTACCGCTGTGGTGAAGGATAGGTATCTGCTGAGTGAGCAGTTGTGCCACTACGCCAATCTGGTGCGTGAACATGTGGAAACCCATGGCAAGCTCGAAACCGCAGAGTTTAAGGATCTGATTGGCCTAGGCCGTAAGGTCAGTATTCAGCTGTTGGAGTTTTTTGACCGCAGTGGTTTTACCCGTAGGAAGTATCGCAGTAACAGTCGGGAGATCCGGGATGGGGAATTGTTTTATTCCCATGAGAATTGGCGGAAGAACATAGGAGTCGAACCTACCCAGGACTGCTGGCAGCCCTACCCGGATTTGAAATCCGGACGCCTCACCGGAGACGACGTTCTTCCATTCGAAGACAGACCGATAGTAGAAAATGCTTAAACCTGAATCAAGCGCATTCGTATTTCGTTAGTCGCTTTGTGACTTGAGTCGAACTTTACTGGCAAACCAATTGTTTTTATTTGAATTAATGAGTTTAGAGGGTCGCTATGGAATATCATTCACACGCCGTGGTTACTGAAAGAAAGGTGACCCTTTTAGAACAGGGACAGGCCTCAGAGTTAACCGATTATGTGGCTAACGAGGTGCGAGTGGCGCTGGTGTATAACGGCATCGCCCACACTGTGATGCTCGCCAGCCCTGAAAATCTCGAGGAGTTTGCCATTGGCTTTACCTTGTCGGAGCGGATTGTTTCCCATGTGAATGAAATCAAAGGGGTGGATCTGGAGTTCACCCCCGAAGGCGTGCTCATTCAGGTGGAAATCACCCAAAGATGCTTTATGGAACTCAAGCAGCAGCGGCGCAATATGGCGGGGCGCACGGGCTGTGGACTCTGTGGTGTGGCGCAGCTAGAAGAGGCGGTTAAACCCGTTATTCGCGTCGACTCGGACGCCAGATTTAATATCGATCATCTGCAGCTCGCCCTTGAGCAGATCAAAGAGAATCAACATCACTTTAAGCTCACGGGTGCAACCCACGCCGCCATGGGTTTAGACGAGGAAGGACAAATCATCGCCGCCTTTGAGGACATAGGGCGGCACATTGCACTGGATAAATTAATCGGTGGATTTTCAATGCGTCAGGCACAGCGACCTGTCGCCGTGTTGCTCACCAGCCGCGCCAGTTTTGAAATGGTGCAAAAGGCCGCCAGTGCCAATATCCAAATTCTGTTTGCTATGTCCGCCGTGACTTCACTGGCGTTGGAATTAGCAGAGAAAAGCAACATCACGCTTATCGGTTTTTGTCGTAATGGCAGAGCCACGCTCTACACCCATAGTTATCGACTGTTGGGGATAAATCGTGGCTGTTTAGCGAAAGCCATCTAAAGCGTGTCGCCACACAATTAAGATTCTTTAGCACCTTATTTTTAAGGGATTCTGCCTTGCTTGTGTGGCAACAGGTATAAGCCTTGTGCTTATTTTTTTATAGTCTCGTTCATTAGGGTAATGACATGACATGGCAACAATTTAAACAACAATATTTAGTCCGTTTTTGGGCTCCTATGCCTGCGGTTATCGCCGCCGGTATCCTTTCTACTTACTATTTTGGGTTAACTGGCACTTTTTGGGCTGTCACGGGGGAATTTACGCGCTGGGGCGGGCACTTACTGCAACTGGTGGGTGCTAATCCTGAGACTTGGGGTTATTTCAAGGTGATAGGTTTACAGGGCTCTCCCTTAGACCGCATCGACGGCATGATGATCATCGGCATGTTTGGTGGTTGTATTGCGGCGGCGCTGTGGGCGAATAACGTTAAGCTGCGTATGCCACAGAGCCGTATCCGCATCGCTCAGGCACTTATCGGCGGCATTATTGCGGGCTTTGGTGCGCGTTTGGCGATGGGCTGTAACTTAGCGGCCTTCTTCACCGGTATTCCGCAGTTTTCCTTACACGCATGGTTTTTTGCCCTCGCGACGGCGGCGGGCTCTTACTTTGGCGCGCGTTTTACGCTACTGCCCATGTTCCGCATTCCAGTGAAATTGAAGAAAGTCGATAAGGCGACGTCGGTTAAACAGGATGAAAACCAAGCCAGACGGCGTTTTCGCATCGGCATGTTAGTGTTCGCGGCCATTATTGGTTGGGGATTACTGACCATGTTCAACGCGCCTAAATTGGGTATCGCCATGCTCTGTGGCGTGGGTTTCGGCCTGTTGATTGAGCGGGCGCAAATCTGCTTTACCTCGGCATTTCGCGATATGTGGATCACCGGACGCACCCATATGGCCAAGGCGATTATTCTCGGTATGGCGGTGAGTGCCATCGGGATTTATAGCTATGTGCAATTAGGTGTGCCGCCCAAAATCATGTGGGCTGGCCCGAATGCGGTGATTGGTGGCCTGCTGTTTGGCTTTGGCATTGTGCTGGCAGGTGGTTGTGAGACGGGTTGGATGTATCGCGCCGTCGAAGGCCAAGTGCATTTCTGGTGGGTTGGTTTAGGCAACGTGCTGGGTTCAACCCTGCTGGCCTATTACTGGGATGATTTAGCCCAGCCATTAGCCACAAGTTGGGACAAGGTTAACCTGCTCTCTAGCTTTGGCGATAAGGGCGGTTTATTGCTGACCTATCTGCTGCTGGCGCTGTCGTTTGCGGCCATGTTGCTGTGGGAAAAACGTTTCTTTGCCCGTAAGGCGAAGCGGGATGAACAACTGATCGCGGAGGCGGCGTAATGAGTCAATATATTCCAGATTATCAACTCGATATGGTGGGCGAGCCTTGCCCTTATCCTGCCGTGGCAACCCTTGAGGCCATGCCAACGCTGAAACCGGGGGAGATATTAGAAGTGATCAGTGACTGCCCACAATCAATCAATAACATTCCACTCGATGCCAAGAATCATGGCTATAAAGTGCTAGAAATTGAGCAAAACGGACCAACGATTCGTTATCTGATCCAGCGCTAATTGAACCATTCGAGGCCATCACGGCAAATAAAAAGCGCTGCATTGGCAGCGCTTTTTGATCTTAGCCTTGGCAATCGGCTGGTAGATATTCGTCGGGAATATCGTTACTACTACATACCCAAGTGACGTTATTTTGCTCGTCGACTTGAGGTGATAAATACACATCAAAGCCTTGATAATCCCCTAAGGCTTCGCCGGCAACAAAACCAACAATCCCCTCGGAATAAAGGTTAAAGGTGGTTAGCTGTTCATCAGTAAAGCCAAGCGGCTCTATCTCGGTCGGCCAGGCTTTATGGGTTTGGTAGTATTGAGTCAGCACCTCGGTAATAGGGGCTAATGACTGGTGCAACTGATCAATATGCTCGATAGCCAGTGCAGCATCGGGCACTTTAGCGGACTCAGTGTCCATTTGCGAAGTACTGGTAGCGTAGTTGGCATCATCATAGTTAATGCTGGCTGCGCCCGCTTTCTCTTGGTATTCCTTATATGCGGGAATCGCGACCGCAGCGGCCACACCGATAATCGCCGCAAGGACGATAATCCCGCCGCCCGCCGTACCCATGCGTGGCATAAACAGGCTAAAGATGTAGGCAAATACACTGCGAGAAGGCGCTGAATACACTTTACCTTGCGCGGTCGCTTGTACTCTTGCCATACGTTTTGTCAGCCATGGATAGCTGCTATTGAGCTCATGGAAGGACATCCAAAATCCGCTCGACTCTTGGGTTTGGCGAATATATTGATCCACATTCATCCGTTTCCACTGCTCAACCCCAGCGGCTAATACGGCAACCGCATTGGTGGCCGAGCGTAAGCTATTGCAGCAACGCAGACCGTGTAGATCGCAGGTGTACTCGCAGGCGCGGGCGTAGGCGGCGCCCACTAACGGCAGCCAAGTGGCGAACACTAACAGTGGCTCTTTACCAATATGGTTACGGCGAATATGGCCAAGCTCATGGCCGATATAGAAGTTAAGGGCGTCTTTATCGGACTCGAGTGCATCCACAATCGATGAGAACAGCACTATGTAGTTACGGCGCAGGAAGCGGGTGGCGAGGGCATTTAGCATACCATCGGCCGCTAACAGGTAGGCGCGGGGCGGTTCTTTCACCTCTAAACGCTCACAGCAGGCGAGGTATTGCTTGTGTAAGTCGGGGAACTGCTCAGGGCTGATCTCAACTGCAGTGCCCTTTAAATAGCTGATAAACGCCGAGTGGGTGAATAGATAAATGATGAAAAACATCAGCACATAAATCAGGGCGAGACCTTTGGTGGCTAAGATCAGCACGGCCCAAATCAGTCCCGAAATAATCGCTAAAATTGTAAACAGTGACTTTTCTTTCGAATAGACGGTATCGGCCATTTGAATGGGGTTGTCGTTCCCTGTACTAATCGCTTGTTCCATGTTGATCCTTTTCCTAGTGAAATAACAAAGCGGCGTGAAAATAGTCAATTTCACTAGGAAATTCAATCTCTATAACTGGAATAACCGATAATTTACCTTTAAGTGCTAAAAATGGCTTAAGGTGCCAATACGGCGGTGCCATTTTTAATCGCGTTTTGCGCTAGTTCGTAAACCTGCTTCTCGGCCACATCGACTAACGCTTGGTGTTCTTCGCCGAGTTGTTCCATCTCTTTGCCCATCACATCCATCGATGCGCTTAGGCTTTCAATTTGCGCGTTAACCTCAGCATCTTTTTCCCCGGAGGCGATATTGGCGACGAGTTTGCTGGTTTCGGCGCTGATGGCATCGCCCTTAACCTGCATTTGTTCACCCAGACGCTGCATCTTCTCGCCTTGGATTTGCATTGGGCGCACAGCCTCTTTCACCTGATTAACGAGAGCCGGATCGGTAATCACATAGCGGTTTCCACCAGTCTTAACCCACAGATAGTCCGTTTGATAAGCATTGCCTTGGCGTTTGAGTTTGTTCCAATCTTGGCTCTCACCCGCGCCTATAGTGAGTTCGCCATCTTGACGCACATAAATCCACGAAAAATCGTGATAATTGCGACTATTGATCGAGATTTGGGTGTCGCTAGATGATTGGGTGCTTGCCTGCTGTGCTGCCCAAATCCCACAGGGGATAAGTGCGAGGATTAATAAACCGCCGAATATTTTGGTGTGAGTGTTCATAATGCTTCCTTGTATAGGGATAAGTGTGATGACCCACTGACTAGGCAGAATATGTGCCAACTAAATATTCAATATTTATCAATCAAATAAAAACACTGTCCGCTTGATAAGCCTAAAGTGTCCGCACTTTGGCTGTTAATGTGTCCGCGCGATTGTCCGTTGAGTGGACACTCTTGGGATAACGTCTGTGACTGCACTACACTTATTCGGGTTTATGAAATGTAGAGCTGCTATTGAGGGGTATTTTGCTTAAGTCAGCTTAGGTTAAGCCGAGATAAGGTTAGCTATGGACAAGAGATCGCTCGGGGTCCTAGATAAAGGGAATGAAACAATGAAATTTACTAAGATAATCAATATGAAAACCGCCGCAGTGGCGGGACTTTTCGCCATGACGCTAGGCACGCCTGCGATGGCTGCAGAAAAACCGTCCTTTGATTGCAGCAAAGTGCGCGCCGGCAGTATCGAGGAGCTGGTGTGTCAGGATGAGGGCTTAATTAAGCTCGATCAACAACTCGCCGAGGTGTATACCAAGGCCACGGAAAAAGCCAAAAACGAACAACCGCCCACCCTCAAAGCCATGCAGCGAGGATGGGTGAAGGGGCGTGATGAGTGTTGGAAGAGCGAAGATAAACGCGCCTGTGTTGAATCGACTTACCAGACGCGGATTGCCGAGTTACAGGCGCAGTATCGTTTGGTGGAAATTTGCTGTTATCGGTGACATCTATCGCCGCCTCGGCACTGCCGCTGTAGCGCCATTCTGACTGGTTTAAGGTCTCGGAATAGATTAATTCACTGATGGGGATTTGCCTTTGATTGATTATCACAAAGCTCTCTAAGTCAGAGGCTTGAATCGTGACCTCCTCTATCGAGCGGTTGATGCTCCAGTGCTGTGACTCACGGGTTTCAAAGCTGCGAACCGCGCTGCGTTCGATAGTGATTTTAGGGGCGTAGCTGGGCTTAATCACCAGATTCTGTTCATCTAGGGCTTTAATTTCACCTGTGATTTTATCGCCATTGGTGAGAAACACTGTATCGGCAATCGCCGGATGGCTCAGGGCACAGAGCAAGAGGGCAAGGCTGAAATTGAGGTTGCGTTTGGGCATCTTGCATCTGGCTCACATGGGAAATTAAGGCCTGGTGCAGAGTCTAGCTTATCCTGCCTACCACAGCCGAGTGAGATGGCAAGGAATGGAAACTCATGCTCAATTCCTTACCCGTATCGTTCATTAGCGTGAATTAATCTCGGTGATTTTGAGGTTGAGCAGTTGTTTTTGCCAACGGCTTTTATCGACACCTTCAACCCAAATGACCGGACTCTTACGCTGCTCACCTTTGCGTAGGTAAGTTTCTGGCATGCGGAAAATCGCTTCCCAGATGTCGAGCTTCTCGGTTTTGAGCAGGGTGCCATCGTCGGCAAAGAAACTGGTTTCCACTTCAACTAAGGTCACATGTTCACCGCTGGTGCTGGCAAGCTCGAAGGTCAGGCCGAGTTTATCGCCCTTCCATTGACTCTCTCTGAAGGTGACTTTAATGCCATCTTTAGCAGTAGAGCCTAAGAGCTCTGGGCGCGCAATGGCGTTCGCCGTTAGCGTGGTGACAGGTTTGGCGGCTTCAACGGCCACTGGAGTTGAAGCTACGGCCGCAACGCTGGGCGCGGCTGCAACTGTGGCTACCGCTGGCGCTTCGGCGACTTTAGTCTCTGTGATGATATATTCCCAAGTGAAGTCATCTTTTAATCTGACTTGAGCGCCATTCTCTAGGGTGATGGTCGCCACATCGGCCGCCATCACAGATGAAGAGAGCAACAATAATGAGCTGAGCGCGCTGAGGCGAAATGAACTGGGCATGGTTTCTGGCTCCGATATCCGTCTGAGTCAATATTTTGCCCTAACATAAACAATTTACTGCCATTAAGTCACTGTCTAAGTCGCATTTGTACCAATAAAATCGATTTTAAATCCCGACAATACAGCTTGTGCTTGTTGGCTGTGGCACTATCAATCCAAGAGCAGTATTTAAGTCCGCTAAAGGAGATTGCCATGTTTTGTCGATATGGATGCTTAATCGCATTATTGTGCAGCGGGATTGCCACCGCGCAGGAGGATGCGCCCAAGGGCTGCGGAGCAAAATTGGCGGCAATTGAGGCACAGCTTGCTGAGGCTAAAGCGGCGGGAAATCAAAATAAGGTCAATGGATTAACAACAGCACTGGAGGCGGTTGTCGCCGATTGTGAGGATGACTCCCTATACGCCGAGCGTTTAGCTAAGGTCGAGGCCAAACAGGCTAAATTAGTCGAGCGCCAAAATGAACTCAGCGAAGCCATCGCTAGTGGACAGTCGATGGAGAAGATCAGCAAAAAACGCCAAAAGGTCGCAGAGGCGCAGGCTGAGCTGCATCAAGCCGAGACCGAATTGGAACAATAACGGCAGTAAAACCGAGCCGAAAGGGAACCATTGTCGACTCATGCGGCATTTTACATAGATACGCCCTTTGAGCACTGGGTCTCGGATGCTAAAATCGTTTTAAAAATATATGGTTGTGAAATATTTGTTGCACAGATGCCGCAGTCGCACGTCATGTGCTCGCAACCTTAAGCCCTTATCTTGGCATGGCTGACCTGGGCAGATAACCCAGCCGTTTTTCTAGGAGTAGATTGTGGATCAAGAAATTCGCCTTCAAATCTCGAACTGGCTATCGAGTATCGGGATCGACAGCCAACCATCCGACGGCATATCGACCAGCATTATGCTGCTTGCCTGTGTGCTGGTGGCGGCCATTGCCTATTTTATTATGCGCCGCGGGGTGATCCGTGCGGTCAACATGGTGATCCTGCGCTCCAAGGCGACGTGGGACGACGTATTTATGCGTTACCGGGTGCTGGAAAAGTTGGCAATGTTAGTGCCTGCTATCGTGCTAAACCTTCTGGTGCCTATAACCTTAACCGAGCATCCCGTACTCAGCAGTTTAGTCGACCGTCTATTGAGTATTTGGTTGGTGATCCTGATGATCCGCGCCATTTACGCAGGGCTCGATGCGGTTAATGAGATTTCCGATGTCAATTTGGTCAGCCGCCGCTTGCCGGTAAAAAGCTTTGTGCAGCTGATTAAACTGTTTCTGTTCTTTGTCGGTCTGATCGTGTCGATTTCTGTACTGGCGGATCAATCACCCGTGTACTTCCTCAGCGGTTTAGGTGTGGCAACGGGTTTTGTGATGTTAGTGTTCCGCGACACCATTTTAGGCTTCGTGGCGGGGATCCAGCTGGCGGCTAACCGTATGGTCAGCAAGGGCGACTGGATCCAGATGGACAAATACGGCGCCGACGGTGCGGTGGAGGAAGTGTCCTTAACTACGGTCAAAGTGCGTAACTGGGACAAGACCATCACTATGATCCCCGCCTATGCCTTAGTGTCGGATGCGTTTCGTAACTGGCGAGGTATGTCGGAGTCGGGCGGTCGCCGTATCAAGCGTGCGGTCAATATCGATATCAACAGCATTAAGTTTTTAACCGAGGAAGAGCGTAGTCGACTCAGTAAAATCAATTGCTTGAAAGAATATTTCCCTGCCAAGATCAGTGAGATCCAAGAGTCGAATGCCAAAGTGTCGGATCTGGATATGAAGGTCAATGGCCGCCATCTGACCAACGTTGGTACCTTCCGCGCTTATTTGCAGGAGTACCTGCAACGCCATGATAAAGTGCACAAAGATATGACACTGATGGTGCGCCAACTGGCTCCAACGACCGAAGGTTTGCCGATTGAGATTTATATCTTTACCAATGATACACGTTGGGCCTTTTATGAGGCGATACAAGCGG
Source organism: Shewanella sp. MR-4 (assembly GCF_000014685.1). Lineage (NCBI taxonomy): Bacteria > Pseudomonadati > Pseudomonadota > Gammaproteobacteria > Alteromonadales > Shewanellaceae > Shewanella > Shewanella sp. MR-4. The sequence goes on from NC_008321.1 coordinate 130,551, forward strand.
ATATCTTCGATCATATCTTTGCCGTGTTGCCCGAATTTGGTTTACAGGCCTTCCAAGCGCCGACGGGCAACGATATCCGCAGTCTAAAATCGGTGAAAGTCGAGGGCTAATCCCGACTGACTAAGATGGCGGCGAGGGTGAGAAACACGCCGCCGCTGGTACGGTCAAACCAATGCAGTTTGTTGCTGGCCTTTAGGCTCGGGGCCAGCACATTGGCCATAGAGGCGTACAGCATCACAAAGCTAAAATCGACCAGCGCCCAAGTGAGGGCAAGAATCGTCAGTTGCGGCATTTGTGGGGCGGTTAAATCGATAAATTGTGGAAATAACGCCGCAAAAAACAGTAAGTCTTTAGGATTGCTGATCCCCACTAAAAATGCCTGTTTATAGAGTTGTTTAGCAGTTCCTTTTCCTTCTGTTTTCGTCACTTCCAGCTTTTGCCCCTGCGACTTGGTGAGCACGAGTTTAATGCCCAAAAACACCAGATAGGCGGCGCCGCACCATTTGAGCAAGCTAAAGCCGTATTCCGAGGCGCTGATAATGGCGCCTAATCCTGCCGCCGAAGCGGCCATCAGCACCAGCACGGCGCTGACACTGCCAAGCCCTGTGGCTATGCTACGTTTTTTGCCGAAATGAATGCCGTGGGACATAGACAACATGGCGATAGGCCCTGGGGAAATCCCAATTAAAACAATCGCAAAAAGATAGAGTAACCAAGTCTCGGTCTGCATGTTTTGCTCCGTAATTCCTTAGGCATTAACGTCGGTTGTCTGGCGTATAGTCGGGGATCGTTTTGGGATGACGCCCTTTAATGCTGCGGTAAAAACGGAGGATTTCCGCCATATCTTGTTCTATTTCTTTTGGTTGCAGTGGCGGCTGGATCACCACGGCCTTACGGGCAAAGTCTAAGCCCACAGGCACTATGGGTACCTGCGCCTTGGAGGCGATATGGTAGAAGCCGCATTTCCAGCGGGTCACAGGGCTACGAGTACCTTCGGGAGCGAGCGCGAGTTTATAGTCGGGTTGAGTGGCAAACAACTGCACGGCAGCATCGACTAAATTATTGTTTTTACGCCTATCCACTGGGCTGCCTCCGATAGCGCGGAACAACCAACCCCAAGGCGGAATAAACAACTGATGCTTACCGAGGAAGTGTATACGGGTGTTTAAGGCGCCGCGGGCGAGCACGCCGATGATAAAGTCCCAGTTACTGGTGTGTGGGGCAACAATCACAATGTATTTGGCTTGATTGGGGAGTTCCCCCTGGATTTGCCAGCCTGAAATTTTAAGTAGCCAGCGGCATAAATGTGTAAACATAGTTTGGTGCTCAGAGTCGAAAAATGAATAATATCATCAGCTTTTTTTAATTATAAATCGGCTTAGACAAGATAGTCTGTGCCAAATTCGTTATAGTACATTTTTACCTGATTGTTGGGGAGGGATACTATGTTGCGACAGGGATTGATGAAAAAACACATTTTACAGTGCTTCGCGGTACTGATGTTGCTGTTTGCTGGCCAAGCGAGTGCGGTGCCGACGGATGACATTGCCCAAATGCTAAAAGGTCAGGAAGATGCGTGGAACCGCGGCGATCTTGACGCTTACATGCAGGGTTATTGGAAGAACGAGCAACTCAGATTTGTCTCTAACGGTAAGTTTCGTTATGGCTGGGAGGAAACCCTTGCCGTCTATAAGAAAAATTATCCGAATAAAGAGGCGTTGGGTGAGCTGAAGTTCACTATCAAAGAAATCAAAATGCTCAGCAACTATGCCGCTATGGTGGTTGGGCGCTGGGATTTAAAGCGGCAAAAGGATGCACCCTCGGGCGTTTTTACTCTGCTGGTGGAAAAAATTGATGACCGCTGGGTGATCACTATGGACCACAGTTCGGACTGATAAATTGATCTCGGACTAGCAAGCTAAAAGTGAGCTAGGCAGTCCGGTTCTTTAGGTAATTGTGGCGGCAGGGTGAAGTGGAAGTCCTGCTGTCCCAGCCGTCGACCCTTACCATCGTATCTCACCTCGGTAAACTGGATTTCCCCTTGGGCATCTTGCAGCAAAATGCTGGTGGAACGGGTGCCATAGTCGGGGTGACGAATATAAATCGCTGCGAGTCGGCGTTCCCACTCTAGCCCGACGCCAGTGTCGGGTAGCTCGTTATCCTGTGGCCGCGAATCATCCTGCATCAACTGGATGAGCGACTCTAACTCGAGTGGTCCCGCTTGTTGGATAAGGGCCTCGAGCGAGCGTTGGCCTTTAGCCATTTTCGGCCAGATATCATCGAGTGCGCCATTGCTAATGGCATGGAATCCTGCGGTGAGTTTTACCGTGTTCCGCTTAAGACTGTTAAAGCAGTAGAGATCCGTCCCTTGGCCAAAAACGAGATTAAATGGCTGATAATCTTCGGCGTGTTCCTCAAGCCAGTTAGGGCAGATAAGCGAACCCGAGCTTAAGGCTTTAATGATCAGCTCCCCGCGGCTGCGCATTGGCTCTTGGGATTTTTGAGCCACTCTCAAGTTAGTGATTCCTGCAATTTGCCCCTGTTTATTTACGCCAAACCAAGTGCCCCCCGCCTGCAAATCTTTGCCCGCGAGCATATTCTGTTCCGGTGGCCAAAATTGTGCTGGAGCTGTGGGCCTATGGTGAAACTCATCCCGATTGGCGCAAATGATCAGCGGATACTGAGGATGGGTATTAAGGGCGACAAAGAGTATGCACATAACAGGCTAAGTTTATCCAAGGATAAGGTTAACTTAGCCTGTCTATCGGCAAATGAACAGTGTTAGTGGTGGTGCTTATTGCCATCACCATGGGAATGATCATGGTCGTGACTATGGTTCTGACTGTGTGTATGAGACTGTGTATGGCTATGTCCGTGCCCATGTGACGCTTCTGCTGCCTGGGTATGCGCGTGAGCATGAGCGTGTCCGTGATGATGACCATGGGGTGCAGGTTTTAGCAACATTAAACGACGCAAGAACTTACGAGGTCCTAGGCGCAGTAAGCTCGCGGCAAATAAGGCAGATAGGATAAATAGTGCAGCTAAGTTAATCGCCTCGGGTAAAGTGATCATCGAGAACCACATGGGCAACTTAAGCGCTGCGACAAGTGATACGGCGATTATTGCCAGCAAAATACCGCGCTGTGGCCAGCTCATGAGTTTAAGTTGGGCGATGTTCAGTACGGGTGCTGCAATCAGGGGCAGTATGATGGCAATTGGGCTCCAGCCGCTGTAGGCGAGGGCAATCGACAGTACTGCTGCACCTAAATTACAGAAGCGCATAGGTAAAAAGACCAACAAGAGTACGGCAATCTGCAACATAGGATTGCTTAACGGTACCGAAGGATGGCCGATCAGATTGACTAGCACTAGGCTGAGGAGCACCCAAGGGGCACTGCGATCAACCAGATGGGCAAAGCCAAAGCGTAGCGCATTGTTGGGCAACTTGTTGTGGGGATCGGTTATCTCGACCCGAGCATGGGCCAGATAAGCACTCATAATAAACACCACGAGTAGTTGGAATAGTGCCAGCCAAGGGCCAAGCAGTAGCGCGGTGAGCACAAGCGCCTCTGGGCCCGCTAAGCGTTGGAACCAACGGCGAGCAAGGCTGTTATCCTGCGGAGTTAAACCAAACTGGAATCGCAGCGCGGCCGCGGCATAGCTGAGTAAAAGTACCGGCGCTATGGTCATTAACCAAGTGGTTAGCTGTTCGGTGCTGTGATCGTGGTGGGCATGTTCATGGCCGCCAGAATCCATCAGTAACAGCACCATCAACAATCCAATCCCCAGTAAACTGCCGATACCGGCCTGATATTCATACTGGCCTTGCTTATCGGTGTCGTGTTGACCATGGGGTTGATGCAGCACGACGTGCAGGATTGAACCTGTCACAAAGGCTTGTAAATAAACGGTATTATCTAGACTGAGTTGGGATAATAATTGCTCGCCCGCGAAATAACCCACGCCTGTGAGCAGCATCATGGCGACTAATACTAAACTCGCCCAACGGGTGCCGACTTGAGGTTTGAGTAACCACCAAATGGCGAGACCCACGGGTAGTCGGTGTAATATCACCCCGAGCGCTAATAGGCTGGAATTGCCATCCTGCTGCGCCAGCACCATAGCGCCGCCATCTGTGATGGTATGCAGTAAAAGACCGCCAATCCCGAGGGATAGGGTGAGATTATGGGTGATCTCTGAGTAGCGATGGAATAAGCGTTCGCTGGCGGTCGGTCCCCAGAGGCCGAGGACAACAAAAACGATGGCCAATAGGCCGCCGTGCTCGAGCAATTCAGGCAAAATATGGATCAGCACTAGCCCGCCTAAAGAGACGAAGATAAAGCCATCGAGTCCCTTCTGTAAGCCGCTGCCCGATGAGAAGTAGCGATAAAACAGTGGTCCGATTAATAGTGCGATACAGCTAGCGAGAAGATAGAGCATGGATTCCACGAATTTTGCTGAAAAAACGCCATAGTATACCAGTTGTAATCAAAATGAGCAGCGACTTACTGGCAATTTACGTTTCCATAGTGATAGCAGCGCTGTAGATTAAATAATCAATGCGTGGGGCGGTGATTATTTACAGTATGCCGGAGTAGAAATACAACCTTTGTTAGCCTTAGATCGGGCTCGCAGTCTTCAGATAATTCGACACCCCATCGAGAAACATTTGCACCGAGATCATAACCAGTACCATTCCCATCAAGCGCTCAACTGCCGTTAAGCCTTTTTCACCCAACATACGGGTAAAAAGCTTATAGAACATTAGGATAACTGCACTCGCTCCCCACGCAGACACTAGCGCTATCGTCCAGTCACCCATGCGAGTGCTGTCGGTGTGCGCGAGTAAAATAAGCGCAGCCAGAATCGATGGCCCCGCCATCAAAGGAATGGCCATAGGGACGATAAAGGGTTCCTCTCCCGCCGCAAGACCAACCACGCCGCCCGGCTGAGGGAAAATCATTCGAATGGCGATCAGGAACAGGATAATCCCGCCAGCAATACTGACTGACTCGGAACGCAGATTTAAGAAACTGAGGATGGCTTCGCCGGCATACAGGAAGGCCAACATGATCAATAATGCGAAAATCAGTTCACGGATCAAAACCCTACGACGTTTTTTCGGATCGATATGCCTTAAAATCGACGCGAAAATCGGTAAATTACCGAGGGGATCCATGATCAAAAACAACATTACCGCAGCAGAAAATATATCCATTTAACGTTATCAACACCCAAGCCAACATGAGCCGATATTGTATAACTTTTTCGCGTTACAGATGTAAAAAATTACCAATGAAAACTAATTCTCAATAATTCTTTTGTTGTACTTGATTACAAGCAATAAACACACCTTATTTTTTTACTCGATAAATAAAGTTGAAATATTTTGAAACATTTACAAACAAAATTGTAACAACAGTTTATTTCACATCCTTTGAGCCTAATAAATAACCCAATTTGTTGACTAGTTGTTTTTCAGGTGATAAAAGTTTGTCTCCAAAGTTGTTTGTTTGTTTAATATAAAAATAAATATAGGGAGAGATAGAATGGCTATTGAGTCATACTTAACCAAGGCGGTGCGAGTAGCTCTCGTTGCGAGTACTGCAAGTATTATGTTTGGGGCTTCTGCATATGCGGCAGAAGATGCTCCGGGTGCAAACAAGAAAGAAGAAGTTGAAAGAATTGCAGTTACAGGTTCGCGTATCATTCGTGAAGGGGCCATTGCTCCAACTCCAGTTACGGTTATCACAGGCGAGGAGTTACTCTCTACTGGTGTTACAAACATTGGTGAGGCGTTAAACCAATTACCCGCTTTAGGTAGTACATATTCGCTTGCTAACTCTGGTCGTTTTATTGGTACTTCAGGTCTTAACTTGCTTGACCTTCGTAACATGGGGACTGATAGAACTTTAGTGCTTGTTGATGGCCGCCGCCATGTCGCGAGCTCTTCTGGCACATCTTCCGTTGACATTAACACTATTCCTAGTACATGGGTTGAAAAAGTAGAAGTTATTACTGGTGGTGCATCTGCTATTTATGGTGCCGATGCAGTAACTGGTGTTGTTAACTTTATTTTAAAGAAACATGTAACTGGATTAGATGTCTCTACTACGTTAGGAACTGCTGAAGATAGCAATTTTACTAAAAAGCGTTTTTCAGTTTCTTACGGTACCGACTTTGACAATGGTAGAGGTAATATCGCTGGTGCTTTTGAGTATAGCGGTCAAAACCAGCTAAAGGCATTCGATCGAGATCAAACCGCGACTTCATTTGCGTCCATCACAAACTCCAATCGTCCTAATGGTGATGAAAACGACCCAGCTTATCCTGATAAAATCTTAACTCCAAATGCTGGACATTATCGAATCAGCAACGCTGGAACATTTAATCTAAATGGCTGGAAAACCTTTAATCCAGATGGCTCAATTAAAGATGTTTATATTGGACCTAATTCAGATGGTGGTTACTGTGCAGACTGTGATTACACTAACTTGAACCAGTTCGTTGAGTTGCAGCCGGAGTTTGATCGTTATAATTTCAACGTCAAAGGTAACTATGCTATCTCTGACGATATGAATTTCTACGCAGAAGGGAAATATGTGAGAAGCAAGTCTCATGATATGTTCCAACCAGCGTTTTTCTTCTTTAATCCTGTGAACACAATCAGTATTGATAACGCATTCATTCAAGATGACCTGCGTGACTTAATGACTGCCAATGGTAAAACAAGCTTAACTATCAACCGATTCACGACGGATTTAGGTTTGCGTCTTGAAGATGATACCCGTGAAACACAAAGATATGTTGTTGGGTTGGAAGGCAATCTCCTTGAAGATTGGTCATACGACGTCTTTGCTACGTACGGGCAAACCGATCTTGAGCGTGTAAACCGTAATAACCTAGTTTATGCGAATTATGAAAATGCTTTAGATTCTATTCTTGTTGATGGCGTTGCAGTTTGCCGTGATGAGGCTGCAAGAGCTGCTGGTTGCGTGCCTGTAAACATTTTTGGTGATGGTCAAGCAAGCCAGGGTGCGCGTGATTACATCAACACCACGTCTACAGGTTCTTCTGTTATTAAGCAAACTGTGTTGGGTGGTTCTGTAACTAATTCTGCATTGTTTGATTTACCAGCAGGCGCAGTTGGTTTCTCTGCTGGTGTTGAATACCGTAAAGAAGAAAGCGAAGTCTTTGAACCTGATAATGCTGAAGGTACCTTCTTCAACGTGTTAGGTGAAGATAAAGGCGACTTTGATGTTAAAGAAGTATTTGCAGAGATCAGTGTACCGCTGTTGAGTGATCTTCCATTAGTTCGCCAGTTAGACGCTGAATTGGCTGCACGTTATGCGAATTACAGTACAATTGGAAGCGCTACAACATGGAAAGCGGGTTTGAGTTGGGAGGTCTATGATGATCTTCGTATTCGATCTACTTACTCTGAGGCTATTCGTGCGCCTAACATTAGCGAGTTGTTTGGTGCGCAAAGTCAAAACTTTTTCAACGTAGATGACTCTTGTAAATCTTCTGAGCTTGATAATTTAGCTAATTCAGAGCTTCGTCGTCAGAACTGTGCGGCGTTGGGGATCCCAACAAGTTTCGATTCAGACTACGATTCTGCAAGTGTTGATGGTTTCTCAGGTGGTAACAGAGAGCTTAAAGCAGAAGAATCTACAAGTTATACTGTTGGTGGTGTTTTCCAACCAAGCTTTGTTGATGGCTTAGTGCTAACTGTTGATTATTGGAATATCAAAATTGACGATGCTATCAGCGCGGTTTCTGCCCAAGATATTATTGACAAATGTGTTGATTCTCCAAGTGGCGTTAACAACGAATATTGTGCGTTGATTACACGTGATCCAAACAGTCACGAAATTACATCAATTCGTCAATATGCGTTGAATATCTCTTCATTAGAAGCTGCTGGTATCGATTTCGATATCGGTTACAACTTTGAACTCTTTGGTGGTGATTTACGTTCAAACTTGATTGCGACCAAGTTACTCAAGAGAAGAGATTACTCATTCCAAGATGAACCAGATGTCTATGAAAACTATGTAGGTGTAGTTGGTACTCCTGAATGGCAGGCTAACTTAACCTTTAACTATTCATGGAATAGCTGGCAGGCTACTTGGAGAACTCGCTTCATTGAGGGGGTAAGCTTATACACAGATCAAGAGCTTGCAGTAAATGCTAACCCAAATAGCCTATTATCTTATGGTGACTATTACATTAGCGATATGGGTATTGGGTACAACTTCGATAATGGTATAGAGCTGAAGGTTGGTGTCGATAACCTGTTCAATAAAGACTTACCTTACGGGTCTACTGGTACAACAGCTGGTTCTGCGGCTTATGACAACATAGGACGTTTCTTCTATACAACCATTAGCTTTAGTCTGTAATGGTCTATAATTGACTTTTAGATTAATTACATAATTTTTTGAACTAAATTCAACATCAAAAAAGGGCTCAAATTAATTTGAGCCCTTTTTCTTTTATGTCAAATCTGGGTTTCGCATAAACGGATGTAAGGTTTTAATGTTGCATGAGTGGCTATTACTAATCCTTAGCTGTGCGATGTGTTTGCTGAATAACAGCTGACAAAACATAAAAAAGAATCTCCTTCCTGAATGTATCAAGTTGTTACATTAAAGTGGTCCTGATATGTTTTTGCATCCCACGAAAATCGGGGAATATATTCAACACCGCGAGCCGCTAAAAACAAACTTGCCATAGAGCAAATTGGCACTAGCCTTTAAAAATAGCTTGGTTACAGCGCACATTGTGACGGAAGGAAGAGTAATGCGAAGTTCAAAAAGTATCACAGCGTTAGGATTGATGTTGGCCTTGCTGAGTGGCGCAAGTATTGCGGCGCCCAATCATACGCCAGCGGATGCGGGTGTCATTAATAAAGAAAGGATCCTTTATTGGTTGATCAAGCGGGGTGAAGTCTCCGCCGATGCTAGCGACAGCGTTAAGCAAGCGGCCGTTGAAGCCTATATTGCCCGTGCCAGTCTAGCTCAGCCCAAAGAGCCGAGAATGGTGATTGAGGCCGAACATGACAGACTGCAGAAAGTAAAATCGACAGCGATGATGCGCGCACCCGCACAGCGGGTGTTAGGGGATGCAGACGTGACCAAAACGGTGAAAGTATTAACCGTACTGATTGATTTTCCTGATTTAAAGTATAACAACAATGGTTTGACGGCGAGTGATACCGACATGTATTACTCAAGTTACCCCGCGTCTCACTACAAGAATTTACTCTTCTCCACCACTGGCTTTACGGGCCCGCAAGGTCAGACCTTAGACTCCGCCTATCAATATTACCAAGCCGTTTCAGGCAAGACTTTCTTCTTTACTGGCGACGTGAAAGGTTGGTACACAGCAAGCCAAAATGCCGATTACTATGGCGCCAATAATGCTGGTAGGGGGAGTGATGCTAATGTGACTGAGCTGGTTAAAGAGGCCGTTAGCCAAGCGGTTGCCAATATGTCGGCGGCGGAACTCGCAACCTATGATATTGAAGATCCATACGATTTAAATAATAACGGCAATTTAGATGAACCCGATGGCATTATTGACCATGTGATGATTTTCCACTCCAGTATTGGTGAAGAAACTGGCGGCGGTAAATTAGGGGACAACGCGATTTGGTCGCACCGTTATTATGTTGACCAGAGCACGCAAGGTTATAGCCTACCTGGGTCGACCAAAAAACTCTTCGGTTACACCATTCAACCAATCGATGCGGCGACAGGGGTCTGTACCCATGAGTTTGGCCACGATCTGGGCTTGCCCGATGAATATGACACGACGGAGAACACCAATAAAGATGGTTCTCCCGTGGGTGCTTGGTCTTTAATGTCTTCGGGTAGTTGGACTGGCGCCATCCCTGGTACTAAACCTAGCGGTTTTAGCCCCTACGCGCGCTCCTATTTACAGGAAAAATATAAAGGTAAATGGCTGAATGAGCGTGAAATCAGCTTAGACAGTATTCCTAAATCTGGTATGGAAGTGACACTGAATCAGGCGTCAAATCAAGAAGTAGTGAACCAGGTATCGATTCAGCTTCCTGCGACACAAATTGCCTTTAAAACACCTTATGAAGGGAGCTATCAGTATTACTCCGGCCAAGGAAACATGCTGAGCAATAGCATGAGCTTTACGGCAAACTTACCGGCGACGAGTGAAAAACTCACGCTTGCGATGCAGGCGAGTTGGGAGGTTGAAGCCGACTACGACTATATGCAGGTCAAAGTGAACGGTGTGGCGATTGCGGGCAATTACACTAAGTCCGTCAACGCGATTAACAGCGCTCGACATATTATTACGGGTAAATCATCGAGCATTTCGGCAGCGGTCGGCAGCGACGCTTGGGTGGGGTTGGAATATGATCTGTCAGCCTACGCTGGCAAAGCTGTGACGATTGAATTTACCTATGTGACCGATGAGGGGGTGAGCGAATCAGGTATCACTATCGACAATATCAGTATCAAACAAGGTGCAGCTGAGCTGTATGCCGATAATGCTGAGGTTGCGGGTCAAGCGACTCTGGCTGGTTACAGTCGGATCACCAATACGCGCCCAGGTGCAGCATCCCGCTACTTAATCCAATTACGTAGTCACAATGGTGTCGATGCCGGATTAAAGAATGAAGGTTTTGATCCCGGCGTACTCCTGTGGTTAGAGGATTTTAGTTATTACGATAACAATGTGTCTGATCATCCCGGCCGAAGCTTAATAGGCGTGATTGATGCGGATCAGAACATGATTGGCAACAACTCGACCGATGTACAAATCCGCGATGCGGCCTTCAGCCTAGTCAGACAAACGGCTTATACTGGCGACACTAACCTCGAACCTACGAGTCTGTTTGACGATAGTTTCGATTACAGTGCACCGCTCCAACCACAGTCGGGGATGGTGCTGCAAAAGCTGGGCTTGACGATGCAAGTGGTCTCTCAAGCCAGTGACAACAGCACCGCGGTGATCCGTTTAGCCAATGCGAATGCCGATCCCGCATTAACGCCCTTAACGGCAGCGATCAATCTAAGCCAAAATGGCTTAACAGCCTCTGTTACTGCAGTGGTTGATGGTGGCGAAGGCGCATACACTTATGCTTGGGATTTTGGTGTTGCGGGAGCGACCAGCACTTCAGCGTCGGCGACTTATACCTACGCGAACGCAGGAACCTATACGCTGACCTTAACGGTAACCGATGCCAAAGGCACAATTGCTACTGCCACTAAAACGCTTGTGATGAGCTTGCCCTTAACCGCTGGTTTTAGTGCCAGTGCCAACCAGCTTACGGTGAACTTTAGCAATACCTCGGCAGGTGGTGTTGGTAGCCGCAGCTATACATGGAACTTTGGCGATGGCACCTCAAGCACCTCGGTATCGCCATCCCATACTTATACTCGCGCGGGCACTTACCTTGTCACACTGACAGTGAAAGATACCCAAAACGCTACAGCAAGCAGCAGCTCAAGCGTTACCGTGTCTGAGCCAACGACACCGGGTGAAACCCCAAGTAGTGGCGGTGGTGGCAGTCTAAGCTGGCTGAGCCTGATGTTGCTCGGTGGTTTTGCGTGGCGCCGCCAGCGTCAATAAGCGGATGTGCTAACGAAAAATGCCTCTGATATAGAGGCATTTTTGTTTTTAGCACTTGAGTTAGTCTAGTTTTAACTTAGCCATCGCTTGTACTGCGGCCGGGAGGAACATTTCGCTGACAAACATTTCCTCCTGGTCATGGTGAAAATATCGACGTCGGCCCCAGAGCTCGTGTTCGACATTTTGCGCTAAACTCTGAGCGAGCTGGGCGAGGCGACTCTCGGTGGTAAAGCGGGCGATTTCGATGCGACCAGGCACAAAACTATCTTGGCTAAACAATAATTCACCGAGTGGACGTGTACCTAGGCCTAAAAAATCAGCTTGGCGGGTCGATAATAAAGACTGAGGGATCAAGGTTCTAGCAAATACCCAAGGCACAGAGTCGAGGCAGAGTAAGACTTCGCGTACCCAAACGGCGTTTTGCTTGGGATATTCTCCTTCGAGCGGGACGCATTGGCCTTCACCGAGGATTTTGACTTCGAACTTATCGCAACAGCCCTTGAGCTTTTGAGTCAGGCTTCCCGGCGCCAGTAACCATTCTTTGAGGGGAGAAGAGGGAAGATTTTTGGCGTTATCGGCACAAAACCATTGAATAGATTCGCCATAGGGAAAGCTTAAGCTGGTCACACTCATTAAATACTCGTTACAATATAAGCAAACGTCGGCAGTCTACCAGATAGATTGGGAAGTTTCTTCCATTGACCATTATTGTTTTTAGGGAGCTGTAAACCGCGATGAAAAAATTATTATCAGCCTGCCTGATCTTATTCAGTGTTGTATTGAGTGCATATGCGGCCGACGAGAAAGAAGCTGCTCCCGCTGGAGATTACGCTTACTACGGTTTTGAACCCGAAATCGTGACTAACTATATTTCAAACCGCAAGAAGCTGGGGTTTGTGAAGATCAGTGTCGAGCTGATGGTGAAAAATCCCGATGATCTCGTCATCCTCGAGCGCCATGACCCGCTGCTGCGCGCCGCGATTATCGAAGTGCTGGGTAATCAGGCCGAAGAAAAGATTAAGTCCCTCACTGGCCGCGAAGAAATCCGCCGTGAGTGTTTCGATATGGTGAATAATCTGCTGACCAAAGAAGCGGGCAAACCTCTCGTGGTCAACCTGCTGTTTACCTCCTATCTTTACGATTAATCTCGCTACTATGCTAAGGGCTGAACTTTGGTTCAGCCCGCCCTTGCTGATAAGTCATTATGCCTAAACCCGCCATTAAAACTGCCGCTAAACCCGCGACGTCATCCGCAGGAAAACGAGGTAAGCCAATCACGCCAAAATCGGTAGCCAAACCCCAAGCTGCGAAACCGAAAACGGTCAGCAAGCCCAAAGTAAAGCCCGGCGAGAAGAAGCGCTTACATCCACGTAATTTGCATATTAATGGCTATGACTTTCCGGTACTGATGGTGAGTTATCCCAAGCTAAAAGCCTTTGTTCGGCCCACGCCCTATGGCGACTTGTCTATCGATTTTGCCGATCCCTCGGCGGTAAAAACTCTTAATGCGGCTCTCTTGCAACATCATTATGGGCTGGCATTTTGGGATATTCCCAAGGGCGCGCTGTGCCCACCAATCCCTGGACGGGTCGATTATCTGCACTACTTGGCCGATCTGTTATTTGAGGGCGGCAAAGTTAAGCGCGCTGCGGCAATCCGTGCCTTAGATATAGGCACTGGGGCGAATGGTGTTTACGCCATCTTAGGGCATCAAGTGTATGACTGGCAGTTTGTCGCCTCGGATATTAATCCTCAGTCGCTTACCAATGTGCAGCGGATTATCGACAATAACCCGAGTTTGCAGGGGCACTTATCCTTAAGGCGGCAGCAGGATGACAAGGCGGTCTTTAAGGGGATTATTCAAGCTTCTGATCGCTTCGAGCTAACCCTGTGCAATCCTCCCTTTCATGGCTCGTTAAAAGAAGCGAGTCAAGGCTCGCTGCGTAAGGTGCGTAATCTGCAACTTAATCGGGGTGAGCAGCCTAAAGCGACCAGCGCGACCTTAAACTTTGGCGGTCAGGCGGCGGAGTTATGGTGCCAAGGGGGGGAAAAGCAATTTTTAGCAACTATGATCCGCGAGAGCCAAGCGTTTGCCGAGCAGTGTTTGTGGTTTACCAGCTTAGTGTCGAAGCAGGAGAATCTAAAGCCCTGTTATCAGGCTTTGGAAAAGTTAGGTGTCGATACCGTTAAAACCATCGAGATGCAGCAGGGCAATAAGATCACTCGGTTACTCGCATGGAGTTTCCATTCGCAGGCTAAACGTTTGCAGTGGCGAAATCAGATAGTTAGCGGGACATAAAACACAGGCGCCGAGAGCGCCTGTGTTTTTAGTCAGCCTCAATTACTGGGCTTTTTCCTGTGGATGGTCACGGCGAAATAGTGCCCACTCATCAATTTTTTCACCGCTTGGCAAAGTACAGACACCTTGTTCACCTTCAGCAGTCTTTTGGATTTCCGAGGTGCCGCCCAGTGAGACGCAATATTCGGCGGCTGGATTGGCGATTTTCACTTTAGTTGCTGCTTTAGTTTCAGTTTTTACTTCGGCTGGCGCCTGGGTTGCAGGCTCGGTTTTGTCGCCGCAGCCGGCTAAGCTGCCGCACATAATCAGGCCGATTAACAGTGGTGATGTTAACTTCATGCTGTTTTCCTTGTCGTTGAGTGACTTATTTACGTCCTAAAATCCGCAAGATACGCAGAAATAGGTTGATGATATCCATATACAACGCGGCGGCGCTGTCGACGGCATTATCGACCGTCTTAGGGATCTGATTCGCGCGCCCCCAATCGTAGCCAATGTAGCCGCAGAATATGAGCACAACTATCCAGTCTAAAATACCGTGATGGGTATTAAAGATAAATATTTCAATCAGTTCTATAACTATCACCAGCAAGAGTGCCATAGTCAGCACCCCAACAATTTTTTGGAAGAAAGCCGGAAACAATGTTCCCAAACACATCATGGCGATAGTCACTAGGCCCGTTATCCGAATCGCTTCAGTTACCAGCTCAGGGTCGTATTGGCTGACGACCATGTTAATGATCAAGCCGAAGGGCACGACCACAAAGTTGTAGCCGATAAAGCTGACGAGGGGATTGCTGGAGCGTTGGAACAGATAAATACCGAAGAAACAGGAGGCGAAATAACCGATAAAGAAAATCCACGGATTAACGCTGGCAATCGCTTCGGGGTCGATATGGCTGACCATCATATAGTTCACGGCAAAACCCCAAAGCAGGGTTAAGCCAATCACTAAATTATAAAGACCCGCGCCTATGAGAGTGTCATTGGTCGTGCGGCGGTCGAATACGCTGTCTCCAGAATCCATTTGATTTTTATATCCTTAGTTGTTGAAAGTAAGCTAGTTACTGACTGCAAATCTTGCAGTGGGGTTGTTTAGGGAGTTTCATTTCGCGAAATTCCATGGTCATGGCATCGATCATCAATATTCGTCCGGCGAGTGTTTTGCCCATTCCCGCAATAACTTTAATGGCTTCGACGGCCTGTAAGCAGCCGACCATGCCCACCACGGGGGCGAGAATGCCTGACTCGACACAGCTGAGTTGTTGCTCGCCGAAAAGTGAACTAAAGCAATGATAACAAGGTGTTTGTGCTTGATAGTCGAAGACGGTAACCATGCCTTCCATACGAATCGCGGCGGCCGAGACCAGTGGGATCTTGTGCTTAAAACAGCTCTGATTTAACTGTTCACGCACACTCACATTGTCGGTGCAATCGACCACGATACTGTGGCTGGCGACTAAGGCATCGATTTCATGGTCATCCAATACCGCATTGATGGTATTGATTTTAACGTGGGGATTGAGCCGATTAAGGTTCTGCTTGGCCGATTCGACCTTAGGTTGGCCGATAGTGGCATCCTGGTGCAGCACTTGGCGCTGCAGGTTAGAGAGTTCGACCGTATCGAAATCCACTAACGTTAACTCGCCAATGCCCGCAACGGTTAGATATTGCCCCGCCGCGCAGCCTAAACCGCCGGCGCCAATCATCAAGACTTTGGCGAGTTTTAAACGTTCTTGGCCATCGATATCCATTGCTTTGATGGAGATTTGGCGGCTGTAGCGGATGAGTTCACCGTCGCTGAGGATCTCTAGTTGTTCATTCATCGAGGCGCACCTTAGCAGAGCACTGAATTAAAAGGTTCAACCGTCACTTGCGTACCCACAGCCGTGTCACCTTGGAATTGCTCCAGCAGCACGAAACAATTCGCCAGACTCATAGAGGTCAACATGCCCGAACCTTGGCTGCCCGTGATGGCCACTTCCAATTCGCCCTGTGCATTGCGGGATAAAATGCCGCGCTGATACTCGACGCGGCCGGGCTGTTTACGCACGGGTGTTGTCAGGGTGGCGGATAGCATCAGTGGCGCTTTCGGGGTTAAGCCCTGCATCTTATTTAAGATTGGCCACACCAACTTGTAGAAGGTCACCATGGATGAGACTGGATTGCCCGGTAAGCCGCAGAATACCGCCTTGCCTATGCGTCCCATGGCGAAGGGTTTACCCGGTTTAATGGCGAGTTTCCAGAAGGTGATTTTGCCTTCTTCATCGAGTATTTGTTTGGTGAAGTCAGCTTCACCGACCGAGACGCCGCCCGAGGTTAACACCATATCCGCTTGGCTTGCGGCATGGCGAAATGCGTGGCGAATAGCCTCTGGGTCGTCGGCTATCACGCCTAAATCCAGCCATTCCACATTGGCGCGGCTGAGTAAACCTTGGATGGAATAACGGTTCGAATCGTAAATTTGTCCCGGCGCTAAGTCACTGCCGACGGGGCGAAGTTCATCACCTGTGGAGAAAAACGCCACCTTAAGTTGGCGGTAAACCCGCACCTGACTCACGCCAATGGTGGCTAATACGCCCAGTTCTGCGGCTTTAATTTCGATGCCCGCTTTCAGCACTTTAGTGCCTTGCAGCAATTCCTCACCACGGCAGCGAACATTGGCGCCCTTCGCCTTAGGGTGATTGATTTGGATTTGGTTGCCCTGTGCTTGAGTCTCTTCCTGCATTTGCACTGTGTCATAACCCGCGGGCACGGGCGCGCCCGTCATAATGCGTACACAGGAATTTGGGGTGATTTCACCTTCAAAACCATGGCCCGCGAAGGAGCTGCCAATCAGTGTCAGTGTGGTTTGATGGGTTTCAGTCGCTAAATCGGCAAAGCGAAAGGCGTAGCCGTCCATCGAAGAGTTATCGAAGGGCGGCAAATCGATACAAGAGGCCAAATCCTCGGCTAAAACGCGGCCAAGCGCGTGGGGAAGGGTAACGACTTCGGTGTCTGACACTGGGCTAACCTGCTCAAGCAGAAGGGGAATGGCTTGATCTGGATGCATTAAGCTAGGTTGCGAACAAGGATCGGCTTTCACGGACATCGGGTCTTCCTTATGGGCAAAAGATTGGGCAAATATGGGGGCTATTATGCCACGCTGTGCTTGCTTGGCTATGATCTGCATAGGAGTTTATGTGATTTGTCAGACAGTTTCCCCCTTAAGTGCTGCCTAAGGTGAATCCTTCTACTCTGTGATTTTTCAGTACAGTTCAGGCGGCGCTAAACGCGAGTCTATGAACAAATGCAAATCATTTTTATCAACTAATCATTAACTTAGCTAAATAAACAAAGGTAAATTTTGTTGCTTTTGGCGACGCCCTTCATGACAATGAGTGCCAAGATTTCAGTTCGAATGCCCAAGAGGATTAACTATGCTGTCTGCAACCATGATCGAAAAGTTGAATGAACAAATTAATATGGAGTTCTTCTCCTCTAATTTATACCTGCAAATGAGTGCATGGTGTGAAGATCAAGGCTTTGAAGGCGCAGCAAAATTTATGCGCGAACATGCGGATGAAGAGATGGGCCATATGCGTCGTTTGTTCACTTATGTGAGCGAAACCGGCGGCTTACCGCTACTGGGTGCAATTGAAGCGCCGCAGTCGCAGTTTGACTCTCTGCTGGCGTTATTCGAGCTGACCTATGAGCACGAGCAGCTGATCACCAGTAAGATCAATGCCTTGGCCCATGCGGCCTTTTCAAACCAAGATTATTCGACCTTCAACTTCCTGCAATGGTATGTGGCCGAGCAGCACGAAGAAGAAAAACTGTTTAAGTCGATTGTCGATAAGATCCGTTTAGTGGGCGAAGATGGTAAAGCACTGTTCTTTATCGATAAAGATTTAGCTAAGTTGGCATCAAAGGGCGGTGAGAGCATTATGAACCCCCAAAGCCAGCCACAGGCTTAAGCCTAATCGCTAGGGTAAAAAGCAGCTTAGGCTGCTTTTTTATTGAAGATAATCAGGGGATTACTAGGTCTACATCATCAAGTATTTATGCTCTTCTCTTGTGGCGCTAAGCACAAGATTTTCGGCAAGGTTTGGTTGAGCAGTGGCGTAATCTCATCAAATGGCAGAGGCTTAGAGATCAAATAGCCTTGTGCATAGTGGCAACCTAAGTCGCGGAGGAATTTCCATTGGGCCTCGGTTTCTATCCCCTCGGCGACAAGCTCCATTTCAAGGCTCTGGCCCATCATCACAATGGCTTTGACTAGATTGGCGTTAGAACTGTTATCGAGGGCGTTTTCCACAAAACTGCGGTCGATCTTGATTACCGAAATAGGGAATTTCTTCAAATAACTCAAAGATGAATAGCCTGTACCAAAGTCATCGATATAAATCTGCGAGCCTAGGTGGCGAATAGATTCTAGGGTGCTTAGGCAGTGGCTCGCATCGCCCATCAGCATGCTCTCGGTGATCTCGATATGCACGTTTCTGGGATTGATATGGTGACGGTTAAAGCATTCCTGCAATACTTGGTCGAAGCCGAGGCCACGGGTGTTAATGCACTGACGGCTGGAGACATTGATGGCGACATTCAGGTTGAGTCCCATATGTTGCCATTGTCTTAAATCATGCATGGCTTGGTTGAGCACCCATTCGCCCATAGGCTCGATGAGTCCAGTTTCTTCGGCGATACCGATAAACTGGTCTGGCGGGATCAGTCCTAAGTCGGGATCTTGCCAGCGGATCAGCGCCTCGACACTACAGATTTGTCCCGTTTTCATATCCACAATCGGTTGATAATGTAAGGTAAATTCATTTTGTGCCACGGCACGGCGCAGCCGTTGTTCAAGCTCCATGCGGGCAAACATGGCTTGGTTCATGCCAGAGGTGAAGTACTTGAAGTTATTGCGTCCGGCGTCCTTTGCTTGATACATGGCCATTTCGGTATTGCGGGTCAGGGAGCTCACATCTAGCCCGTCTTCGGGGTAGACGCCAATGCCGAAGCTGGCAGAAATTTGGATTTCCCGCTCATTCAAGTTAAAGGGCGCGGCTAAGGTTTCAATGATCCGGCTCGCCATATGTTCAATCGCGAACTCATTGGTGACGCGGGGGAGGATAAGCACAAATTCGTCGCCACCGATGCGGGCGAGAAAGTCGTTCTTACCAGCAATATTTTCCAGTCGCTTAGCCACGTCTTGTAACAAGAGATCGCCCATGGCATGGCCTTGGACGTCATTGATATATTTGAATTGGTCTAAATCGATCAGCAGAATCGCCAGCTTGCGGGAGTCGTGTTGGGCGAGTTGGATTTCATGCTGCAGGCGCTCGTTAAACAGCTTACGATTGGGTAGCCCAGTGAGTGTGTCGAAGTTTGCTTGATACCAGAGATCCTGCTCATATTGCTTACGCTTACTGATATCCATAAATAAACCAATATGTTGGATTATTTCACCCCGTTCATTACGTACCACAGTAATAGCAAGATACTCGGGATACACTTGGCCATCTTTACGTTTATTCCAGATCTCGCCTTCCCATTTACCTTCTTTTTGTAATGCTTCCCACATAGCCGTATAGAAATGGCTGGGATGGCGATTGGAGCTTAACAGTGATGGGCTGCGGCCCTTAACCTCTTCGAGGCTGTAACCTGTGATCTGGCTAAAGGCGGGGTTAACCAACTCGATATGATTGTCGGCATCCGTGACCATAATGCCTTCGGCAGAATAGTTAAATACGGCGGCGGCGCGGCTTAAGGCGTGGTTGGCCTTTTGGCGTTCGCTGATCATTCGATTCATGGCCTGAGCCATGCGTGCCAGCTCGTCGGAGCCAGAAGCATCGATATTGATATTGAGCTGCGGATCGGCGGCCATTCGCTGCATATCATTGGCAATTCTAGTGATTTTAACCATAAAGCTGCGAATAATTTTGCGGCCGAGCCAGAGGGTAATCGCGGCGGTAAAAAGTGCGGAGAATAGATATAACCCGAGCAATGTGAGCGACTTAGTCTGTTCTACTTCACTCTGATGTGCCATGTTTGCGGTGATTTCATCACTGATAGTGTGCAGCTTATTGATCCTATCGCTGGTGAGCGACCACCAGTGCTTACTGCTGACCGGATGCGGTGGCATCAATAGTTTATTGATGGCGGCACTCAGGTCGTTGTCATTCACATGGATAAGGGCGCTGATCTCTTCGAGTGATAGCTGTTGACGCTTCAACTGCTGCAACTGGTTCATGCAGAACTGATATTGGTCTATACCGTCTTCAATGGTTTTCACCGCAGGCTTAAGATCAGGAATATTGCGGATCTCATGATTTAACTCATCGAGATTGAGCTGAATAATCGACAGTGCCTTAGTAAATTTATCCAGCGCGGCATTGTCTCCCTTAATCAAATAGTCTTGAAAACTATCGATTAAACCACCGTAGCCCAAGTGGGCATTGATATTCTGTACTAAGGTGCTGACGCGGATTTGTTGCTCTATTTGCTGGCTAATCTTGAGGATACGCAGATTTTCCGGAGAGGTTTGCATCTTGCGGATTAAGGACTGACGGTTGGAAATCGAGGCATTACTGGCATGTTCTATGGCTTGGCCGTATTCGTACATTATGGTGCTAATCGCACGGTAATCATTAATGTTCAGCACCTGCGACAACAACATATGATTAATGGCACTGCGCTCTTTTACCGCCAGCTGTTGCACCATAAGCAAATTAAGCAAATCTGTGTAGGCTCTAGATTGGCTAATATCGTTGGTTTGTAGCTGTAGTTGCTGGATGAGTTTAACCAGCTCGGTATTGAACTGATTATACAAATCGATAAAGGCCTTGGGATGCTGATCTAGAGCCTCTTGGCGCCCCGACGCTAACCTATGACTTAGCAGCGTTAGAGTATTGAGTTGCTCCTGCAACTGCACGGCGGCGAGTTGATTGCGGCCTAAAGCGGGCATCAAGTTGCTCAATGCCGAGCCATTGAGTAGCGCATCTAAGGCATCGGAGGTGATCTGTTGCTGCTGTAGGAGGCGTGTTTCTTCTTGAGGAGACGCGGGGCCAGAAAGCTGGGCACTGAGGCCGTATTCATTGTGCAGTTGGAAGAGTAATTCAGTGGTTTGTGCTGTCGCTTGGATTGCCAGATGGTTCTGATTGGCGGAGCGATATTCCTTCACAAGTACATACATCCGCGACAGTACAAAAATACTCATCATCAGCAAAGGTAGCAGTGAAAACAGAATGAGTTTCTGCTTCAGGCTGAGATGCTGTAGCATGGATGGCATGTAAAATTACTCCTACTTTTGCCTGGTTGGAGACATAAAAAATCAAGGCATAACCTTGATGAGTTGAAAACGAAATGACCAGACACTGGGTGTGGATATTTAACATAGAAGCGAGAGGGTCGCGACCCCTAGTTTATGGATATCTAATCTAGCTCACGAAATTCAGTTATTTATTATATATGAGTAACGTATTATTTTTATTAGTGTATTTACTCTCCTAGCAAACAAACAATTTCTTTGTCTGTGATATCTAATTGGATTTGATACAAAAGCTGAGTTTTTGTATCTAGGACTGCAGGCAAATAAAAAGGACGCGGGCAGAGCCGACGTCCTTTAAATCGAATTCCGCCTGTGGGGTTAATTAGCCAACATTGGCTAATAGCGACTTACGGTAAACAACGATATCTTCAATCGTCAGCACAGGCATATTGTGCGCTGCACCAAAGGCGATGATTTCTGGCAGACGCGCCATAGTGCCATCGGGATTGGTGACTTCACATAACACGCCCGCAGGCTTGAGGCCGGCCAGTTGCATTAAATCAATAGTGCCTTCGGTATGGCCACGGCGAGTTAATACACCACCGGGCTGGGCGCGCAGTGGGTACACATGGCCTGGGCGAGCTAAATCACTTGGCTTAGCATTGTCGGCGATAGCGGCTTTAATGGTGGTGACGCGGTCCGCAGCCGAAACGCCAGTGGTGACTCCCACTTTGGCTTCGATACTCACGGTAAACGCGGTGCCATATTGGCTCGAGTTGTTTTCGACCATAGGTGGCAGCTCAAGGGCTTTGACCTTTTCATCTGGTAAACACAAACACACGATACCGCTGCATTCGCGGATCAGCATGGCCATTTGCGCATTGGTCAGTGACTCGGCGGCAAAAATTAAGTCGCCTTCGTTTTCTCTATCTTCGTCATCGACGACCAACACACCTTGGCCTTGGCGCAGGGCTTCAAGACCCGCTTCAACGCGTTCGATAGCAGTACCAAAAGGAGCAAGTAAAGACTGATTCATGGTTAATATCCTTCAAAAATACGACATGGGAATTTCCAGAATCAGGGCGTGCAGAAATACAGCCTTTACCCCAATAGGGGTTGAGCTGTAGCAATAGACCCATTTAAGCTCAATGGCTTACGTCGGTTAATTGCAAAATATGAGGCTAACATTCAGATGACGATGGCTTTCGCTCATTGGCTGAAACGAAGCGCCTGCATCCTAATGTTGTCTTACATTCTCTTCCATCCGGACTCAGTACCGTTGCAATGTTTGCAAACAGTCCATTACCGTCGGCTCTGGAATAGTAGCGCTCGATAGGCGTTAACCATAACGAGACAAGCTAAGTCACCAGATCTGCTGACCCCGAAATTGCGTTCGGGCGCTCGCGGGCTTTAGTGGGGGTGAGAACGGCTCACGGCACTATTTACCGCCGGTGGGGAGTTTCACCCCGCCCTGAGAATTGTTGTCAGGCCTTGGCCTAAAAACGCGGTTATGTTGCGCCTATTTAGTTGGAATGGCAATAAAATCGCGCCATAAATTGGGCAATGTTTGCGCAAGCGCACAACTGGCCGCCAAGCTTAAACCAGCATCATCTTTAGGAAACTCGCAACAAGCGCTAGCTTGGGTATATCATATCCGGCACATTAACTTATTGGCTTGCCGTCGTGCCCCACGATGGTGTTTGAACGTCACAAGGACGTATAAATGCGCACTCTGCTGCTTACTTTAGGTCTCGCTATGCTATTACCCGGTTGCTCCACTCCAAAAGGGCAAGTCTCTGCGCCCGTTGCGGAAAAAATTCCCCATGTGATGACCTTGCACGGGGTCACGCGCACCGACGATTACTACTGGATGCGCGACGATAAACGCCAAGATCCTAAGGTCTTGGCGCATCTGAATGCCGAAAATCGTTACACCCAAGCCTACTTTAAGCCGCTTAAGTCATTACAGGATGGGTTGTTTAACGAACTGACTGGGCGCTTAGTGGCCGACGAGTCGAGCGTGCCTTACCAATGGCACCAGCACAGCTATTACCGCCGCTACCAAGAGGGCGGCGAATATCCGCTGATCGCCCGCAAAGGCAGTGACGGGATTGAGCAAATGATGCTGGACGTGAATGAGCGCGCTAAGGGCCATGAGTTTTATGGTTTAGGTGGCGTCAGCGTCAGCCCGGATGAAACCATGTTGGCCT
Organism: Shewanella sp. MR-4; assembly: GCF_000014685.1. Taxonomy (NCBI): domain Bacteria; kingdom Pseudomonadati; phylum Pseudomonadota; class Gammaproteobacteria; order Alteromonadales; family Shewanellaceae; genus Shewanella; species Shewanella sp. MR-4. The sequence goes on from NC_008321.1 coordinate 153,922, forward strand.
TCGGTGAGGATGTCTTAAGCCGCCGCGTGTATAACATCTACTTTAAAGATATTGAGTCCGGCGCCATGATCACCGATGTGCTTGAAAACACAGAGGGACGCATCGTTTGGGGCAATGACAATCGCCATGTGTTTTATATCGCCAAAGATCTGCAAACCCTGCTGGGTTACCGCGTGTATCGCCACGAACTCGGCACGCCACAATCGCGCGATGTGTTGGTGTATGAGGAGCAAGACGATGCTTACTACATCTCCCTCGGCAAGAGTTTAGACGAGTCGCAAATTGTGCTGTTCCACGAGAGCACCACAACCAGCGAAGTGTCTGTGCTGGATGCTAACGATCCCCTAAGCCTGTTCAAACCTGTGCTGGCGCGGGAAGAAGGCCATGAATACAGCGTCTCGAAACTGGGCGACAGCTATTACATTCTCACCAACTGGCAGGCGACTAACTTCCGTTTGATGAAAGTGGCGATTAAGGATGCCGCCGATAAGTCCAAATGGCAGGAAGTGGTTGCCCATAATCCCAATGCGCGCATCGAAGACGAGCTGGTGCTAAAGGATTACCTGATTATTCAAACCCGTGAAAATGGTCTGACACGCATTAAAGTGATGCCATTCAATGGTCAAAAGCCCTTTGAGCTGAGTTTTGACGAGCCCGCCTATGTGCTCGGTTTAGATGTTAACGCCCAGCAAGATAGCGATAAGTTACGGATTTTCTACTCGAGCCTGACTACGCCCGAGGCGATTTATGAGTACCACTTAAGCAATCCCGATAGACGCGATCTGCTTAAGCAGGAGCAAGTGCTCGGCGGCTTCGATGCCAGCCAATACCGCGCCGAACGTTTATTTGTCACCGCCCGCGATGGCGCTAAGGTGCCAGTGTCCTTGGTGTATCGTAAGGATAAGTTCAACAAAGACGGCACCAACCCTCTGTACCAATATGGTTATGGTTCATATGGTTACACAGTAGAGCCTGACTTTTCGTCGTCGGTTATCAGTTTGCTCGACCGCGGCTTTGTATATGCCATCGCCCATGTGCGCGGCAGCGAAATGTTAGGTCGCCCTTGGTACGATGCGGGTAAGTTGCTGAATAAAAAGAATACCTTTAATGACTTTATCGATGTCACCACCGCCTTAACCGAGCAAGGTTATGGCGATAAAAATAAAGTGGTGGCCTCGGGCGGCAGTGCTGGCGGGCTGTTAATGGGCGCGATTGCCAATATGGCGCCTGAAAAGTACTTTGCCATTGCAGCACATGTGCCCTTTGTGGATGTGGTCACGACCATGCTCGATGAGTCAATTCCGCTCACCACCAACGAGTACGATGAATGGGGTAATCCAAACGAGAAAACCTATTTCGACTATATGCTCAGCTACTCGCCCTACGACAATGTTGCCGACCATGAGTACCCACACCTGTTGGTCACCACAGGTTTGCATGATTCGCAGGTGCAGTATTTCGAGCCAGCTAAATGGGTAGCAAAACTGCGTGAAGTGCAAAATAAATGGTACAAACTGGACGATAAGGTGTTGTTATTCGACGTTAATATGGATGCTGGACACGGTGGTAAGAGTGGCCGTTACCGCCAGTATCAAGACACAGCGCAGGAATATGCCTTCTTCTTAAGCCTGCTCGGCATGACTAAGTAGGCGCCAACGGGTGACCGATTTAGTGATTGAAGCCGCTAATTCAACTCCCTCGGCTAGCCCCCAAAAAGGGGCTAGCCAAGCGCCAGCTGTTAACCAAACTCAGCTTTCGAGCAAGCCTGAAGCGCAAGTAACTGAGCAAGCTGTGACTTCGGAGCAAGACGCGACATCAGAGATAGAACAAGTCTCGACGTGGTATTTGTACCTTATCCGTTGCGCCAATGGCCACTTATACACAGGCATCACCACAGATGTCGCCCGCCGCTTTAACGAACATCAATCAAGCAGCCCCAAGGCAGCAAAGTACCTGCGCGGCAAAGGGCCATTAACCCTGATGTATCAAGAGCAAGTCGGCACCCGCAGTGATGCACTCAAGCGTGAGATTGCGGTTAAAAAGTTAAGCCGCAGTCAAAAGCTGGCGTTGATTGAATCTGTACTCAGATGACACTGAACACTGACATCATTCAGATCTTATTGTTTTAGGTAAAAGCTAAATCAACGTCGTGGGGCTTCACCCCACACCCGACCAAGGAGGACTGCTCGTCCTATCCTCTTGGCCTATTGTTTTCACATCAGCCAAGACGTCCCTGGCGCCCTTGGCTCATTGCCAAATTTGCTATCGCTTCCGAAGGATGCGTATTCTGTTGCTTAGAGTTCGCCGTTAGTCGCTAGTATTGCAAGATCCATGGGAGTCACGATTAAATCACGCATTACAAACGAGAACAAAGCGTATGTACTCCAACTCATTCCATACACATCGACGTTGAAATCAGACATGAGTTTCCAAGCTCTAGACTTCCCTGTTCGGCAACCCGTACGGCAAATCAGCGCGACCACAGGTTAAGCGTTGGCATACCATATATACCAAAACGGTGTTTACTCTGTGGAATACCAAATTTCCCCATGCTATCTTGCACTGGGTTAGCTTTCAAATATGCTTTTATTTTCTCTCGATCACCAATATTCGGAACCTGCTCAATATCAAGGAACGTTATTACACTACTGTCGGCTTCATATTGAGCATCAAGTTCAGCCATTTTTATTTCAACAGCTTTGTATGCGCGCTCTAAATCTTCGGTAGAGTTTATGCTAAAAAATTTTGTGTATTTTACAAGTGTATTTTTACCAACAATTAGTTCACTTGATAAGCCGGTTGCAATGCTCCACCTGCCATTGCCTCGTGCTACAAATTTCTTCTTTTTCGGATTAAAGCGAATAGGAGTATGAGCATGAAACCAATCAATGACGGTTTCAGCATCTTCGATTAGTCTGATGAGATTGTTTAAAGGTTCCAGATCCTTAGTTTGCATAGTGTATTCTGCAAGCATAACCGTCAGCAGGTGCAGCTGAAAAGAATACAGGTCAATACGATCAATTAGTAAATTGATTTTCTTTTTTAGTTTCATACTTTTCCTTTTCCCCAAAGCGACTTAATCGGCATGATGCTACTTTTATTTTTGTAATAATACCTTCTACTTCAAAGTTTAATCGGTGCCTAAGTAAACGACTGCAAGAACTAGATTGATAAATGCACTTTAGTTATACCGCTATTATGAGCATAAGTTCTGTCGCATTAGTTTATCGAGACACCCACTGTTAAATTTTCTTACTGGAATGATAGGGCTGGAAAGCTCTTTTGGGGTTAACAGGTTACACCGAGAGAGCAGAAGTTCATCTCCCCAGCGAAGTTACTGAAGGGCGTTGAAGGCTCTTTATTAAAAAGATGTCTGCGTAGCTTTCGGGGGAAGGGATGCTCCATCGGAAGCGTTAGCAATTTACGAAGTAAGCATGAAGTTAGTAACTATGCATGTAGCTTCGCTAGGGGTCTTGGCTGCTTGTGAAAACATTAGCAAGGAAGATAGGATGAGCTTAAAGCCCGCCTCACACTATTAGAGTACGATTTAGTACTCTAAGTTAATCTCTTCCATGGAACTGCCAATAGGCAGTATCGACACCGCTGCTCCTTATGTATTTAAGGTTGCTTGTAGCCAGTCAATAAAGTGTGCGTTATGCCGATTGCTTAGTAGGGCTTTATTGGGGATGTAATAGCAAAGCGCTGATTTTACAGCGTTAGGGTTAACGGCTTGCAATATCCCAGCCTGTACATATTGTTGGGTGAGCGTGGTAGAGCTAAATACCCAAGCTTGCCCTGCGAGCGCCTGCTGAATACCAAACAACTCCTGATCATAATATTTGATATCCAATCTAGAGTCTTGCAAGCCTTGCTGTGCCAACCAGTCCGTTAGCGGCGGTGGTGGTAAGTTATTATTTTTCCACCTTGTTGTGTATATGGTCAGAGGTTTAGGACCTGCTGGCAATGATGCAGCCGCTGGTGTAGCAAACATATTAAAGAACTCTGTTTTTAATACATCATCAGGATGTTGATGGCGCAGATCCCCAAAGCGCAGCGGCAGTGTAAAGGCATCATGCTGCATATCTTCGCCTGTCGCGACTTCAACTTGGGTTTGTGGGTAAGTCGCGTAAAACTGTTGTAGTGCGGGTATCAGTACCAATGCTGCAAGTGACGATGTGGTGGCGACCTTAATATGGCGTCCAGTACTCGCGATATCGTCCAAGGTTTGATTTATGGCCTGAAATCCTTGAGTGGTCACGGTGGATAAACGCTCACCAGCCGGCGTTAAACTAATGCGTCTGGCTTGGCGTTGAAAGAGCGCGACATCCAAGCGCTGTTCTAGATTGTTGATATGGTGCGATATTGCGGTCGGTGATAGTGATAACTCTAGCGCTGCCAATTTAAAGCTGCCGAGTCTGGCTGCTGCTTCAAATGCTTTTAACGCTTGTAATGAAACCTGCATAGTCATCCGCCTTCGATAAGTATTAGGTGAAAATAGATGAGTTTGGCTCATCTGTAAATGCGTTTTAGTCGTTTGTCTGTCACTCGCTGAAAAACCACAATAGCTGGGTATTTTCAGCTAAAGAGAGATTCAAGATGACACATATTCTTCATATAGATTCAAGCGTTAGAGCTGTGTTAAACGATAATCCAGCTCATAACTCTATTTCTAAACAATTGGCAGAACGGTTTATTGCTAGTTTTAAAACTCACTGTGCTACAGCTGAGTATACTTACCGTGATGTCGGGATGAATCCACCAGATTTTATCAACCAACAGTGGATTGGTGCGGTGTTCACGCCGGAGGCTAAACGCTCTGCGGCGCAGCGGCAGCAATTGGCATTATCGGATCAATTGATTGCGGAGGTGTCAGCGGCCGATCTGATTGTGATTTCTGCACCTATGTACAACTACGGTATGCCTGCTCAGCTAAAAGCTTGGTTTGATCAGATTGTAAGGATTAACAAGACCTTCGATTTTGACTTGAACCGTGGCGATACCCCTCTAGCGCCATTACTGTCAGGCAAAACCTTAGTGATTCTGACGTCCTGCGGTGAGTTCGGCTTTGAGGAGGGTGGCGTAAACGAACGGCATGGGCATTTGGTGCCGCATCTACGTACCCTAAGTAAGTATTTGGGTGTTGAGCAGATTTTTGAAGTCGCCTCTGAATATCAAGAGTTTGCCGATAATCGACATCAGCAATCGTTACAACAGGCTCTGGCAAAGTCCGCTGCCATGGGGTTACAACTAGCACAACACTACGCAGGGAAAACGACTGATGTGTAATCACTTTTTACCTGCGGTGAACCACACCTTGGCGTTGGCGCAAAAGGAAGTCGAAGGTACAGGCCTGCCGTTTTCGGCTGTGATTGTGGATGAGTCTGGGCGGATTGTGGCTGAAGGGGTGAATCGGGTACAGGCGCTGCATGATTGTACCGCCCATGCTGAAATCCAAGCGATACGAAAGGCGACTCTGCTACTTAAACAAGTCAGCTTGGAGGGCATGACATTAATTGCTTCTGGTGAGCCCTGTGGATTTTGTTATATGGCGATACAACTGGCCAAAATCAGTCGGGTCATCGTCTTAGTCGATCGCCACGAAGCTTGCCAATATGGCTTTGATTATCGTTGGACCTATCAGCTATTGCAGGAGTCGAAATTGCAAATTGAGATCAGTAAATGGCCGCAGTTGAATCATCGGCTTCAGCCATTTCGCCAAAGTTCTATTGGGTTAGCCTCAATCGGCATGTAGGTCAGTGGTATGGTTTGCGGCAGCATGACTTGCCGCATTCACTAAGGCTTTAAAACGAAGGTCGCTTTTGCACAAAGGTGTGAGTGCTTCGGCTTTATTGAGATACTCCAGCGTGGTGCGAATAGCGTCTTGATGATGGCTACATTCCCTAAAAATACGCTTTGCAATCAACAGATTTAGCTGCTGCTGGCTCAATGCGGCATTCTCATGCTGCATTTGTATAATAGCCTCCTCTAGGGAAATGGGAGGTATTTCTCCTAGGTTAACGAGGAAGGTTTTGGCGACTGATCTGGCGTGTGAGAAATAGTCCGAGTGCGCATCTAAGGCGTAAATATGCTCGAAAATGTGTTTAGCTAGGGCTGTATTACCATTCTGATAAAAGGTTTCGCCATCAAAACAAATATCCCCTAGTCCTTCCATTATTTCTCTTGGGTTATCCGATTGAGAAAGCGATTCAATTTCTTGTTGGTATTCCGAAAACTGATCCATATTTTCGACCTTACAGGCAATACTGCGTGACTTTGTGACTATCGAGCGGGAAGGTGAATTATCTTAACAAATTCGCGGACTGAAAGTCTGGTTATCGCAAATTTAAGTTTTATGGTCGCACAAAAAAAGATGCCACTACAAGGGGTTAGTGGCATAAAGTGCATAAGAATGTCCATGGAACGGTAACGCAAAAAGGGGTGGGTAGAAGACTGACATTTGGTTGGGTACTGCAACATCAGTCTCTACGCCGGGAAGTTGGTGGAGCGGTAACGCTATTGGTCTAACGGGTTTAGTGTTTACTAACGGGGCCATCGATTTTATCGAAGCTCACATCCCCTGAACCTGCCGAGAGAATGGTTAAGCCCTTAGTGTTCACCACATTGATATCGCCTGAGCCATCGTTGATGGTGACAGTGTTTTGCACATTGGCGACGTTGATTTCACCTGAACCATCATCGATGGTGATGCTGCCTTTAATATCATTAACTTGGATGCCACCAGAGCCATCGACAATCGCCAGATTACCGTTGACTTGGCTGACTTCAATCGCGCCAGAACCATCGTCGATACTGACATTATTGCCACCATGGATAGCCAGTTCGCCTGAGCCATCCTTGACCTTAATATCCGCTGTCATCTTGTTGATCAAAATCGCACCTGAACCATCGTCAATGTCCAGCGCTAATCCGGCGGGCACTTGTAACTTAAGGTCGATATAGGGTGAGTAATTGCTAAAGCTGCTATGGGATTCAAAGTCGGCCTTAAGCTGGGCTTTGTTGGCCTTTTTCTCAAGGGTGAGAATGACTTTGCTATCGTCATTGATATAGATATCAGCGACTAACTTAATTTGGATTAGGCCTTCGACACCGATAATTTCAAGGCTGCCTGCACCGGTTTCGGCGACGAGTTCCTGTAGGTCTTGAGCATCGAGGCTGAGTTCACGTTGTTGGTGATCTAAATCAGGCATGCCAGCGGCGTTCACATTGATAATGCAGCCAGTGAGTGACACGCCAACCGTAAAGAGGGCGACAAATCCGAGGGTGAATATAAAAGGGCGTAGTGACATTTTCTTCTTCCTTGTTATCGACACTCGACGACCGACTGAGTGCTGAGCTATGAGCGATAAGCTTGATATCAGTCGAGATTGCACATCCTATGCCAATTTTAAAAAGTATTAATAATCATGCGGATAAGTTAAATGTGTCCGCTTGGGCGAGTGCGGACATGTCCGCTGAATGAGTGATTTTTCCCAAAGAGTGGTGAAATTAATCACTTATTCAGTTAGCGTGTGTCCAAAATTCCAGCTTGATAAAAAGCGTAACCAGAAAGGACTCATATGGATTACTTAACGACCAATAAAATCGCTTGGGATGCCCGCACTCGAGTGCACTTAACCTCTGATTTCTATGATGTTGAAGGCTTTTTGAGTGGCAACACATCCTTAACGGAAATCGAGCTGAGTGAGCTTGCGGTGGCGGGCAAAAGTCTACTGCATCTGCAATGTCATTTTGGTTTAGATACCTTGTCGTGGGCGCGAATGGGCGCAAAAGTGACTGGGGTCGATTTATCCGAGGTGGCGATTGCTGAGGCGCGCAAGCTGGCGCAGCAGACGGAGTTGTCCGCCGAGTTTATCTGTAGCGATGTTTACAGTGTAGCGGGCAAGGTTGAGCCGCAAGATGTTGTATTTACCTCCTATGGCGCGATTGTTTGGTTGCCGGATTTAACTCTCTGGGCGCAGACCATTGCGGCGTGTTTAAAGCCTGGCGGACAGTTTTATATGGCCGAGTTTCATCCGGCGCAGCAGCTATTTGATGGGTATAGTTATTTTAATCGGGGTGAGCCAGATATTGAGCAGGAAGGGACCTATACCGAGAATGCCGGCGATGAGCTGCAGACCTTAATGTGCTGGTCCCATAGCTTGTCTGAGGTGATCAATGCCTTATTGCAGGCGGGTTTAGTGTTGGAGTTCTTCCACGAGTTTGCGTTTAGCCCCTATAACTGTTTAGAAGGGCTAGAGGCGCAAGCCGATGGTCGTTATGTACTAAAACACCAAGGGCAACAGGTGCCCTTGGTGTATAGCATTAGCGCGCGTAAGCCTGCTTAATCCTTGCCGTTTTTAACTGCGGGATTAACGGCTACGGTAGACTGGATACTTAAGATATTGGTTATCGTAGTAAGGGCTGCGCTCATAGAACCAGCGTAAGCGTGCCTCGGGATCGGCGGCAAACTCTGGGTTTTCCAGCGCTTTGTTAAATTCCGCCTGCAGCTTGGGATCTTCCTTAAGCATCTTGGCGGCCAGCGGCTCTACCGCGTAGTCCTCAATGTATTCGGTACGGGTAAAGATAGGGTTGAAGAAGCCCCATTGCAGTAACGAGTCCGGTGATTGTGGCTCGAGCAGTAAAATCGCCAGATCGCCTAAGGGTTGATCTGTGCTGATTTTCACTGTGCCCGCGGGCAAGGTGGTGGTCAGTTTGGCTAGTGTCGAGTCGGCCTTCACTGTGAGTCGCCCCTCGAACGCCTTGGTATTAAACACCGGATTGCTCAAGCTATATTGCTGCAATTTAAGCTCGGTTGGCTTGCTTAAACGTGTCATCCGAACGCCGTGTAGATTTAAGCGGTCGATCACCTGTGTCCACTGGGCGGGAATATAGTAAGCACTCGGGCGAGTGACTTTGATATCGGGCACAGTTTCGGCAATCACAGGTAAATTGGGGTACAGCTTAGGCTCGCCTGTCCAACGCACTACCTCGGTGCCGCTAATCGGGCTCTGCTCAAGTTTGTAATCTATGCCTTTAAAATCCCAGCCTTTAGCCAGTGGCGCCGATTTCCACGTTAATGTGATCAGTGGCGAGGCGCGGTATTTATCCTCTTGAATCGCACTCTTTAACTTGGTCGCTTGGTCACCCACGGTTTTCAGGGTTTGCTCTAGCATTACATAAGTGCCAAGTACGCGCTGCTTAAAGGGTTTTAAGCTGTGGTTCTCAATCAAAATGGTGGGCAGATGGCGGGCATCACCATAACCATTAGAGAAGCGTGGGCTAGGGTTCCACAGTGACATGCCTTTAGTGATATCGGTATTGTCGACGGCGAAAATCAGCGGACCAGGGATATGGCCTTGGGCGGTTAATGCCGCTTCGACCGCTGGGCGGTAGCTATTTTCGAGCCAGCGGAAACTGGCGGGACTCAAGCCTTGGGCGAGGTTGTAGCCGAAGGTGATGTCGTACTGGTAGTCGATACCGTCGGTGACATGCACATCGATATACAGATCCGGTTGCCACACATTGATTGCCCGCAGCATATGCTGCATTTCTAAGGTGTCGGCCTTGGCGTAGTCGCGGTTTAGGTTGAGGTTATTGGCATTGGTGCGCCAACCCATATTGACTGGGCCGCGTTGATTAACGCGGTTAAATTCGCCGCTGCGCTCATGGGCATCGACGCTAAACATAGGCACAAACAGCAAGTTAGCCTTTTCGAGTAGGTCGCTCTTGTCGCCTTTGACTATATCCCGCAGCAACATCATGCCGGCGTCTTTACCGTCGATTTCGCCCGCGTGGATCCCGGCCTGCACCAGAATCGTCGGCTTAGTGTTTTGCTTTAAGCGTGCAGATTCGTTAATGCCTTCGCTGCTGGCGACATACATCCAAATGTCGCGCCCTTGAGGGCTCTTACCTAGGCTGACTTTCTGCAATTTGGTGGTTTCGGCCGCCAATCGGTCGAGCCAAGTAATGGTGTCGTCATAGCTTGGGCTTTCGATGCCGTTGCTTTGCTCGAAGGGCGTCGCCCATTCGTTATCGGCGCTGAGTAACAGGGCTTCGCTGCTTCCGTGCCAAGTGATGCTTGGTGGGAGAATGGCATCATTCACAAAGGTGTTGGCGCGAGTCGGTGTCGCTGCGGCTGCGGGAGTGGCTACTGCCGCGGGTGAAGCGCTGCTGTCGGCGCTGGCGTCAACCGCGTCGGTTTTAACGGCCTCAGTGTTGGCAGCTCCAGTCGTTGTCACTTCGGGTTGCGCGACTTCGGTATTCGCGGCAACGGCAAATTGGGCGGTGAATAGTGAACCCGCCGATAAGCAGGCAATGGCGATAACGGAAGGGGAAAACAAGCGCATGAAAACAGTCCACACATCGAATTTTTATTAGGGCGGTATCTTTTCATTAAGCCCTTGCGAGTGCAAGGGCTGCCAAGGGTTTATCTTGGTTCGAGTGAGTGATTTTCGCTGCCATGCCCCGTGGTAACAGTCTATGAAGGTTTGGCGGTTTTATGTAACACGGTTTGTCCGCTATAGGCGATTTCGATAATTTCGATATCGGCGTAGAGCGCTTCGACGGCAATGGCGAGTTGATAGATAAGCCAGCCGTATCCCGTGAGGGCAAATCCCTGCGCAACTTCATTGGCTAAAGGGGCCGAATTTGGCGTTTGGGCGGCCAAGCTGAGTTGTAATCTGTGCTGCAACTCTTGCTCTAGGGCGCTGGGCAGCGTCGGTAACGTGGCTGTTTTGCCCGCAACAAATTCACTCAGCCTGTGAAGATAAGCTGTAAGCTCGGCGGCGACACGGTTGATTTGGTGGTATGCCTCTTTGTCGGCCTCCTGCCAGCGACTCAAAGGTAATAGCTCGAGTAGGGTGATCAGCCGCACCTGTTTATTCACTAATTCCGCCAGCAGCACTTTATGTTTTTTTAGAGTTTGGCTTTCCCACTCGAGGGAGAAAAACAGTTTCTTCTGGGTTAATACCGCCTTCATGGCCGCCTCGAGTTCGGCGCGAAAATCTAAATCATGGTTGGCGGGGGCCTGTAGATGTTGGGTAAGCACTTTGGCCATACTGTCGATGGCATTGGCGAGCTGGCTGCGCCAGTCCTGCTTGGCCTTAATCGGGAAGATAAACAGCGATACCAGAATGGCGATAACACAACCGAGCAGAATATTCGCCGTGCGCCAGAGCGCCTCTGAGGTGTCGTGGTTCGCATCGCCCACCACGATAATAATGGTGAATCCCGCCACCAAATAGGCATAGCTGTAGCGTCCCGCCGAGATAAAACAGATCAGCGTGACCCCTAAGATCAGCAGCCCCATAATCAGCCAATAACTGTCGATAGTGGCCACTAACATCACGCCATAAGCCGACCCTAAACAGGTGCCTACCGCCCGTTGCAGGGACTTTTCAATCGCGCCGCCCACCTGTGGCAGACTCATCATAATGATCACTATGGTCACCATGCTCCAAATAAAATGCGGCGGCGACCAAATGGCGTTAATGGTGACTGCAATCAGCAGGGCGAGGCCGAGTTTAAGGGCGTGAATGGCGCGGAAATGACGATAGATAAAGTCGGCAAAAGGGCTTGCAGGGGCAAATACGGACATAATGCAACACTCCTTTGGACTGATGGTAGCCAAGCCATTATCGCAGAAAGGCACTGTGTCCGTGTGGCTTGGCGGATAAAGAAATACGAATTGCGATGCGGCGCCGTTTGAGCTTAGACCAAGGCGTCGCCAAGATCACATAAATCTGCATTAAGTGATACAAAATCAGTGGGATAAGATGCGGTATCTCGAGGACTCAGCTATAAAAAAGGCTTGAATAAGTAAGCCTATTCAAGCCTTAGTATATCAATGTATTTATGCTGTTAGTTCGAGTTTGGCTCTGCGGTGTACTTATCCATAATGATGGCGCAGGCGGCATCACCCGTGATGTTGAGCGCGGTGCGGATCATGTCAAACACTCGGTCGAGGGCGAATAACAGCGGTAAACCATCAATCGGAATACCAGCGGCCAGTAGCACAGCGACCACTAAAAATGACGGACCGGGGACACCCGCTTGGCCAATGGCGCCTAAGGTTGAGGTAAAGATAATCGCGGCATAGGCGGTCATCGACAGATCGACGTTGTACATTTGCGCGAAGAACATGGCGACTAAACCATAGTAAATCGCGTTGCCGCTCATATTGATGGTGGCGCCTAAAGGCAGCACAAAGGCGGTGGTTGCCTTAGAGACCTTAAGCTCTTCTTCGCAGGTTTCCATATTCACTGGTAGCGTGGCCATGGATGACGCCGTCGACAGTGCCATCACCTGGGGTTTTTTCATCGCCGAAATAAATTGGCGCGCCGATACCTTAGAAAACAGCTGTACCACTAAGGGGAAGAACACAAAACCGTAGATCAGAATCGCGGCCACAAACACGGCAAACAGCTTAAATACGACTTCTAAGGCATCGAAACCGAAGGTACCGACGGAATCGGCCATCAAGCCAAATACCCCAATGGGGGCAATCACCATCACACAGTTGATCATCCACACAAAGGCGTCGACGACGGTATTTAACGCCGCCATGATTGGCTTAGCGCCATCGCCTTTTACCTTGGTCAGTGCGATACCGAAAAATATGCTAAACACCAAAATTTGAAGTATATTCCCGCCAGTCAGTGATTCGAACACATTGGTTGGGATCATGCCAATAAAGGTGTCCATTACCCCTGGTAGTGCGCCATGTTCGGCGGTCACTTCCATCAGGCCGCTACTGCTATGGGCGGTAAAGTCGACACCTGCGCCGGGTTTAAACAGATTGCCCATGACCAAAGCTAAGGTCACGGCAATCCCCGAGGTGACAATAAAGAAACCGAAGGTGCCGACACCAATCTTACCCGCCGAGGGGCTATCGCCTAAGCTAGCGGCGCCGCTGATGATAGACACCAGTACCAGTGGGATCACTAGCATTTTGATTAAATGGATAAAGATGGTACCCAGCGGGGCGAAGATGCTCGCGCTTTCACCCATGATAAAACCGACCAGTGCGCCAATAATCATGGCAATAACCACTTGCACACCTATGTTGCCTAATAAACTCTTGCTCTTCATTCTTGCGAAACTCCCCAGTTACAGCAGTATTTTGTGTCTTAAGACTAGTTATCTATTTACAGGCCTGCCCTCGCTTTTGGCGTAAAAGCTCAGCCCTGACACGTTTTTTTGGGCGCTTAAGGTACCACAGTTGGCGTAAAGGGTTTTGTGAAACATCACCAACCTTGGTTTGAAAATAACCAAAACCTAAATAACAAACAATTTAAATGGATAATATTTAAAAATATATACCTAAAAATGATGTTTATTTAAATTTGAATGGTTTTTTGTCCATCGAATTGATGAATTGTGATTTTGGCTTTGATGGACGCAGATGTCCTCTCGTATTCTTGGGGCGGGTTGAGTCGCGAGAACTCCCATCTGTTACTTGTATGCATCTTGGGAGTGGTGAATAGCCTCTATGACCATGCAACTTAGTGGCTCACTCGGTTTTACTATGACAACGCCATTCGAGGACATTATGAATATCACCTCATTTTTCGGTCAGCCCGAGTCGTTACAGCGCTGGATAAGAAAGTGCATCGAACAACCGGGATTAAGTTATTGGCTGGTTTATCAAGATCTGGAACAAGGTGAATCCCTACAGCTGGCCACATTATTATTCCCGATAGTGGCTGATAGGGATCTCTCGGATGCCGAAATCGATGCCTTTGAGGATGGCTTAGGCCGTAGTGACTATGGTTATCTGCTAAACACGGATCAAATAGAGGATGTGATTGATAATCTTAAGCAGCAAAAAGCTCAGCCCAGTGAACAGGAACTGCTTGAAGCTATTCTCTTTTACTATGAGCGAGATGCGTTTATCTGCCTCTGATGGGCTCTTTGCGGGACGTTGCGACTTAAGTTGAGATAAGCGCCCCCTGAGGTATCACTTCAGGGGCGCACTTCAGGGGCGCTAGTTTATTAAGGTTGGGTTGTTAGGGATTTAAAATGGTTGTATAGCGTGTTGCTGAAGCTGCTGTCGTAGGTAAATCGATAAAACTGTTTATTTACTGATGTATCAAAAGCCTTGTTTAGCTCAACTTCGGTTAGCAAGTTTGAGGTCACAAGGTAGTAGCTCGGTTGCACCATCTGGCTAGCAATCGGATCCTCCACAATTTCAGTGATAGTTAGCAGCTTGCCGCCGTTCGGACTGGTGCTAATGCTCCATTCATGTTGGCTTTCAGGCTGACCGAAGCTATCGAGAATGGTGAATTTATTCGTTGAGTCCTCAACGTAACTCTCGGGGTAAGCGAAGGGCCACAATAGCTCCACGATTAAGCTAGAGGAAAGCTGGCTCGCGGTTTCAACGCCCGTTTCATAGGTGATGGGATCTTCTTCGCGGCATAACACGTCGGCCGTTTGTTTAATATCCATGCGATATATTTGCGAAGGCCAACTGAGTGACGCTAGTTTAAGGTCGCTCGGGAGATTTGCCAGCAAATCCTGCCAGTCAGCGGCCGTGTTCTGATACTTATGGAAATTCATTTCGACAGGGACTTCAGTGCCGGCATAAACGGTTTTTAATTGATTGCCTTCAATCACAGGTTCTTTAAGCACATACCCTTGGTCGTTACGCGAGGCATTGATCCATTTTTTCATCGGCTCATTCCAACATTCGGTAGGGACTTCCTCTCCAGACGTGTTGTCGAAGATCATCACTGCGTCACCTGAAAATATGCCAGTAAGAGTTTGGTCAGCAGTACCATAATCTAAGCTGACAAAGTGGCTGTTGCGAACGGTGGCGATATTGAGCACATGAGATGCGTCGGTATGATTGAGCATGCTGCTAAACACTGTATCCCAGTCAGTGCTGTTCATCGCCTTACCATCAACCGGCGCTTCCATATAACCGAAGGACACTAAGGTGCTCTCCACCTTATCAGTGACGGCTACTGGATTGGTTTGCAGATAAGCCTCAGTGCCAAAACCATACCCTAGGATTAAATTCTCGAAGGCTTCAAATGCGGCGATTAACACTTCGATAGCCGCCAAAATTTCCACTGTGCGCTCGTTGGTGAGGTTTAACAGGTAATCGTGTAACAGCAGGGTGTCGAGAAATGTGGGTTGCAGGGTGATTTCGGGCGAAAGACTAAATAAATCGGCTTCGACTTGTTTAAATCCAGTGGCGTATAAGGATTTGAGTCTGGCACGGAACTCAATCACTTGCTGTGGCGTTAAGTCGGCCTCAATCATCTTGCGATAGCGTGAAAACTCAATATTGGTCAGCGCGTTGATATGACCCGCATGATCGGGCAGGGCAACGATATTCATGCCGCCAGTGGTGGCGTTAGTGTTATCTGCGGCGGAGCTCATCGCCAATGCTGAGCGTGCAGATGACGGTGCGGTATCAATCCAATTGGCCAACAGGTAATAGTTAGGTTTTTCGGTCTCGCTTTTCCAATCGATTTGATACTTACCGTCAGTGCCCGTAGTGGTGCTCGGTTCACCCTCTGAGCAGCTTAAGTCTTGGTTGAGATCGACGCACACGTTTGCCCCGGCGATAGCGCCGATATAAGTGACCTGACCTGTGACCTTATGTGCGTATTCAGTTGGAGGCGTCGGCTCTGGCGTCGTGGTGGTGTCATCTTTATCGTCTGAGCCAGAACATGCCGTCAGCAAACTGGTGGCGATCAGCAAAGAGAGTAGTTTAGGTTTAAACATCTTGTATCCTTACATCAATTCGGCAATTTCCATTGCACTGAGTTAGCGTGGAGTCATCTGATAACGTCGAGTATTCAACGTGTTGCAGTGTTATTCGTGGCCAAGCCAAATAGCATGAGCCTAGGTGACTAAGAAGGGCGCGAGTATCGGTCTGAGTGGATAAAAATCGACGCCGCTTGTGATAAAACATGCGGCTTGATGTGAGATCCCTTTCACGACAACGTTTGGCATCCTTCCGGTCAAAATGCGGCTGTTTTTAAATCAGTCTGCATTTTCGACAGCTATTTTTGCCTGTACAACCCATCGCCTCAATCACGCTAAAGTATTAACTTGTTTCATATTTGTTATTGCGCAATCCGTTTAGTGTTACTTTTCGCAGCAGTATTTCTATGGAGAGTAAATATTGATGCGTGTTTCTAAGCGGAGTTGTTTTGCGGGGTTATTGGCTATGTCGACGAGCCTGTTGCCATTGTCGTTGATGGCGGCGGATGAGGGATTATTTACGCCTTTTCCTACGGCGAAATTAAAGGATGAATTGACGCGCCATTATGCCGAATATCCCTTTATTATCAGCGCGGGTGAACAAAGATCTGACTATCGTTTTAAGCCTATCTTCGGTCAGGTCCATCAGCAAAAATATAAATTAGCGCCTGAATATAGCCCCGCGCATATTCTCGACAATTACCGTGAGCAGATTAAAAAGCTTGGTGGCGAAGTCCTATTCGAGTGTCTGCTTGAGGCCTGTGGTGATTCTCGCTTATTGCGAGAGAAAATTGCCCTGTTAGATGGTGTTATTGGTGTTGAAAGTGGTTACTTGTTTGCTCGAGTTAAAAATGAGCAAAAAGAGTTTTATACCGCCATACAAGCAGCAGTTATGGATGATTCTGCGGGTCTTCATATTACGACGCTCGAGGTGATCCCCGAGCCGTTAGATTTAGTCACAGTTAATGCTGCATTTTTACAGCAGGCGCCTAAGCAAATCGAGTTTAAAGATAATCAAAAGAAGGATACCAACGGCGCCGAGGATCATCCGCTTATCAGCCGACTAAAGGGAAGTTATATCCAGGACTTTAAACGCCAAGGCTTTGCCAGCACTGCCTTTGTGTCGTCAATGGATGCAAGCAATAAGCCTGTGCTGGTGGAGCGTGCGGGTAAGTTGACTCAAAATGGCTATTCAATACCAAAGGAATATTCGGGTTACGAGGTGTTCACTAACTACAAGGTGGCATTGGCTAAACTCGGATTCGAGACGCAATTTGAGTGTCTGGGAAAAGCCTGTGGTAGGGAGGATAGGTTTATCAAAGCCATTGATTCTCTGGTGAACATTGGTAACGAAGACAGCCAGTTTTATGCTTGGTATACCTTAACGCGCCCCGAGGGGAATGTGCATGTGAGCACTTATACCCTTGGTTATATTGATGGCTTATGGACCGACTTGCGGGTGTTAGAGGAGACTGAGCTTAAGGATGATCGCGTGGGGATCAATCTTGAGGCGCTGACCGACCAAATCGAAGCCAAGGGGCATGTTGCCTTAGAAGGGCTGTTATTCGAGTACGATAGCGACAAGTTGTTGCCCGAGGCGCAGCCCGTTGTCGAGGTGCTTGCCAGTTATTTAAAGGCAAATCCTAAGCGTGCATTTTATGTGGTGGGTCATACCGATGACAAAGGTAATCAAGCCTATAACCAAGGTCTATCCCAGCGCCGCGCGGTGGCGATTGTGAAGTTATTGACCACGAGTCATGGTATTCCAACTCAACAATTGGAAGCCGTAGGCATAGGTGAACATGCTCCCGTTGCTAGCAACAGTGATGAGGCGGGGCAGCAGCAGAATCGCCGTGTCGAGTTAGTATTGAGATCGGATACGAAGTAAACCCAATCGTTTGATTCAATAGATATAAAAATGGCGTCAACTCTTGTCGAGTTGGCGCCATTTTTGTTTATCTGTGATAGTTCAGCCGACGTCTCTGCCAAGCGATATTCAGGCTAAGGCTAAGATAGTGCCGGGAAGGAGAGTGAACTGCCAATTCCTAATGGCAGACCTAATGCCCAATATGCCAATAAGAAACCGCTCCAAAGCAGCAGAAAACTGATTGAAAACGGCAGCATCAGCGCCACTAAGGTGCCTATGCCGGATTCCTTAACGTATTTTTGGCAAAACACCACAATTAACGGAAAGTAAGGCATCAGCGGGGTAATGATATTGGTCGACGAGTCGCCCACGCGGTAAGCGGCTTGAGTTAAATCGGGCGATACGCCCAGTTCCATTAACATGGGCACCATGATGGCTCCAATCAAGGCCCATTTGGCCGACGCCGAGCCGACTAATAGATTGACGAACGCGGTGAGAAACACAATCCCCACTAATGTTACGCCCATTGGAAGCGCCAATTCTTTCAACGCCAACGCGCCTTTAATCGCCATTAATGCGCCTAAATTGGATTGACCAAAGGCATAAATAAACTGGGCGCAGAAGAAGGCCATGACGATGTAATAACCCATGCCGCTCATGGACTTACTCATGCCTTGAATAATGGCTCTGTGGTTGTTTGCCGTGCCCGCAACATAGCCATAGACTATGCCTGGCACGAGGAAGAACACAAAAATAATCGCCACAATGGAGCGCATTAAGGGAGCCGAGGCACTGGTTAGCGCGCCATCGGTACCACGCCAGGCAGAGTTGTCACCATAGGCGGTAAACACTAGCCCTAAGGCACATAACAACATGGCGCCCATGGCGAATTTGAGACCACGGCGCTCATGGGGCGCCAGCTCATCAAGCGTTGGCAACGTGCTGGGATCGCCATTCACCGCGGTACTTTTTAGGCGCGGCTCAATCACTTTATCCGTTAAGAACCAGCCAACTAAGATAATTAACACGGCTGAAGCAGACGTAAAAAAGATATTATTCAGTGGGTTAATCGTTAATGTGGCGGCCGCGGGGTCGGCCGATAATCTTGCCGCGGCCTGAGTTAAGCCCGCTAACATAGGGTCAAGGCTCGATGGCACACCCACTGTTGCAGAAAAACCGCCGGATACGCCAGCAAAAGCGGCGGCAATACCGGCTAGGGGATGACGACCCGCGGCATAGAAGATCACCGCGCCGAGCGGGATAACCAGTACATAACCCGCATCAACCGCGACATGGCTCAGGATACCCACGGCGATCAATACCGGGGTGAGTAACATCTTGGGGGTAACAGATAAAATCGAGCGCAGGCCAGCATTAATAAAGCCAGTATGCTCAGCCACGCCAAGCCCCAGCATAGCAACTAGTACAACACCGAGCGGTGGAAAAGTCACAAAAGTGGAGACTATGTTCGAGGTAAATGCCGTCAGTGCGCCGCCTTCGAGCATATTCACGACTTGAATGGGGTTGCCAGTACGAGGGTCGATTTCATCAAAACTGACACCCGATAATCCCCAAGAGATCAGCCAGACTAGGCCCAGAAACATCGCAAATAACACCGCCGGATCGGGCAGTTTATTGCCGACGATTTCGACGCCATTGAGAAATCGCTGGAATCCAGTGACAGGTTTATGGTTTTCCATTTGGGTGCCGCTTCCTAAAAAATGATGATTGTTATCTGTGATTATAAAAACGCAGCATTAATTTAAGCTTGGTTTAACTAATCGATAAGAAATAAAACACATAAAAATCTATCGCAGTGACTTTAGTGCGGCTGGCTCTGAGTCATGAAATCAACAGGCAAATAAAAAGCGCGGGTTCATCGCTGACCCCGCGCTTTTTACTCAACAATGTGTTTGATTACATTATCTAAATGAATCCACTACCCGCTTATGCCTTTGGGCCAGCGTTACGGATGGCATCTGACACTTGGTACTTAGCGAAGTTCTTAGTGAAGGCTTCGGCCAGTTTTTGGGCGTATTCGGCGTACAGTGCCTTATCGCTCCAAGTGTTCACTGGGTTGAGTAGGTTAGTGTCTACACCGGGTACCGCGACAGGCACGGCCAGATTCAGCGTGTCTAAGTGTACGGTTTCTGCGTTTTTCAGCTCACCGCTGACAATCGCATCGACGATGGCGCGCGTCGTTGGGATGTCGAAACGTTTACCAATACCGTGTGGGCCGCCAGTCCAGCCAGTGTTAACTAGGTATACTTGGCTACCGAATGACTCGATACGCTTCATCAGCAGCTCAGCATACACGCCCGCAGGACGTGGGAAGAAAGGCGCGCCGAAGCAGGTAGAGAAGGTCGACTGAATCGCCGAGGTTGAACCGATTTCAGTCGAACCGACTTTAGCGGTGTAACCAGAGAGGAAGTGGTAAGCCGCTTGCTCTTTGCTCAGGATAGAAACTGGTGGTAATACGCCAGACACGTCGCAGGTTAAGAACACCACTGCGTGCGGCTCGGCGCCACGGTTGTCTTCTTTACGCTGAGCGATATGCTCGAGTGGGTAAGCCGCACGGGTGTTTTCCGTCAGGCTGCTGTCTTTGTAGTTAGGCACGCGGTGTTCGTCCATTACCACGTTTTCTAGCACAGTACCGAAGCGAATCGCATCCCAAATCACTGGCTCGTTCTTTTGGCTCAGGTCGATACACTTGGCGTAGCAGCCGCCTTCGATGTTGAATACACCGCCTGGTGCCCAGCCGTGCTCATCGTCACCGATCAGGAAGCGTTTTGGATCCGCAGACAGCGTAGTTTTACCCGTGCCTGACAGACCGAAGAATAGGGTAGTGTCGCCGTCTTTACCTACGTTAGCCGAGCAGTGCATTGGCAATACGCCTTGGGCTGGCAGCAGGAAGTTTTGTACAGAGAACATCGACTTCTTCATTTCGCCAGCGTATTTCAGGCCCGCTAGCAACACTTTGCGCTCGGCAAAGTTTAAGATCACCGCCGCATCTGAATTGGTACCATCACGCTCAGGAACGCAGACGAAGTCTGGTGCGTTGATGATTTGCCATACAGGCTTGTCTTGACGGTTAAATTCTTCTGGGATGATAAAAAGGTTGCGGGCGAACAGTTGGTGCCAAGCGTATTGAGTCGTCACGCGCACTGGCTGGTAATGTTCTGGGTCTGCACCGACTTCGAGGTCAGATACAAACAACTCTTTATCGGCGAGGAATGCTTCTACACGCGCCCATAATCCTTCAAAAGCACCGGGTTCAAATGCTTGGTTGACTGGGCCCCATTCGATGTCAGCCGCTGAACTGGGTTCTTTAACAATAAAACGATCGCCAGGAGAGCGACCAGTGCGGGTACCGGTTTTGGCAACCAGCGCACCATTGGCGGTTAATTCACCTTCGCCGCGTAGCAGGGCAAATTCGACCAGTTGTGCTGTTGAGGGGTTGTAATGAACGCGGTTTAATCCATCCGCCATAGTGAGGTCTCCATTGACTTGTATTTGTAAGGTTATTTTTTATCGATCGTCTGCCGATTTTGTTTTTATTTATCGCCCGAGAGGTGCTAGGGGATAAAGTGTGCCGATTGTATCCTATCCGTGACTAAAGTGTGAGCTGGATCATTGAGGGGGGGACAAAAAAGGGCACCCTGAGGTGCCCTGCTAACAGTAAATGTTTTCTTACTGCTGGGTATTTGAAGCTGTGCCATTGGCATAGATTGCTGCGATATCAATACCATCAAACACATATTTGGCATTGCAGTATTCACAGCCCATTTCGACCTTTCCATCTTCCGCCAGAATAGCTTCCACTTCGGCTTGATCGATAGTCTTAATGGCTGCCGCGCTGCGCTCACGTGAACAAGTACATTTAAAGCAGACTTCGATTGGGTCGAACAGACGCACATCTTCTTGGTGATATAAGCGGTGCAATACTTCCTGCGCCTCTAAGGTGAATAACTCTTCCGCCTTGATGGTGGCAGTCAGCTGACACAAATGTTCGAAGTCGGCATTGTGGTCTTCTTGGCTTGGTAATACTTGCAGGAACATACCCGCAGCTTGCTTACCGTCGGCAAATAACCAGAGCGCGGTAGGTAATTGTTCTGACTGGTTAAAGTAGTCTTCCACACAGGCTGCTAAGGTTGGCTTGTCGAGGGCAACCACGCCTTGGTAACGCTCGCCTTCATCCGGTGTCAGGGTGATAACCATATAACCTTGGCCAAACAGATCGGCTAGGCTGGCATCGTCGGCTAACTCGCCATCCCAGCGGGCAATGCCGCGCAATTGCTGCTGGTTGCTACCATTGATCACCGCCAGTGATACAGGGCCGTTACCTTGCAGTTGCACGCTGATATCGCCACTGAATTTTAAGGTGGCGGTTAATAAAGAGGTTGCCGCCAGTAATTCACCCAGCAGGATTTGTAACACGGGTGGGTAAGCATGTGAGCCAATCACCTGTTGATAGCTGTCTTGTAACTGTACGAGTTCACCACGCACATCGGCATTGTCGAACAGGTAGCGGTGTAAAATATCTTGTATCATCTTGTATCTCGCTGTTAGGTAACTGTTGCGTAATTTTTAGCATTCTTTAAAACGGATAAGCGCTCGTCGTTGCTTTTTATCCGGTTTATGGTCGGGCGCAGGATTATTGAGAATATTCAATCGTCTTGCTTCGGCATTTACCGCACGCTTGGCTATACTCACGGCCGTTTCTTCGTACAATTCCTGTGCAATCGCTGCGCTTTGGCGTATTTCAGATAATTTTTTTATGACGATCTCTTTATCGTCATATCCCTGTCGTATCTTAAGGACGGCACCTATCTCGGCATTCTTACTAGATTTGGTGCGAGCACCGTTGTAATGTACTTTGCCGCCGTTGATCATTTCTTTGGCAATGGCACGGGTTTTATAAAAACGTGCGGCCCATAACCACTTATCGAGTCGAACGCTGTCACTGTCGCCTGAACTTTGCGCCATAGTGTCTCCAAGATAAAAGCTCGATGAGCTCACATGCTGAGCAATAAAATGCCTAAGTCGCATTACTATGATGTTAAAGGGTGGTGCGCTTCACACCCTTTTGAGGCGGGCAAAGTTAGCATAAATAGCCAATTTTCGCCAATTGCAATACTGTTATGGGGTTGTTGCCAAATGCGGCCTAGGTTAGCATGTGGCGAACATTATAATTTTTATAATCAGAACAGAGACCTGTATTGAGGGTCCACATAAATATGGATTTATTAGATAAAGTTATCGCTAAAGCTGCAGGTATTCCGCATAAGCCATTGAGCCAGATTGTTTTCTGGTTTGGTTTTATTCTGAGTTTACTCTTAGCTGCGCAAATTACATGGAAACTCGTGCCTACCACATCCTCTCCTACTGCCTGGTCGCCAACGGCTGTGACAACGACCGGAAAAGGTGCTGGCCAAATTGATATGGCAGGATTGCAACAGCTTGCACTTTTCGGCAAGGCCGATGCCAAATCGGATAAACCTAAGGTGGAAGTGGTTGAGACAGTGACCGATGCGCCTAAGACTTCCCTCTCTATTCAATTAACCGGTGTGGTGGCCTCGACCGCCGATCAAAAAGGTCTCGCCGTTATCGAGTCTAGCGGCAGCCAAGAAACCTACAGCCTAGGCGATAAGATCAAAGGCACTTCTGCTTCGTTAAAAGAAGTCTATGCCGACCGGATTATCATCACCAACGCGGGCCGTTACGAGACACTGATGCTCGATGGTCTGGTTTACACCAGCCAAAGCCCCGCGAATCAGCAATTACAGAAGGCTAAGAGTGAAAAGGCCGAAGTGGTTAGCCGCGTTGATCAACGCAAAAATACTGAAATCTCCCAAGAGCTGGCCGAATCCCGCAGCGAACTCTTAGCCGACCCCAGCAAAATTACCGATTACATCGCGATTTCTCCTGTTAGACAGGGCGAAAACGTCGTGGGCTACCGTTTAAACCCGGGTAAAGATGTGAACCTTTTTAAGCAAGCGGGCTTTAAACCCAATGACCTTGCTAAATCGATTAATGGATACGACCTGACTGTGATGAGTCAGGCGTTAGAAATGATGAGCCAATTACCTGAATTAACTGAAGTTTCCATCATGGTTGAGCGGGAAGGTCAATTGGTTGAAATCATGTTTAGTTTGCCGCAATAACACGCGTTAGAGGAAAGTAAAATAATGAATAACAAACGGATTCGACGCAAACTGATTGCTGGAGTTGTGGCTGGCGCCACTATGCTGACCTCGCAATTTGTTTGGTCTGAACAATATGCGGCCAACTTTAAAGGCACTGATATCCAAGAGTTTATCAACATTGTTGGTAAAAACCTGAATAAAACCATCATTGTTGACCCGACCATTCGCGGCAAGATCAACGTGCGCAGTTATGATCTGCTCAACGATGAGCAGTATTACCAATTCTTCCTCAACGTGCTGCAAGTGTACGGTTATGCCATCGTCGAGATGGAAAACAACGTCATTAAAGTCATTAAAGACAAAGATGCTAAAACCGCGGCGATTCGTGTTGCTAACGACAACGACCCAGGTTTAGGTGATGAAATGGTCACCCGCATCGTGGCGCTGTACAACACCGAAGCCAAGCAATTAGCACCGTTATTACGTCAGTTAAACGATAACGCCGGTGGCGGTAACGTAGTGAACTACGACCCATCGAACGTACTGATGTTGTCAGGCCGCGCCGCTGTGGTGAACAAGTTAGTTGAAATCGTTCGCCGTGTAGATAAGCAGGGCGATACCTCGGTACAAGTGGTGCCGCTCGAATACGCCTCAGCCGGTGAAATGGTGCGAATTATCGATACTCTTTACCGCGCGACAGCTAACCAAGCGCAGCTCCCAGGACAAGCGCCCAAGGTCGTTGCCGACGAGCGCATTAACGCCGTAGTGGTCAGTGGTGACGAAAAGAGCCGCCAACGCGTGGTTGAGCTTATCCATCGCCTCGATGCCGAGCAGGCCAGCACGGGCAATACTAAGGTACGTTATTTACGTTATGCCAAGGCTGAAGATTTAGTCGAGGTGCTGACCGGATTTGCGCAAAAGCTTGAGGGTGAAAAAGATCCAAGCGCCCAGGCTGGCGGTAAACGTCGTAATGAAATCAATATTATGGCCCACACGGATACTAACGCCTTAGTGATCAGCGCCGAGCCAGATCAAATGCGCACTATCGAGAGTGTGATTAACCAACTCGATATTCGCCGCGCCCAAGTATTAGTCGAAGCCATTATCGTGGAAGTCGCCGAAGGCGATAACGTCGGTTTTGGTGTGCAATGGGCCGCTAAAGCGGGCGGTGGTACTCAGTTCAATAACTTAGGCCCAACCATTGGTGAAATTGGCGCCGGTATTTGGCAGGCACAGGGAGAAGATGGGACAACTGTTTGTACCGAGAATGGCACTTGTACTGAAAACCCAGATTCTAGAGGTGATGTGACTTTACTTGCCCAAGCCTTAGGTAAAGTGAATGGTATGGCTTGGGGCGTGGCCATGGGCGACTTTGGCGCCTTAATACAAGCAGTATCGGCCGATACCAACTCAAACGTACTGGCGACACCTTCGATTACAACTCTAGATAACCAAGAAGCCTCGTTTATCGTCGGTGACGAAGTGCCGATTCTGACCGGTTCTACCGCCAGCTCAAACAACAGTAACCCATTCCAAACCGTTGAACGTAAAGAGGTTGGGGTGAAGTTAAAAGTTGTGCCTCAGATCAACGAAGGCAACGCGGTTAAGCTCGCCATTGAGCAAGAAGTCTCGGGTGTAAACGGTAATACGGGTGTAGATATCTCCTTCGCGACTCGCCGTTTAACCACCACTGTGATGGCTGACTCAGGGCAAATCGTGGTACTCGGTGGTTTGATTAACGAAGAAGTCCAAGAAAGTGTCCAGAAAGTACCATTCCTCGGTGATATTCCGGTACTCGGACACTTATTCAAATCTTCTTCCAGTAAGAAGACCAAAAAGAACCTGATGATCTTCATCAAGCCCACCATTATCCGTGATGGTGTGACTATGGAAGGCATCGCAGGCCGTAAATACAACTATTTCAGAGCATTACAACTTGAGCAGCAAGAGCGCGGCGTGAACCTAATGCCAAATACTCAAGTGCCAATTCTGGAAGAATGGAATCAATCTGAATATTTGCCGCCCGAAGTGAACGACATTTTAGATCGTTACAAAGAAGGCAAAGGGTTAGACACCCAGATGCGTGAAACGGACTCGACCCTCAAGTCGCTGGATGAAAACAAGAACAAAGATAAAACACAATGAGTGAAATACAAGTAACCCAAGTCGAGGATTTAAGCCTAGTTTCTAACGAACTAGGGCTTGAAGCCGAAGGTGATGAGGTATTTCGCTCCAGCAGCAAAGAGCGTTTACCCTTTGCCTTTGCCCACCGCCATGAGGTGATTTTAGCCTTTGGCGAGGATGGTGCCTTGAGCCTGTTTTATACCGCCAAAACCCCGTTAACGGCCATGCTCGAAGCGCGCCGTTACTCGGGTGTGGATTTGCCGCTGGTATTGCTCGAACCGGGCAAGTTTGAGGCGAAATTAACTCAGGCCTATCAAGCCAACTCCTCCGAAGCGCAGCAGCTGATGGAAGATATTGGCAACGAGATGGATTTATTCACCCTCGCCGAAGAGCTGCCGCAGACCGAAGATCTGCTCGAAGGCGATGATGATGCGCCTATTATCAAGCTGATTAACGCCTTGTTATCTGAAGCGATTAAAGAAGAAGCCTCGGATATCCATATCGAAACCTACGAGAAGCAGTTGGTCGTGCGTTTCCGTATCGACGGTGTGCTGAAGGAAGTGCTTAAGCCGAATCGTAAGTTGTCATCCTTGTTGGTGTCGCGGATCAAGGTGATGGCGCGTCTCGATATCGCCGAGAAACGTGTGCCACAAGACGGCCGTATTTCGCTGCGGATTGCGGGTCGTGCGGTGGATGTGCGGGTATCGACCATGCCATCGAGCCATGGCGAGCGTGTGGTGCTGCGTCTGTTAGATAAAAACGCCGGTAATCTGGATTTAAAACAATTGGGTATGACCGACAGTATCCGTGCCAAGTTCGACGAGCTTATTCGTCGTCCCCACGGCATTATTCTGGTCACAGGCCCTACGGGTTCCGGTAAGAGTACTACGCTGTACGCCGGGCTTACCGAAATTAACTCCAAAGATACCAACATCTTAACCGTTGAAGATCCGATCGAATACGAGTTAGAAGGCATAGGTCAAACCCAAGTGAACACTAAGGCTGACATGACCTTCGCCCGTGGTCTGCGTGCGATTCTGCGTCAGGACCCGGATGTGGTGATGATCGGCGAAATCCGTGACCTAGAAACCGCCCAAATTGCGGTGCAGGCATCCTTGACCGGTCACTTAGTGATTTCAACCCTGCATACCAACACGGCTTCTGGTGCAATTACCCGTTTGCAAGACATGGGCGTAGAGCCATTCCTAGTCTCATCGAGTTTGCTTGGGGTATTAGCCCAGCGTTTAATTCGTACTCTCTGTCCAAAATGTAAGACAGAGCATGTGCCCGATGCCCGTGAGCGTGAGCTGCTGGGAATGGCGGCAGACGATCATCGTCATATTTATCGCGCCAATGGCTGTAAGGCCTGTGGTAGCAGTGGCTACCGTGGTCGTACGGGTATCCATGAGCTATTGCTGGTCGATGATAATGTGCGCGAGCTGATCCACGGTGGACGTGGCGAACTGGCGATTGAGAAATATATCCGCCAGTCGGTGCCAAGCATTCGCCACGATGGCATGAGCAAGGTGCTCTCAGGTATCACCACTCTGGAAGAAGTCCTGAGGGTGACCCGCGAGGAGTAAGCTATGCCAGCATTTGAATATAAGGCGCTGGACGCCAAGGGAAAACAGCTAAAAGGGGTGATTGAGGCGGATACCGCCAGACATGCTCGTAGTCAGCTGCGTGACCAACGCATGATGCCGCTGGAGATTTTGCCGGTCACCGAAAAGGAAGCCAAGGCAAAAGGCACCGGATTCTCGCCCTTTAAACGCGGGATTTCGGTGGCGGAATTAGCGTTGATCACCCGTCAAATCGCCACACTGGTCGCGGCGGGCTTACCGATTGAGGAATGTCTCAAGGCGGTGGGTCAGCAATGTGAGAAGGCGCGCCTAGCCAGTATGATCATGGCGGTGCGCTCCCGCGTGGTGGAAGGCTATAGTCTGGCCGACTCTCTTGCCGAGTTTCCGCATATTTTCGATGACTTATACCGAGCTATGGTGGCCTCGGGTGAAAAATCCGGTCACTTGGAAGTGGTGCTTAACCGCTTAGCCGATTACACCGAGCGCCGCCAGCAGCTGAAGTCCAAACTGCAACAGGCGATGATTTACCCCATTATGCTGACCATTGTTGCCATTGGTGTAGTGTCAGTGTTGCTGGCGGCTGTGGTACCAAAGGTGGTGGGGCAATTTGAACATATGGGCGCCGAGTTACCCGCAACGACCCGTTTCTTAATTGCCGCCTCTGACTTTGTGCAAAGCTATGGCCTACTCGTGGTATTGATTATTGGTATTTTGCTGGTGGTGTTTCAGCGTTTACTTAAGTCACCGATTTTCAAGATGAAATACCATACGTTTTTGCTGAAAATGCCAGTGGTTGGCCGTGTGAGTAAAGGGCTTAATACCGCGCGATTTGCGCGAACTCTGAGTATTTTATCTGCCAGTTCGGTGCCTTTGTTAGATGGGATGCGCATTGCCAGCGAAGTATTGCAAAATGTGCGGGTGCGGGCGGCGGTAGATGATGCTACGGCGCGCGTACGGGAAGGAACTAGCCTAAGCACTGCGTTGACTAACACTAAGCTGTTCCCGGCGATGATGTTATATATGATCGCCTCGGGGGAGAAGAGTGGTCAGCTCGAAGACATGCTTGAGCGCGCAGCTGATAACCAGGATAGGGAATTCGAGAGTAATGTTACACTTGCCCTCGGGGTTTTCGAGCCGGCATTGGTGGTGAGCATGGCGGGGGTTGTACTCTTTATCGTGATGGCCATTCTGCAACCTATCTTGGCACTGAACAATTTGATTAGTGGCTAGTTTTTTAATTTATGGATTATTGCCTTGCAGTGTTCAAACTGAGAATGGCACAGGTTTTTTTAGGAGAAGTAGTCGATGCAAATGAACAAAAAGCACAAGGGTTTTACCCTACTCGAAGTGATGGTGGTAATTGTTATCCTCGGTATTTTGGCGTCTATGGTGGTGCCAAATCTGATGGGCAACAAAGATAAAGCCGACCAACAAAAAGCGGTATCTGACATAGTGGCGCTTGAAAATGCCTTAGATATGTACAAGTTAGATAACGGCATCTATCCAACCACTGAACAAGGTTTAGAAGCCTTAGTTCAAAAGCCGACAATTTCACCCGAGCCACGTAACTACCGCGACGAAGGTTACGTAAAGCGTTTACCACAGGACCCATGGCGCAATAACTACTTACTGTTGAGCCCAGGCGAAAACAGCAAGTTAGATATCTTTAGTGCAGGCCCAGATGGTCAACCAGGTACCGAAGACGATATCGGTAACTGGAACTTACAGAACTTCCAATAAGATGTTAAAGCTGCGCCACGCCGGCTTCACCTTAATGGAGGTGATGCTGGTGATTTTGTTAATGGGACTCACCGCGGCGGCGGTGACCATGTCTATTGGCAATTCTGGCCCACAACAGGCGCTTGAGAAAACCGCGCAGCAATTTATCGCCGCCACTGAGTTAGTGCTGGATGAAACCGTATTGAGCGGCCAATTTATCGGTATCGTGGTGGAAAAAACCAGCTATCAGTTTGTTTATTATAAAGATGGTAAATGGAATCCATTGGAGAAGGACAGGATCCTGTCTGAAAAACAAATGGAACCCGGAGTGGTGATAAATTTAGTGCTCGACGGCTTGCCACTCGTACAAGAGGATGAGCAGGATGAATCCTGGTTCGACGAGCCTTTAATCGAGCCTTCTGCGGAAGATAAGAAAAAGCACCCAGAGCCGCAGATTTTGCTGTTTCCGAGTGGTGAAATGAGCGCCTTTGAGCTGAGCTTTATGACCAAGTCAGACAAGGGGCCACTCGATGTGTTAGTGGTGGGCGATGCCCTTGGCCGTTTAACCCTAGGGCGACCCGATGAAATACGCTAAGGGTATGACCCTACTCGAAGTGATAGTGGCCTTGGCGGTATTTGCCATCGCCGCCGTTTCTATCACCAAAAGCTTGGGTGAGCAGATGGCGAATATGCCGATTCTGGAGTCTCGCACCCTTGCCCAATGGGTGGCAGACAACCAGATGGTCGATGCCAGGCTCGATCCGCAATTTCCGGAAATCGGTAAAAAAGAAGGGCAGGTAGAACTCGCGGGCAAGGATTGGTACTGGCGTAAAGAAGTGGTGAAAACCACGGACGATAACTTTCGCATGATCCGTATTAGTGTCAGCGAAGATGAACGTTATCAGCGTATTGCAGCACAAGTGAGCAGTTATGTCCTTAAAACAAACTAATGCTCAAAAGGGTTTTACCCTGCTGGAAATGCTGATCGCGATTGCGATTTTTGCCATGTTAGGTTTAGCCGCCAATGCGGTACTCAGCACAGTGCTGACCAATGACGAAGTGACAAAAAACTTCTCGGTGCGTTTAAAGGCACTGCAACAGGGCTTTGGCGCCATTGAGCGCGACTTGGGGCAGATGGTTGCACGCACACCCAGATTACTCGAAGGCGGCCGAGGCACCACAGTCTTCCAAACGGGTAACGATATTTTAGATTCGGAATCAGAGGCTTTAGTTTTTTACCGTTTAGGCTGGCTCAACCCAGACGGTTTATTGCCCCGTGGCAGCATACAGTCAGTCGCCTATGTTGTGCGTGAAGGAAGATTAGAGCGTTGGTACTTTCCGTACCCTGAACCCGAATTTGGCGCAGAGCCAATGAAGACTGTGATTATCGATAAGGTGCTCTCGGTCGAGTATTCCTTCTTTATGGAGGACAAATGGGAGCGCAAGATTGAGGCATCTAAGTTACCCAAAGCCATCGCAATGGAAATTGAGCTCGAAGGTTTAGGTAAAATCCAACGTAAGTTTATGTTGCCCTTGGGTGCGGCGGCGCCAGAGAAGTCCAATGAAGAGGACAACAAGAACGACAACGCCGATGATAATAAAGAAAATAACGGCGACCAAGAGAATAACGGTGATGGCACAGGTAATGGTGATCCCGATAAGGGCGACCCAGGCAATGAGGATGGCGCATGATAAAGCGAAGTCCGACTAAACAACGTGGCGTCGCGCTGATTGTGGTGTTGCTGATCGTGGCCATGGTGGTGATTATCGCCACCAATATTACCAGCCGTAATCAGTTGTCGATGCGCCGCACCTTAAACTTAGCCCAGTACGATCAGGCCTATTGGTACGCGATTTCCGCCGAAGAGCTGGCTAAGAAAATCCTTAAGCAGGACTTAGACGATTCGGAAGGCCGGGTACACAAGCAACAATATTGGGCCATGAGCGACGTGGTATTTCCGGCGGAATATGGTGAGATTGCAGGCAAGATCACCGATATGCGTTCGTGTTTTAACTTAAATGCTTTGTCCGTCACCACAAAAGATGTGGAAAACGGTCAACCTAAATTGCCGTTAGCGGCAAAGCAATACAAAGCGTTATTAGTGAGTTTAGGGATGGATGATTTTACCGCGGATCATCTGACCCAAACCTTAAAGGATTATATCGACGAGGACACGGTCGCTAGCCCATATGGCGCCGAAGATGCCGAGTACGAGGCGCGAAATGTGCCTTATCGCGCCGCAAATACCCTGATGAATCACAGGAGTGAGTTGCGGGCGGTGATAGGTTACACCCAAGATATTTATCTGAAATTATTGCCTTATATTTGCGTCATTCCAGGGAATGACAGGCAACTGTTAAACGTGAACACCATAGAGGTTGAGCAAGCGGCGCTGCTGGCGGCCATGCTGGATAATCAGATTTCGGTTGGCGAGGCCGAAAGCATTATCAACCAACGTCCCGGTGATGGTTTTGCCAAGATCGATGATTTTTATGAATCCTCCTCAATGGGGTCGATTAAGTGGGAAGATGCGATGAAGTCCAGTTTTGTGGTGGACAGTCAGTACTTCCTCCTCGCCTCGGGCGCTAAGGTCGACAACGCCATTTTTAGAATGGAGAGCGTGCTCAAAAAGAGCAGCGGTAACAAAATGGATGTGCTCACCCGTCAGTTTGGTGGACAAAAATAATAGCAAACAAGCTCAATCTTTTAAGATGGAAGCTGGTGGAGAAAAACTGTGAGTGAACGGCTATTTATTCGCTTAGGCAGAACCGCAGAGCAGGCATGCTCTTGGCTGGTTTGGTCCGAACAAGAACAAGAAATTATCGCCTCTGGTGAACTTGCCAACGCCCAAGGTTTATCAACCTTAACCGAGCGCGCGGGAAATCGGCCTATCGATGTATTGGTGCCAGCCTCCGCCATGACGCTCACCAGCGTGAATCTGCCCGAAAAGGGCCAACGCCAGGCCTTAAAAGCCCTGCCTTTTATGCTGGAAGAAACCATCGCCGATGATGTGGATGCGATGCACTTTACCGTTGGCCCACGCAATGGCGATGCCCTCAGCGTGGTAGCCGTTGCCCATGAGCAAATGCAAACTTGGCTTAGCTGCTTGGCTGAAGCGGGTTTAAAAGTGAAGCGTATCGTGCCCGATTGCCTCGCCTTGCCATTGCAGGAATGCCAATGGGCGGCAATGCGTTTCGGTAACGAGTTATTACTGCGTACAGGATTAGGAACCGGCCATAGCCTGCCTTTACCTTGGCTGCCAGTTGCGATGAAGCAACTGACGGCACAGGCCGACGAAGTGTCGGTCGCCAGTTACACTGAGATGGAGCTGGACGGCGTTGAGCTTAAGCCACAGCCGCTCGATTTACCTATGTTAGTACTGGCGCGTGGCATCTTACATGCGCCCATCAACTTACTCACGGGTGTGTATACGCCGAAGCGCGAATACAGTAAGCATCTGTTGCAATGGAAAAATGCCGCAATCGTGTTAGGTGTTGCCATTGTCTTGTCCCTAGTGAATAAGGGCTTAACTATTCATCAAGTGAATGGCCAGATTGCCGATCTGAAGGCGCAGAGTGAAGCCATTTATCAACAAGTGGTGCCGGGGAATTCACGCATTGTGAATCTACGTTCGCAGATGGAAAGCCAACTGCGCGCACTCCAAGGCCAAGGCAGTGGTGCTGAGTTTTTTGCGATGCTCGATGGTTTACAGGACGCCTTTAAACAAGTGCCCGAGCTGAAACCAAACACCCTAAGATTTGAGAGCGCCCGTAATGAAATCCGTATGCAAGTCACGGCCAAGAATTACGCGCAAATTGAGAAGTTTAAAGAGATTGTCGGCCGTCGCTTCCAAATGGATGGCGGTACGATGAACAGCGGTGAAGATCAGGTCACCAGTACCTTAACCTTGAGGAGCAAATAAGATGGATAATTTGCGGACTTGGTGGCAAGGGCTTGCATCGCGCGAGCAGCAAATCGTCGGCTTCGGCGCCGTTTTCTTAGTGATCGGCGTGTTTTACTGGGGCATCTGGACACCCATTGCCAATGCCGAAGCCAATGCTCTGCGCAACCTAACGGCGCAGCAGCAGACACTGACCTATGTAAAGCAAACGGCGAATAAAATCGCTGGCTTAAAACAAAGCGGCGCTAAACCGACAATGTCAGGCAGCTTAAGCTCGGTCGTTAACCAAACAGCGGGTACTTACGGATTAGTGATCACTCGTATGCAGCCTCAGGGCGATAAAATCCAAGTGTGGATGGATGATGTGCCATTCGATGCCTTACTCAATTATTTGAGTGACTTAGTGCAGAAAAAAGGCCTATCACTTGAGAGTGTTGATTTGGCAGAGGCCGACGCGGCTGGCTATGTCAAAGTAAGACGTATCCAACTAGCGCAATAGGTTAAGGTGTAGCTGTGAGTTTGATAAAAAAAATCATTATAGGTGTACTGGTTTATTTAGTGTTTTTACTGGCGTTATTTCCCGCCAGTGTTGCTGTGCGCCTCGCACCACTGCCTGCAAATGTGGGGATTTCTGGCGTGAGTGGCAGTATTTGGTCTGGCAGCATAGAAACCTTAAATCTGCAGCAACGCCAATTGGAACAAGTACGCTGGGAGCTGAGCCCTTGGGCGTTGTTTTTAGGTAAAGTGAAGCTGGATTTTCAAGTGGGTAGCCGTGCAACTCCAGTGAGTGCCAAAGGGTTAATCACTTGGTCTATGGGCGGTATCAGCGCTCAAGGATTGCGTTTTGAAGCGCCCGATAGTTTCTTGATTGGCAATGCTAAACTGCCCTTTAGAACCGAAATTAACGGTGAAGTCAGCCTGCTGGTGGAAATCCTAGAGCAAGGTAAACCTTGGTGCGAGCAGTTATCGGGCAAGCTGTTTTTAAATCAAACCGATGTGAAGAACCAATTCGGTAATTATCCACTGGGTAATATCGAACTGGGGCTGAGTTGTGTTGAGGGTAAAGCCCAGCTTGCTACCGATGAGAGCAAAAACCAGTTGGGGATTATCGGCACGCTGCAGCTAGATGAAGGCAATATGGTCAAGGTTGCCGCTAAGATTAAAGAAACCAACGAACAGCCAGAAGATATGCGTAAATCCCTCGGTATGCTCGGCAAGCGTGGTAGCGATGGTTACTTCCCTGTGGTTTATCAAGGCCGTATTCCAGGGCTTTAATCTTAGATAAGCTTGTGCATGATTCGATAAAGGCACCTTAGGGTGCCTTTTGTATCTTAAGGGATTAACCCGCCAGATCGGCAAACAGCAGACGATAGTCGCTAATAGCAGGAAAATCATTGAAGGTTTTAGCCGGTTTTTGGCTATCGGGATTGCTGATCCCCAGCTGATGCCCCACGCCCGCTAAGCGCGCCGCATTTAAAATAGGCTCGCTATCATCGATAAACAGGCAGCGCTCTGGCACTAGGGCGAATTTTTCAAATAGCGTTTGCCAAAATTGTGGGTGTTCCTTGGGATAACCCGTTTCATGGCTTGAAATCATCGCATCTAAGCCGCTAGCCAGTTCAGTGTGCTCCAGCTTAAGCGCAAGACTCTTAGGGTGGGCATTGGTGACTAAGATACGTTTTTTCCCTGCGGCGGCGAGGGCATCGAGAAAAGGCATACTGTCTTGGCGCAGCTGAATACGGTCAACTAAGTTACGGTGAAGCCCCATAATGTCGAGCTGCAGCTCGGATTGCCAATAATCGAGGCAATACCAATCTAACGTGCCCGCGACTCTGCCGTAGGCTTGTTCTACCAGTTGTTGTGCCTGGCACTGGCTTAATCCCCGTTGCTTGCTCAGCTCCTGCGGCACCAGACTCAACCAAAAATGGTTATCAAAGTGCAGGTCGAGCAGGGTGCCATCCATATCGAGCAGTACTGTATCAATCTTCTTCCAGTCAAACATGGGATGTCCTGTGTGGTTAACATATGCTTGGAAAGCGGTGGTTAGCAATTCCGAACAAATAAATATGTTTTCAGATGTATTGGCTTTGCGTCATTTTTATTTGGTAGTTATTTTGTTTCTTGTTTAATAGGTCAGTCGAAAAGATGAAACCGTAAACTCTACTCTATCTTGGGTAACCTCCCTAGATTGTGTGAGTAAGAGCTCAATTTATTCACATAGGTTAATTTTACCCAGATTTTAGTTATGTATCTTAATAGGTCTGTTCGACATTTCTATAAATAATGATTTCAAAGTACAAGGGGCTGAATGACGACTCACTTGCATTTTATTTCGGGTTTACCTCGTTCAGGGCCAACATTACTTGTGGGAGTTTTGAGTCAAAACCCATATTTCCTTACTTCACAACTGCAATAAGTTGTCCTGATGCTAATGGAGGCGGCGGAGGCTTGCAGCATCAAGGCTGGCGTTTTGAGGTGCCCGTTGGCTTGTTCCATTGGCAAGCGGATATTAGTAGTAGCATGGGCAATACCACGATCAAGACCGACTTAGATGGCACCGATTGGTATGCGGGAGTGCGTTTCAGTTACCAATTTAGTGATGCTTGGTCTGTAGGTTTAGGATATCAATACATTGATATTGAACCGAATGACCTATTGAGCTATCAACTCAATCTGCGTTATCAGTTTTAGTTTATGTCGACATTAAAAGGGGCT
The DNA here is from genome assembly GCF_000014685.1 of Shewanella sp. MR-4. Classification (NCBI taxonomy): domain Bacteria; kingdom Pseudomonadati; phylum Pseudomonadota; class Gammaproteobacteria; order Alteromonadales; family Shewanellaceae; genus Shewanella; species Shewanella sp. MR-4. The sequence continues at coordinate 189,689 of NC_008321.1, forward strand.
TAGCCCCTTTTTTGTTGGTGAGTTTTCGCGATAAAAAGCGGAAAGTTTTAACCGCTTCTCCTTTGTCGTGGCTGAGTATGTGATTTAAATCCCATGGCTTGGATGGTGGTCTTTGGAATAGCCGCACTAAATTCAGGTTGTAGATTAAAGACAGGATAGTAAGATTGTCACTTATCCTAGTTAGTTTGTTGCTATTTTTATCCAGGGGCAGTTATGTCGCAGCGGCACCATAAGCCGGAAATCTTACATACCGAAGTTGTCGCTAAGAGCCGCTTGTTTCAAATCGAACAGGTCCATCTTAAATTCTCCAACGGTGTCGAGCGCCAGTATGAGCGGATGAAAGGTGGTAGTCGTGGCGCTGTGATGGTGGTGCCCATTCATCAAGGCAACATGCTGTTAGCCCGTGAATATGCCGCTGGCACCGACAATTACGAGCTAGGTTTTCCTAAGGGATTAATCGACCCAGGTGAGCAAGCTATCGAAGCGGCCAATCGAGAATTGCAGGAAGAAATCGGTTTTGGGGCGCGTAAGCTGACACTGTTGAAAGAACTTAGTCTTGCACCGGGTTATTTCTCTAGCAAGATGCAAATTTTCATAGCAGAAGATTTATATGAAAGCCGCCTCGAAGGCGATGAGCCAGAACCCATAGATGTGGTGCCTTGGGCATTGGCCGAGTGGGAAGCGTTACTCGATAATAGCGATTTTTCCGAATCTCGTAGTGTGAGCGCATTGTTTTTAGCGCAGAAACACTTACAACTTAAATAATCTTTTTCGTTAAAGCGTTCAGCAACTGAGTGCTTGTAAATCATTCGCGAAGTTTGCGATTGGAGTGGTTATGAAGCCAGAAGAGTTAATCGACGAGGTGATTGCGATAGCAACGGATGCGGGTCGCACTATTCGTGAGATTTACCTCAAGGGTAATTTTGAGCGAGAAACCAAGTCTGATAATACCCCCGTCACCTCGGCGGACTTAGCGGCGAATAAGCTCATCTGTGAGCGCTTAGCCGCATTGACGCCCGATATTCCTATCCTGTCTGAAGAGGCTGCCGATATTCCCCTAAGCGTGCGCGAAGGCTGGAAACGTTATTGGTTAGTCGACCCTCTCGATGGTACGGGGGAGTTTATTGCAGGTAGTGGTGACTTTTCGGTGATCATCGCGCTGGTGGAACACAATCGTCCAGTAATGGGTGTGGTGTATGTGCCGATGACGCAGGTGTGTTACTACGCTATCGCTGGATTAGGTGCCTATAAACGGACCGATAAGCAAGAAGTGCGTATTAGCAGTCGGCAAATTCAGCACCGTGAACAAGTTTCTCTTAGGTTAGCTGTGAGTCGTCGTCAGGACCCTCAATCTGTGTTGACCCTGTTCAATCAGCCTAAGCACTGTGAGCTGGTGGTCATGGGCGGTGCGGCCTTGAAGAGTTGTCTTGTTGCCGAAGGACGCGCCGATTGTTATGTGCGAGTCGGGCCTACGGGAGAGTGGGACACCGGCGCCGCGCAGATCATTATTGAGGAAGCGGGTGGCCAGCTCATGGATACCGAACTGCAACCTTTGACTTATAACGAGCGTGAGACGCTTGAAAATCCCAACTTTATTGTTGTTGGTGCGCCCAATTTAGAGTGGGATAAAATTTTAATTGGTGAATAGTTTTACATGCAGTCGATTCGTCCAGTATTAAAGTCAGAGTTAGCCGACGTTTTTCAACTCGAACAGGCTATCTTTGGCGACCATTGTTATCCCGATTTTTTCTTTCGCCAAGGATTTGATTGTTGGCCAGAGCATTTTCTGGTTGCCGTAGATGATGGCGGTAAGTTGTTAGGCTATTTGCTCTGCGCTCAAAGTGGTGACCCTGCTTGTATGTGGATTCTCTCCGTGGCGGTGAGTGAGCAATCCCGCGGGCGAGGCATTGGCAAACAATTAATCCAACAATGTTTAACTCAGCTACCGCCTCAGGTTAAGCGGGTGGATTTAACCGTCGATCCCCACAACCCAGCCCATGGTTTGTATCAGCGTTTAGGGTTTGTCGATACTGCCTTCGAAGCGGACTATTTTGGCGCAGGGGCAGATAGAGTCGTGATGAGTTATCACTGCCGCTAGGTAAAAGTTCAACCTCGAAATGGCGCCCTCGATTGAGGGCGTCATTTTTTTATGCGTTAAAAGTTAAGTTCCTTCCAAGGTTTCCATCGAGCGATTGCCTCGAAGTTAGCCCTTCTTCCCTCATTTTTATGCCTTTTATTTCATGCTGTACGCAAAATAAACTTATTTTGAACGTTGTTTTTTATTTTTGAGACTGTTAATCTCACTGCATTCAACAGGGAGTGAGACCTATGGCGAGACGCAAAGAACATAGTCATGATGAGATTCGTGCTATGGCAGTAGAGGCGGCAATGGCATTGCTGCAACAGCAAGGGACACAAGAACTGAGTTTACGCAAGATTGCTAGCCAGATTGGCTATGTGCCGAGTACCTTAATCAATATCTTTGGTAGTTATAACTACCTACTGTTAGCCGTTTCTGAGGCAACGTTGCAGGCGCTGATGCACCAGCTCTCCGAGGTAAATGCTGAGAATAGTCGCAATCAAATCATTAGCATGGCGCAAAAATACGCTGAGTTTGCCCATGCACAGCGCCAATGTTTTAAGTTGGTATTTGAACTGCAGTTACTCGACAGTGAACCTTTGCCCGAATCCCAAGGCCAACTTATCGCAGGCTTATTCAGTTTAATTGAACGTGAGTTAGCCTTGTTGTTCCCCAATAAGACGGCTGCACAGCAACTCCAAATGAGCCGAGTACTCTGGGGCGGCATCCACGGCCTCACCGCCTTATCACTGGATAATAAATTGTTTGCCGATACGGCATCTTTACCCGCTTTGTTAGAAAGTCATGTGACAGGATATTTACAGGGAATGGGTTATCAGAGGGAAGCATCATGCTGCTAACAAAACGTTTTTTACCGTATTTTGCAACCCAATGCCTTGGGGCGCTTAACGACAATATCTATAAAAATGTGTTGTTGCTGCTGGTTACCTTCAGCCAAGTCAACGATTTACCTATTAGTGTCGACATGTTTGTCAATTTGGCGGCGGGGGTCTTTATCCTGCCGTTTTTCCTATTTTCGGCCCATGCAGGCGTGGTGGCCGACAATATGGATAAGGCCAAACTTATCCGCCGATTAAAACTGCTCGAAGTCATCATTATGTTCAGTGCCGCTGCGGCCATCGTGAGCGAAAATTATATGATGATGTTATTACTGTTGTTTTTAACCGGTAGTCAGTCAGCTTATTTTGGCCCGGTCAAATATTCCCTATTACCTCAAGCCTTAAAAGAGGATGAGTTAGTGACGGGCAATGCCTGGGTTGAGATGGGGACGTTTCTGTCTATCTTGATTGGTACCTTGAGTGCCGGGATTTTAGTATCTGAAAACAATGCCACCCTATGGTCGGCCATCACGGTCGCGAGCCTTGCCTTGGCGGGGTATTTATCTAGCCGCGCGATCCCTGCTTTACCGCCGCAGGGCACAGTAGAAAAAATCCAATTTCTTCCATTATCAGGCACTTGGCGCACCATAAAGAAGGCTCGCCAAACGCCTTCGATTTGGATGGCCATCCTCGCCATTAGCTGGTTCTGGTTCTTGGGGGCCACATATCTGACCCAATTCCCTAACTTTGCCAAGCTGCATTTGCATTCTGGCGCGACTGTAGTGTCGCTGCTGCTGGGGATGTTCTCTATCGGTATTGCGGTGGGCTCCTTTGTCTGTGAGCGTTTTTCTTTTGGCCATGTGGAGTTAGGCTTGCTGCCCTTTGGGGTGCTAGGGTTAACTGTATTTGGTGTGGACTTGCTGTGGGCGATTCCTTCTGCACCTGCGGATGCGCAGTTTGTCTATGGCTTACACTCCTTTATTGCCGAGCAGAAGCATTATCGAGTGATGTTGGACTTCTTTATGATTGGTGTCAGCGGTGGTCTGTTTATCGTGCCTCTGTACGCCTTTATTCAAGCGCGCTCCGCTAAGGGAGAATGTGCGCAAGCGATTGCCGCGAATAACATTATGAACTCGCTGTTTATGGTGGCGTCGGCGTTGTTGTCTATGCTGTTACTCGGGGTGGCTGGCTTGAGTATTCCACAGTTATTCTTACTGCTGGCGGTGATGAACTTTGTGGTTGCGCTTTACGTGTATTCGCAGGTGCCTGAGTTCACACAACGATTTATCAGTTACTTACTCAGCCATGTGATGTATCGGGTGACTGTGACTGGGCGAGAAAAGATCCCAAAAGAAGGCGCTGGCATCATAGTCTGTAACCATGTGAGCTATGTGGATGCGTTGATTATTATGGGAGCCTCGACCCGGCCGATTCGTTTCGTGATGGATAAATCCATCAGTGAAATCCCAGTGCTGAAATACCTGTTCCGCCATGCCGGGGTGATCCCGATTTGTTCGCCGCGTCAGAGTGAGGCAACTTACAATCAAGCTTTTGAATCGATTCATGAGGCGTTAGCGAATGGCGAATTGGTATGTATCTTCCCCGAAGGCCGCTTAACCCCCGATGGTGAACTTGGTGAGTTCCGTCCCGGTATCGATAAAATCTTGGCCCGCGATCCCGTGCCCGTGATCCCTATGGCGCTCAATGGCCTGTGGGGCTCTTACTTTAGTCATAAGGATGGCCATGCATTGACCACAATGCCGAAACGCTTTTGGTCCAAGGTATCGGTGAGCTTAACGGATGTGGTGGATGGACAAAATGCTGATCGGCACTCGCTCAGGGATAGTGTCGCGAATCTACTCAATAAGTCCTAACTTAACTAGATAGATAAAGAAAACCGTGGCAGTTAGCACACGGTTTTCTTGTTTTTAGCCTTTTGAGTGCTGGCTATTCAACGGATCGTTATTCCGATGATAGTTATCTCGCTGATAGTTATCCAGCCACTCATGCGTGGCTTGGTGACTCCCTCTAAACAGAATATTGCCGGCTTTTTTCTGCAACTGGTATTCGTACATGGGGTCGTAATACTTGTGCAGTAGCAGGCTTATCCAAGCCAAATGTTGTGAGGTTTGGTTTTGATTAAGTTGCTGAGACAGTGCTTGCTGCATGATGTCTTGCAGCTCTTGATATTGCTTACCGCCAAGACGTTTACGAATGCTGCCAAGACTCTGTAATAGGTAGTGGCTAAAGGCTTCGAAACCTGCCTCTAAGCCGAGGCGTTCGATAAATCCTCGGTGCATTTTATGAACGTATTCATCGAGTAAGCGAGTGAGCCTGATGTCATCATCTTCTTCGAGTACCACAATATCGGCCGTCTGCATGGCGCTATAAAAGCTTTGCGGTAGCGCCGAGCGGCCAATCAAAAAGCTTTCATCCTCGAGCAACAAACAGGCGTGATTGCCTAATTGATGGTGCAACAGGGCAATGGCGAGCCGATTTTCAAAGTTAATTTGCGTCGGTTGTGGGTCGATGTTTTTTCCAAAGCTCGAGCCTCTGTGATTTGCTATGCCTTCGAGATCGATTGCTTCTTTACGTCGTTTTAAAAAATCGGTTTTACCGCTTCCCGTCATACCGCTCAGGCTTAGCAAGGGTTGCAGACTTGGCGCCGCCTCAATTACACCAATTAAATATTGGCGCATGCCTTTGTAGCCGCCTTGCACATAAGGCACAGTAACGCCTGCTTCTTGCAGCCATTGCTGAGTTAACTGTGAGCGTAGCCCGCCGCGAAAGCAGTAAAGATAAGCTTGGGGGTGGGCCGATAAAAAGTTTAACCAAGCATCAATACGCTGCTGTTTTACCACGCCATGTACGAGGGAATGGCCCAAGGCTATCGCGGCTTGCTGTCCTTGCTCTTTGTAGCAAGTGCCGACCTTTTCCCTTTCCTTATCAACCATTAACGGCAGATTTACCGAGGAAGGAAAAGCGCCGCGGTCAAACTCGATTGGTGCTCTTAAGTCGATTAATGGCTTCCCAGCGACAAAGATATCGTGGTATTGCTGGGCGGGGATGAGCTTAGTTGTCATTAACACAGCACCACATTGGCGGTGGAGGTGGGCGTTTCTAGCGAACCAATACAGATAGGCTCAATTTGATGGGCATTCAGCAGTGCTACCAGTTCTGCTTCGGCCTCACTCGACACCGCCACTAGCAAGCCGCCACTGGTTTGTGGGTCGCACAAAATGGCTTTTTGATGATCGGTAAGTGCGGGCAAGTGTTCGCCATAACTGTCGTAGTTACGATGGGTGCCACCGGGAATACAGCCTTGCGCTAGATAGTCGAGGGCGCGGGGCAAGAGTGGCACCGAATCGAGGTCAAGTTTAGCGGTGAGTTTAGCGCCTTGGCATACTTCCAGTAGGTGGCCCGCAAGGCCAAAACCTGTGACATCGGTGAGGGCATTCACGCCTTTAATCTTTGCAATTTTGGCGCCTATGCTATTAAGCTGGCACATGGCATTGACTGCAATTTGGCTATCTTCATCTTTGAGCTTCTTCTGCTTTTGTGCCGTGGTGAGAATGCCAATACCGATAGGTTTAGTGAGATACAAGCGATCGCCCGCTTTTGCGGTATCGTTTTGTTTTAAATCCGTCAGGGCGATTTGCCCAGTGACCGCAAGGCCAAAGATTGGCTCAGGCGCATCGATACTGTGACCACCGGCCAGCATTATCCCAGCTTCCATACAGGCTTGACGGCCGCCATCGACTACTTGCTGCGCGATCTCGGCGGGGAGTTTGTTCACTGGCCAGCCTAATATCGCAATCGCCATCATGGGCGTGCCACCCATGGCATAGATATCGCTAATGGCATTGGTGGCAGCGATACGGCCGAAGGTAAAGGGGTCATCTACGATAGGCATAAAAAAGTCGGTGGTGCTGATAATGCCGATTTCATCATTGAGCTTATAAACGGCTGCATCATCACGGCTTTGATTGCCGACCAACAGGTTAGGATCGGTGAATACAGGCAGCTGCGAGGCAAGAATCGTGGTCAGTACTTTAGGGGAAATTTTACAGCCGCAGCCGGCACCATGACTATATTCTGTGAGTTTAATGCTATTGGCGGAAGATACAGCGGAATTCGACATGAGCCCTACATCCTGTAAAAAGTGATTGAGGCATCATCATAATAGGATACGGCCACCATGCAAGGCGGCCGTATGATTTTTACCGAGAATTGTGGTCTAGCTATAACTTGCCGTGAGGCTCTTCCAGCTTTTTTGCTGAGTCAGGAATCGTGTCTTCAATTCTTCGACTTGCAGTAACAACTGTTGATCGACCAGTTGCTTACGCTTGGCTTCTAACAGCGCCTTTTTCGCCTGATAGTATTCGAGTAAATGTTCCTTCATTAACTCGTATTCCTGTTGGATTTTCTCAATGATTTCATCGGCATTAGGTAAATGAATCACTTTGTTTTTGGCATGAAGCAGTTGCATCTGTAAACGCGCACTCTCAATCCGTTCCTGCGGACTAGTGCGTAAGTCTGTGGCTAAACCAACCCAAGATAACGCTTTAATCAACCACTTAGTTGGATCGTAATGCCACCACTTAATGCCGTTACGGTAATCGTTTTCGAAGATATGGTGGAAATTATGATAACCCTCACCGTAGGTCAACATCGCCAGAAAACCGTTGTCACGGGCGGTGTTTTTATCGGTATAAGGTTGGCTACCCCACACGTGGGCGAGGGAGTTAATGAAGAAGGTACAGTGATGCACAACGACTAAGCGCAGTAATCCTGCCATCAGCAACATGCCTGCGATATTACCAGTGAACCAGCCGAGTAGCGCAGGCAAACCAATGTTCATCAGAATGACGAGGGCGAGATAGTGCTTGTGTTGCCACATCACGATACGGTCGTTCTGCAAATCACGCACGTTTTGGTAGTCATGGTAGCGCTGGGCTTGGTATTCGCGCAGCATCCAACCTATATGGCTGTACCAGAAACCCATGTTGGCAGAGTAGGGATCTTTATCATTGTCATCGACATGCTTATGGTGCACACGATGATCGGATGCCCAATGTAATGCACTGTTTTGTAATGCTAATGCACCGCCAAGCGCGTAGAGGAAACGTACCGCAGGGTGAGCTTTATAGGCCTTGTGCGACCAGAGTCTATGGTAACCCGCTGTGATCGACAGACCACTTGCAAAGGCTAACACGACAAAAGCAATCCATTCGCTGGCGCCATAACCGTGAGCTAGGCCATACCAAGGAACGAGGATAATCGCACTGAGAAAGGTGAGGCTAAATAGGGTGACATTAAGCCAGATGATAGGGGGTTTATTCATTATAGTTTCCAATATCCGCATTTGAGCGTACAACTGTAAGCTAATTTAGCCTAGCAATCTTGTTTGGTCAAGGTGGATGGGGCTGTGTTTCAGACGCAAAAGCGGTATTATCGCGTCATTACATTCAGTTAGCGGATTGAAGAATGGGTATTCGTGCACAGCAAAAAGAGAAAACTCGGCGGGCATTAGTCGATGCGGCGTTTAACCAGCTCAGTGCTGAACGAAGTTTCTCTAGCTTAAGCTTGCGTGAGGTGGCGAGGGAAGCCAACATTGCGCCCACATCCTTTTATCGTCATTTTAAGGATATGAATGAGCTTGGGTTGACCATGGTCGACGAAGGCGGGCTCACCCTAAGACAGATGATGCGAAAGGGGCGGCAACGTGCCGAAGCCGGGGGCAGCGTGATCCGTATTTCTGTGGATACCTTTATGGAAGTGCTTGATTCTAATCCAAACGTTTTCAGAATCTTATTACATGAGCGCTCTGGTACCTCGGCAGCCTTCCGCGCGGCGGTAGCCCGCGAGATTGAACATTTTATCTCGGAACTTGCCCATTACACCGAAGCGACGGCGGGTCGTACGCCTATGCTGGCCAGAGCACAGGCTGAAGCGTTAGTGACCTTAGTGTTTAACGCCGGAGCGTCGGCACTGGATATGAAGCGCGCCGATCGTAAAGTGCTCGCCGATCAACTGGTGATGCAATTACGTATGGTGGCTAAGGGCGCCGAAGCCTTACAACATAAGGTTGAGCATCGTTAAGTGAGATTGTGATTTAGCCCCAAAACAAAGGAGCCAATGGCTCCTTTGTTTTTAGGTACATAGAGTCGCTTAACGACGCTCAAGCAGTACACCTGTTTCCATATGATCGGTATAAGGGAACTGATCGAACAGGGCAAAACGGGTGACTTTATGGGTCTGATTTAATTGCTGCAAATTGTCTTTCAAGGTGTCGGGATTACAAGAGATATACAGGATCCGCTCATAACCTTGCACTAACTCCAACGTCGCAGGGTCGATACCTGCTCGTGGTGGGTCGACAAAAATGGTGTTGCAGACATAGCTATCCAGATCTATGCCTTCTAAGCGTCTAAAGCTGCGCTTTTTAGCCATCGCATCGCTAAATTCTTCCGCCGACATACGGATAATCTGCAGATTATCGATATTGTTGACTTCGATATTGTACTGAGCAGCATCCACTGAGGGTTTAGCCAACTCGGTTGCGAGCACGCGATTAAAGTTTTGTGCCAGCGCGATGGAGAAGTTGCCATTACCACAGTAAAGCTCCAGTAAATCGCCTTGGCTGTGTTGAGTCACGTCGATAGCCCATTCCAGCATCTTGATTGCTACCTTGGCATTTGGCTGGGTAAAGCTGTTTTCGATTTGTTTGTAATGGAAAACTTTGTCATTCACTTGCAGTGACTCAACCACAAAGTCTTTATCTAAATCGATTTTCTGTTTGCGCGCACGACCAATGATATTGACCTTAAATTGGCTGCTCAATCTGGCTTTAAGTGCGGCGGCTTCGCTGCGCCATTGATCATCAAGCTGTCTGTGATACAACAGTGACACTAAAATCTCACCACTGAGCGTTGATAAAAAATCAACCTGGAAGAGTTTATGGCGTAGGCTGTGGTTCGGTTTTAACTCGGCGATCAGAGCCGCCATCATCTGATTGATTAAGGCACTCGCGGGTAAGTATTGATCGCAACGAACTTTGTCGTTCAATACTTTATCGAACATGTAATAGTATAAATCGTCGCCCTCGTGCCATATGCGAAACTCGGCGCGCATCCGATAGTGGGCAGGTTCTGAGGCAAACACTTCAACACTCGGTGTCTCAAATTGGGCAAAGGCCTGCTCTAGCTTGATACGCTTTGCAGTTAATTGCGCATCATAGGTCGTGGGATCCATTGCTGCTAAGTTCATTGTCGATTCACCGTGGCTGTAAATTGGGGCGCAAATTTTATACTAGGTGACACGAATGTCCAGCATCTTGGTTTTGCGGTTTGAGCAAAGCTGTGGGAAAATCCGCCCGCGCATGGGGCAACGAATTAACTGGAGACGGGCTTGTCGCAACCAATATTAGTATTCGATTCTGGCATCGGCGGTCTATCCGTATTGGCCGAAATTCGCAAACTGCTCCCACATCACGATTACTGCTATTTATTCGATAATGCCAGATTGCCCTATGGCGAATTGGAAGAGCAGGAACTTGTCTCGGGTTGTGTTGCGCTCATCGACCAAGTTGTCGAGCGTACCCACGCTGCCATTGTTGTCGTAGCTTGCAATACCGCGAGTACTGTTGTGCTGCCCGCGCTGCGTGCCACTCTATCTATTCCTGTGGTGGGCGTTGTCCCCGCCATTAAACCCGCGGCGCAGTTATCTAAAAGTAAGCGTATTGGTTTGCTGGCCACTCCTGGTACGGTCAAGCGCCACTACACCTACGAACTCATCAGCCAATTTGCCGATGATTGCCACGTTGAGCTGTTCGGATCTTCCGAATTAGTGCTAATGGCCGAACAGAAGATTGCCACAGGCCAATTAGATATGGCGCGGTTAACACAGGTGCTATCACCCATCGTCACAGCGGACTTAGATGTATTGGTGCTTGGATGTACTCACTTCCCCATGCTGCGTGATGAACTGCAACAGGTATTAGGTAAAGGTGTCACCTTGCTCGATTCTGGAGAGGCTATAGCCAAGCGAGTCAAAACCTTGTTGGCTGAGACTAAGAGTGAGCAGCAAGTTCAAGAAGACGCAAATCGAGATTCGGTAATGCAGGCGTTTTATACTAAAGCGAAAATCAGTGAGGGATTGGTGAGTATGTTAGTCGATTGTGGCTTTTCGACCCTAGAGCGAATCACCACAATCAACTCGAACAGATAAACTAACGCAGATTATTCATCGGTACCTGTACGGTCGGCAGCTTCCGAATCTTGAGTCTTCGCTTCTCTAACCTTTAATGTTCTTTCTTGGAAGTTAAAGTCGTTCAACTTAACCATTGCTTTTTGAGCACCCGCCTCAGACATTTCCACAAAGCCGAAACCTTTACGACGACCGGTCTTGCGATCACGTACTAAACGTACCGAGTTGACGGGACCAAACTCACCAAACAGAACCTTTACTTCACCCTCATGGACACGATAAGGCAAGTTGCCTACATAGAGTGTCATGGTCGGGCCAACATATTGCTCATCGGAACCTTGAGCTTGGTTTGTCTCTGGGACAAATTTAAAAACGAGAGTAGTAATGATAACGCCAGCAACAAAAGCGATGTACGCAGGTAATGTAGTTGCAAATTGAGATAGCGCGATTGCGCCGAGAATGGCAATAACCAAAACAATAAGAAATGACTTTTGCATATAAATGCTCTCTGAATGAAATAGAAAATGATAAATAACTGTTAACAGCAAGTCATATGGTAATGAATTATTTACTTTTACACTAGACCGCTGCCGAAAAATTGAGCGTGATTTATCATTTCTCAGATAAAAATCCGCTTTTAAATCGAATAACAAAGCAGAAATAGATAAAAAATAAGCATGATGTTTAAAATATCGGCGTACGATTTGAAGAAGCGAAAAAAGCCCTTGCGTAAAAAGTTCTGCTGCCTATAATGCGCATCCACTGACACGGCAGACAGCGATACGCAGTTTCAAGTGCCAGTTTATCGAGTGATTTACCTCCTCGATGTGCGAAAAGAAAGTTGCAAAAACTACTTGACGCAAAAACGGGAATGCGTAAAATACGCAGCCCTGACCCGCTGAAATCACTTGCGATAAGGCGATGGTCAACGCTCTTTAACAATTTATCAAGCAAATCTGTGTGGACACTCACAGGTGTTGAGTTAATCGAAATTGCTCTGCCGTTTGGCGAGTAATCAAAATTTACATCAATGAATGAGTGTTCATAGCAATATGTACATACAGTAATGTATGAATTGAAACGCGATGCTTCTTAGTGAGCAAAGCGAATCAAAACAGTAGAATTCATTGAGTCGTTTAACGCGAGTTAAACAAAAAAACTTTTAATTGAAGAGTTTGATCATGGCTCAGATTGAACGCTGGCGGCAGGCCTAACACATGCAAGTCGAGCGGCAGCACAAGGGAGTTTACTCCTGAGGTGGCGAGCGGCGGACGGGTGAGTAATGCCTAGGGATCTGCCCAGTCGAGGGGGATAACAGTTGGAAACGACTGCTAATACCGCATACGCCCTACGGGGGAAAGGAGGGGACCTTCGGGCCTTTCGCGATTGGATGAACCTAGGTGGGATTAGCTAGTTGGTGAGGTAATGGCTCACCAAGGCGACGATCCCTAGCTGTTCTGAGAGGATGATCAGCCACACTGGGACTGAGACACGGCCCAGACTCCTACGGGAGGCAGCAGTGGGGAATATTGCACAATGGGGGAAACCCTGATGCAGCCATGCCGCGTGTGTGAAGAAGGCCTTCGGGTTGTAAAGCACTTTCAGTAGGGAGGAAAGGGTAAGTCTTAATACGGCTTATCTGTGACGTTACCTACAGAAGAAGGACCGGCTAACTCCGTGCCAGCAGCCGCGGTAATACGGAGGGTCCAAGCGTTAATCGGAATTACTGGGCGTAAAGCGTGCGCAGGCGGTTTGTTAAGCGAGATGTGAAAGCCCCGGGCTCAACCTGGGAATTGCATTTCGAACTGGCAAACTAGAGTCTTGTAGAGGGGGGTAGAATTCCAGGTGTAGCGGTGAAATGCGTAGAGATCTGGAGGAATACCGGTGGCGAAGGCGGCCCCCTGGACAAAGACTGACGCTCAGGCACGAAAGCGTGGGGAGCAAACAGGATTAGATACCCTGGTAGTCCACGCCGTAAACGATGTCTACTCGGAGTTTGGTGTCTTGAACACTGGGCTCTCAAGCTAACGCATTAAGTAGACCGCCTGGGGAGTACGGCCGCAAGGTTAAAACTCAAATGAATTGACGGGGGCCCGCACAAGCGGTGGAGCATGTGGTTTAATTCGATGCAACGCGAAGAACCTTACCTACTCTTGACATCCAGAGAATTCGCTAGAGATAGCTTAGTGCCTTCGGGAACTCTGAGACAGGTGCTGCATGGCTGTCGTCAGCTCGTGTTGTGAAATGTTGGGTTAAGTCCCGCAACGAGCGCAACCCCTATCCTTATTTGCCAGCGCGTAATGGCGGGAACTCTAGGGAGACTGCCGGTGATAAACCGGAGGAAGGTGGGGACGACGTCAAGTCATCATGGCCCTTACGAGTAGGGCTACACACGTGCTACAATGGCGAGTACAGAGGGTTGCAAAGCCGCGAGGTGGAGCTAATCTCACAAAGCTCGTCGTAGTCCGGATTGGAGTCTGCAACTCGACTCCATGAAGTCGGAATCGCTAGTAATCGTGGATCAGAATGCCACGGTGAATACGTTCCCGGGCCTTGTACACACCGCCCGTCACACCATGGGAGTGGGCTGCAAAAGAAGTGGGTAGCTTAACCTTCGGGAGGGCGCTCACCACTTTGTGGTTCATGACTGGGGTGAAGTCGTAACAAGGTAGCCCTAGGGGAACCTGGGGCTGGATCACCTCCTTACCTATACGACTAACTCGATGTTTGGTCGAAAAATGCTCCTGCATTTTCGACATTCGGTACATCAGTGTACCTTTTGAGTGTTCACACAGATTTGCTTGATAGAAGATAGAGTAAAAGATGGGTCTGTAGCTCAGCTGGTTAGAGCGCACCCCTGATAAGGGTGAGGTCGGTGGTTCAAGTCCACTCTGACCCACCAATCCTTTGAGGGTTGGGACATCTGATACTCGCACTGCATGTAAATGGGGCTATAGCTCAGCTGGGAGAGCGCCTGCCTTGCACGCAGGAGGTCTGCGGTTCGATCCCGCATAGCTCCACCATTTACTGCAATCTGGTTAGAGATGCCAAAGATAAACTGAAAAATTATCTTTGGCTTTTTTAAGCCCGCTCTTTAACAATTTGGAAAGCTGATAGTAATTAATACAATGATGTCTGTCGTTGTGTTAATACGAAAAAATTGAGTTCTTAAAACACTTTTTAAGTGTCTTGAATATTCAAGTCTAAGGCGAGTCCATCTTCTTGGTCGAAGATGAGACAAGTAAAACCAGCTGGTCGCAACGACGCAAGTGATGTGAAACTCATTTGGGTTGTATGGTTAAGCGACTAAGCGTATACGGTGGATGCCTTGGCAGTCAGAGGCGATGAAGGACGTAGTAACTTGCGAAAAGCGTTGGCGAGCTAGTAACAAGCATTTGAGCTAACGATGTCCGAATGGGGGAACCCAGCAGCATAAGCTGTTATCACTGCATGAATACATAGTGTAGTGAGGCAAACGAGGGGAACTGAAACATCTAAGTACCCTTAGGAAAAGAAATCAACCGAGATTCCCCTAGTAGCGGCGAGCGAACGGGGATTAGCCCTTAAGTCAGAGGGGTGTTAGTGGAATGGTCTGGAAAGTCCAGCGGCACAGGGTGATAGCCCCGTACACGAAAACTAACCTTTGATGAAAACGAGTAAGGCGGGACACGTGATATCCTGTTTGAATATGGGGGGACCATCCTCCAAGGCTAAATACTCCTGACTGACCGATAGTGAACCAGTACCGTGAGGGAAAGGCGAAAAGAACCCCTGTGAGGGGAGTGAAATAGAACCTGAAACCGTATACGTACAAGCAGTGGGAGCGGTACTTGAGACCGTGACTGCGTACCTTTTGTATAATGGGTCAGCGACTTACGTTTTGTAGCGAGGTTAAGCGAATAGCGGAGCCGTAGGGAAACCGAGTGTTAACTGCGCGTTTAGTTGCAAGGCGTAGACCCGAAACCCGGTGATCTAGCCATGGGCAGGTTGAAGGTTGAGTAACATCAACTGGAGGACCGAACCGACTAATGTTGAAAAATTAGCGGATGACTTGTGGCTGGGGGTGAAAGGCCAATCAAACCGGGAGATATCTGGTTCTCCTCGAAAGCTATTTAGGTAGCGCCTCGGACGAACACCTTTGGGGGTAGAGCACTGTTAAGGCTAGGGGGTCATCCCGACTTACCAACCCTTTGCAAACTCCGAATACCAAAGAGTGCTATCCGGGAGACAGACGGCGGGTGCTAACGTCCGTCGTCAAAAGGGAAACAACCCAGACCGTCAGCTAAGGTCCCAAAGTGTATGTTAAGTGGGAAACGATGTGGGAAGGCTTAGACAGCTAGGATGTTGGCTTAGAAGCAGCCATCATTTAAAGAAAGCGTAATAGCTCACTAGTCGAGTCGGCCTGCGCGGAAGATGTAACGGGGCTAAACATACCACCGAAGCTACGGGTGCAATCCATTAGGGTTGCGCGGTAGAGGAGCGTTCTGTAAGCCGTTGAAGGTGAAGGGGTAACCCACGCTGGAGGTATCAGAAGTGCGAATGCTGACATGAGTAACGATAAAGGGGGTGAAAAACCCCCTCGCCGAAAGACCAAGGGTTCCTGTCCAACGTTAATCGGGGCAGGGTGAGTCGACCCCTAAGGCGAGGCCGAAAGGCGTAGTCGATGGGAAACAGATTAATATTTCTGTACTTCCGCTAACTGCGATGGAGAGACGGAGAAGGCTAGGCTAGCGCGGCGTTGGTAGTCCGCGTTTAAGGTGGTAGGTGGGTGACTTAGGCAAATCCGGGTCACTATACACTGAGAGCTGATGACGAGTCCCCAAGGGGATGAAGTAGTTGATGCCATGCTTCCAGGAAAATCTTCTAAGCTTCAGGTTAGCGGGAATCGTACCCCAAACCGACACAGGTGGTCGGGTAGAGAATACCAAGGCGCTTGAGAGAACTCGGCTGAAGGAACTAGGCAAAATGGTACCGTAACTTCGGGAGAAGGTACGCTGCTGTTGGTGATGGGACTTGCTCCCTAAGCTGACGGCAGTCGCAGATACCAGGTGGCTGCAACTGTTTATCAAAAACACAGCACTGTGCAAAATCGCAAGATGACGTATACGGTGTGACGCCTGCCCGGTGCCGGAAGGTTAATTGATTGGGTTATCGCAAGAGAAGCTCATGATCGAAGCCCCGGTAAACGGCGGCCGTAACTATAACGGTCCTAAGGTAGCGAAATTCCTTGTCGGGTAAGTTCCGACCTGCACGAATGGCGTAATGATGGCCACGCTGTCTCCAGCCGAGACTCAGTGAAGTTGAAATTGCGGTGAAGATGCCGTATACCCGCGGCTAGACGGAAAGACCCCGTGAACCTTTACTATAGCTTGGCACTGAACATTGACCCTACATGTGTAGGATAGGTGGGAGACTTTGAAGCGGGAACGCTAGTTCTCGTGGAGTCGTCCTTGAAATACCACCCTTGTAGTGTTGATGTTCTAACTTGGGCCCCTAATCGGGGTTAAGGACAGTGCCTGGTGGGTAGTTTGACTGGGGCGGTCTCCTCCCAAAGAGTAACGGAGGAGCACGAAGGTTGGCTAAGTACGGTCGGACATCGTACGGTTAGTGCAATGGCATAAGCCAGCTTAACTGCGAGACAGACACGTCGAGCAGGTACGAAAGTAGGTCATAGTGATCCGGTGGTTCTGAATGGAAGGGCCATCGCTCAACGGATAAAAGGTACTCCGGGGATAACAGGCTGATACCGCCCAAGAGTTCATATCGACGGCGGTGTTTGGCACCTCGATGTCGGCTCATCACATCCTGGGGCTGAAGTCGGTCCCAAGGGTATGGCTGTTCGCCATTTAAAGTGGTACGCGAGCTGGGTTCAGAACGTCGTGAGACAGTTCGGTCCCTATCTGCCGTGGGCGTTGGATGATTGAGGGGAGTTGCTCCTAGTACGAGAGGACCGGAGTGAACGAACCGCTGGTGTTCGGGTTGTCATGCCAATGGCATTGCCCGGTAGCTATGTTCGGAATCGATAACCGCTGAAAGCATCTAAGCGGGAAGCGAGCCCCAAGATGAGTCATCCCTTGGACTTTAAGTCCACTAAAGAGCCGTTCGAGACTAGGACGTTGATAGGTCAGGTGTGTAAGCGTTGTGAGGCGTTGAGCTAACTGATACTAATGACTCGAGAGGCTTAACCATACAACCCAGATGGGTTTTGCTAAGTAGCACTTAGACGAATACAAACACTTAAGAAGTGGTACTCAATCCAGCTTTCCGAATTACATTTACTGCCTGCATGAGATAAGACGGGTAAGTAAATAGCAAATTTGCTTGGTGACAATAGCATTGTGGTCCCACCTGATCCCATCCCGAACTCAGAAGTGAAACGCAATCGCGCCGATGGTAGTGTGGGGTCTCCCCATGTGAGAGTAGGTCATCGCCAAGCGCCTAATTAAACGATAAAGCCAGCTGAATAAGCTGGCTTTTTTGTTTTCGCGTTCTTAACTGCCACTTCCTCTGTTGTTTTTACTCTTGTTCAAGACCTTACTGCATTAATTTACCTGCTTTTACCGATCTACCTCAGTTTGCTGCAATTCTAGGGTGAAGCGTTTACAATGTCGCTTTTGTCGCGGCAGAACATCACCATGTCTTTTCCATATTCGCTAAAGCCGTTTAATACTTTTGGCGTGGAGCAATCTTGCTTATCCATGATTGAAGTCCATTCCAAGGCAGAGCTGCAATCGACCTGCTTATCCTTATATCAGTCTAAGCGACCTATGCTTGTCCTCGGTGGCGGCAGCAATATCGTATTCACCGATGATTTTAATGGCACTGTAGTGCGTGTGTTGACTAAGGGTATTTCCTGCTCTGAAGATGGCACTCACTTTTACCTTGCCGTTGAGGCGGGTGAGAACTGGCATGAATTAGTTCACTTCAGCTTAAATCAGGACATGCCAGGTCTTGAGAACTTAGCGCTTATCCCTGGCACTGTTGGTGCTGCTCCGATCCAAAACATCGGCGCCTATGGCGTAGAGCTGTGCGATATTTGTGATTGGGTCGAATATCTGGATCTCGAGTCTGGTAACTTGCTAAGGCTTACTGCAGATGAGTGTGAGTTTGCCTATCGGGAGTCAATATTTAAGGGCTGTTTACGCGACAAAGCTGTGATTACTGCCGTTGGTTTGCGCCTCCCTAAAGCTTGGCAACCAAAATTGGCCTATGGTCCGTTACAATCATTTAACGCCGAGACGGTGACCCCAAGGGAGATTTTTGAACGAGTCTGCGAAGTGAGGAGCGAAAAGCTACCTAACCCAGAAGAACTCGGAAATGCAGGTAGTTTCTTTAAGAATCCTATCGTAAGCGCGGCGACTTATATGCAGCTTGCTGCGCATTTCCCGAGTATCGTCGGTTATGCGCAACCCAATGGAGAGGTTAAACTGGCTGCAGGTTGGCTAATCGAACATGCGGGTCTTAAGGGTTTTGCTCTTGGTAACGCGGGAGTGCATGCGAAGCAAGCCTTAGTATTAGTCAATTTAGGTCATGCGACCGGCCAAGATATTTGTCGATTAGCATTACATGTTATTGCGCGAGTGAATGAGGTTTTTGGCGTTAAGCTAGAAGCCGAGCCAAGAATTATGGGATTAACAGGGGAGACGAGTCTCGATGTCTGATAACTGGGTGAGAAAACGCGAAATACTGGGATTACTGTCGAGCGAATATTTTGTCTCGGGTGAAGAGTTGGCGACACAACTGGGTATTTCTCGTGCGGCGGTGAGTAAGCATGTGGATGCTTTGGAAGACTATGGCGTGGCAATTTACAGTGTCAAAGGCCGCGGTTACAAGTTAGCGAACCCTATCTCCCTTATCGACTCTGCTCGGTTAATTCAGTCGATTGATAATCGCTGCTTTTATTTTGATGAGATCCCAAGCACCAACGGCTTTATGTTAAGCCATACGGGTGAGCTTAAGAGTGGCGACCTGTGTGTCGCGGAATACCAGTCGGCAGGGCGAGGTCGCCGTGGCCGTACTTGGGTTTCTCCCTATGGGCATCATTTATATTTCTCGCAGTTTTGGTCATTTCCTCAAGGGATGGCGCAGGCTATGGGCTTAAGCCTAGTGGTAGCTTGTAGCTTAGTCGAGGTATTGAAATCCTTTGGCGTTGATAATATCGGCGTAAAATGGCCAAACGATATTTACCTTAATTATAAAAAGCTTGCTGGCATTTTAATTGAGATGTCAGGTCAGGCGGACAGTGAGTGCCAATTGATCATTGGTATTGGCGTCAACATGGCCATGTCGGAAGACCAAGGTAAGGGCATAGACCAGCCTTGGAGCGATTTATCCGCTCTCGCGACTATGCCGAATAAAACGGATCTCGTGATTGCGCTGCAAAAACAGCTGAAGAAAGATATTCAACTGTTTGAACGCGAAGGATTAGCTGCATTCAAATTGCGTTGGCAAGCGGCTGATTTATTCTATGGCAAAGAGATCCGTTTGCTCATGGGTGAAAATCATGTTGAGGGAATTTGCCGCGGCGTCGACGAACAGGGCGCAGTGCTACTTGAAACCGCCGATGGCACACAGGCATACATCGGCGGCGAAATTAGTTTAAGGCCGAGATAGCCTATTTGCGCAACAATACGTGGGACATCAAGTGATCCTGGCCTTTTTGCAGGATCAGATGTGCTCGCTCTCTTGTCGGCTGGATATTGAGTTGCAGATTGGGGCCGTTGATAGTGTCCCAAATCTTCGCAGCAATCACATTGGCCTCATCATCCGTTAGGCTGGCGTAGTGATGGAAATAAGACTTTTCATCACTGAAAGCGCCTTTGCGGAATTGCAGAAAGCGCTCTTGATACCATTGCTTTAATAAGTGCTCTTCGGCATCGACATAAATAGAGAAGTCGACAAAGTCGGAAACAAAGGGACGACGTATATCTACTGGTGAATCTAAGCCGGTTTGCAGTACATTGAGTCCTTCTAGGATCAAAATATCGGGCTGAGAAACTGTCTGATGCTGGCCGCGAATACGATCGTAAGTCACGTGGGAATAGATAGGCGCATTCACATGGGCTTGCCCCGATTTTACTGCCGCAATAAATTCGACCAACATCTTCATATCGTAGCTTTCGGGGAAGCCTTTACGTTGCAGTAATCCCTTGCGTTTTAAGTCGGCCAAAGGATACAAAAAACCATCGGTAGTGACTAAATCGACTTTTGGATGCTCAGGCCAGTGGCGCAGCAATGCTTGCAAAATACGCGCTGTGGTACTTTTCCCCACGGCAACGCTGCCAGCAATGCTAATGATATAAGGACTACTCGAAGGTTTTTGGCCGAGAAACTCATCCAAAACTAAGCCGCGTTGTTGTTTCGCTTTAACAATGAGATTAAGTAACCTACTGAGAGGCAGGTAAATATCGGTCACTTCAGTAAGTGAAACCTTCTCATTGATACCGCGTAAATTTTCCAAGTCTTGTTCACTCAGTGTCATCGGCACTGCGTCCCGTAAAACAGACCATTGTGCGCGCTCAAAGGCAAGGTAGAGTGCTTTTTGAATTGGATTTTTTGACGTCATTGGCTTTCCTCGGCTTAGGGATCGCACAGTACACCATGACTTAAGTATCGACAATATAAAATCTATTCTCTGTGCCTTGTTTGTATATCTAGGTTGAGTATTCGCTGGAGAATTGCTCGATGGAGCGGGTTTAAGTGTAAAAAAGCATCATTTGATTGCTTTTTTTAAACAATTCGTCGATTTTAGCTTGCACTTAGGCACACATTTACCTAATATCCCGTTCCGAAATGATTTGCCGGCATAGCTCAGTTGGTAGAGCAACTGACTTGTAATCAGTAGGTCCCGAGTTCGACTCTTGGTGCCGGCACCATTTTACTGGAGGGGTTCCCGAGTGGCCAAAGGGATCAGACTGTAAATCTGACGGCTCCGCCTTCGAAGGTTCGAATCCTTCTCCCTCCACCATTTTCTAGGTAGTTAGGTAGCCTTAGTTAG
Organism: Shewanella sp. MR-4; assembly: GCF_000014685.1. Lineage (NCBI taxonomy): Bacteria > Pseudomonadati > Pseudomonadota > Gammaproteobacteria > Alteromonadales > Shewanellaceae > Shewanella > Shewanella sp. MR-4. The sequence goes on from NC_008321.1 coordinate 210,813, forward strand.
GTTGCGCGGGCATCGTATAATGGTATTACTCCAGCCTTCCAAGCTGATAACGCGGGTTCGATTCCCGCTGCCCGCTCCAAATTTAGTTGCTGATATGGCTCAGTTGGTAGAGCACACCCTTGGTAAGGGTGAGGTCGGCAGTTCGAATCTGCCTATCAGCACCAGCCTTTCTAAATTAAGCTCCTATACCTAAATAATCGGTTCGATGTCATTTATATGCATCGGATTTTTTCTATATGTATGTTTTCATCACCAAGACTCTTGGATTGAGGCAATACCATGGCAAAAGCTAAATTTGAACGTAATAAGCCCCATGTTAACGTGGGCACCATCGGTCACGTTGACCATGGTAAAACCACTCTGACTGCAGCTATCTCTCACGTACTGGCTAAGACCTACGGTGGTGAAGCTAAAGACTTCTCTCAAATCGATAACGCTCCAGAAGAGCGTGAGCGCGGTATTACCATCAATACCTCTCACATCGAATACGATACTCCAACTCGCCACTACGCACACGTAGACTGCCCAGGCCACGCTGACTATGTTAAAAACATGATCACTGGTGCTGCACAGATGGACGGCGCGATCCTGGTAGTAGCTTCTACTGACGGTCCAATGCCACAAACTCGTGAGCACATCCTGCTGTCTCGCCAAGTAGGCGTACCATTCATCATCGTATTCATGAACAAGTGTGACATGGTTGACGATGCTGAACTGTTAGAATTAGTAGAAATGGAAGTACGTGAACTGTTATCAGAATACGACTTCCCAGGTGATGACTTACCAGTTATCCAAGGTTCTGCTCTGAAAGCGCTAGAAGGCGAGCCAGAGTGGGAAGCTAAGATCATCGAATTAGCAGAAGCACTGGATTCTTACATTCCAGAACCAGAGCGTGATATCGATAAGCCATTCCTGATGCCAATCGAAGACGTATTCTCAATCTCTGGCCGTGGTACAGTAGTAACTGGTCGTGTTGAGCGTGGTATCGTACGTGTTGGTGACGAAGTAGAAATCGTTGGTATCCGTGCAACCACTAAGACAACCTGTACTGGTGTTGAAATGTTCCGTAAGCTGCTTGACGAAGGTCGTGCAGGTGAGAACTGTGGTATCCTGTTACGTGGTACTAAGCGTGATGACGTAGAACGTGGTCAAGTATTATCTAAGCCAGGCTCAATCAACCCACACACTACTTTTGAATCAGAAGTATACGTTCTGTCAAAAGAAGAAGGTGGTCGTCACACTCCATTCTTCAAAGGCTACCGTCCACAGTTCTACTTCCGTACAACTGACGTGACTGGAACTATCGAACTGCCAGAAGGCGTAGAGATGGTAATGCCAGGCGACAACATCAAGATGAAAGTCACCCTGATCTGCCCAATCGCGATGGACGAAGGTTTACGCTTCGCAATCCGTGAAGGTGGCCGTACAGTCGGTGCAGGTGTTGTAGCTAAGATTTTCGCTTAATCGCGAACTTAGATATAGTGCTGAAAAAGGAAGCTTAGGCTTCCTTTTTTGTTTAAGTCGATTATTTACTGGGTTTTGTGGGCTGCAACTGTTGTGCATCCTTGCTAACAAAGTCGAATAAGAATACAATCTATGGCCGATTTTTGACCCTGAGCTTATGCTACATGCGTTTCTAAGGGTATTCGGAATGCAGAGTATCTAAAGCGTATTGTAACTGGGTCGTATGTCCCTAATTATTGTGCTCAAGCTCAGGCCGTATTGAGTAACGGAATAACCGATGACAACAAATACTGAAAACCAGACTAACTCTCTGGATATCGTGAAGTGGGGTTTAGCGATCCTATTGCTGGCCGCTGCTGTTATTGGCAATCAAATGTATAGCGAGACAAGTGCCGTGATCCGTGCACTGGCTGTTATCGTTGCATTCGCTATTGCTGGTTTTATTGCCCTGCAAACAGAAAAGGGTAAGAAAGCCTTAGCGTTTGCTCGTGAGTCGCAAATTGAAGTGCGCAAGGTCGTATGGCCGACGCGTCAAGAAGCGCTTAACACCACTTTTATTGTCCTTGCTGCAACAGGTATTTTAGCCCTTGTTTTATGGGGTTTAGATGCTGTGTTAATGCACATTGTCAATTTCATCACTGGCGTATAGGCACCTCGAATGACTGAAGCTAAAGAAGCTAAAAAAAGATGGTATGTAGTGCAGGCATTCTCTGGCTATGAAGGCCGAGTTTGTAAGTCACTGATTGAATACATTAAAATGCATGGCATGGAGCAATACTTCGGTGAAGTATTAGTTCCGACTGAAGAAGTCATTGAAATGCGTGCAGGCCAGCGTCGTAAGAGCGAGCGTAAGTTTTTCCCTGGCTATGTGTTAGTCCAGATGGAAATGAACGATGACAGCTGGCATTTAGTCAAAAGCATCCCGCGTGTTTTAGGCTTTATTGGCGGAACTTCTGATCGTCCTGCTCCAATTTCAGATAGAGAAGCGGATGCAATTCTGCGTCGCTTACAAGAAACCACAGCTTCACCGACTCACCGTGTTATTTTCGAGCCGGGCGAAGTGGTGCGTGTTTGTGATGGTCCATTTGCTGACTTTAACGGTACCGTTGAAGAAGTGGATTATGACAAGAGCCGCGTAAAAGTGTCGGTAATGATCTTTGGTCGTTCTACACCGGTTGAGCTCGATTTTAGTCAAGTCGAAAAAGGCTGATTAAATTAAATACAAAAATCCGTTTGGCAACGGGGGCGGATTTCTATATAATCCGCACCCGTTGTTTTCGGGGGAGCACGTCGGCATGTCGCTGATGCGCGTTTGAACCCAAACTGAGGAAATGTCAGATGGCAAAAAAGATTGATGCTTATATTAAGCTACAAGTGAAATCAGGTTCTGCGAACCCTTCACCACCAGTTGGTCCAGCTCTGGGTCAGAAAGGTGTGAACATCATGGAATTCTGTAAAGCGTTTAACGCCCGTACAGAAAAAATGGAAAAAGGCATGCCTATTCCAGTCGTGATCACTGTATACAGTGACCGTTCATTCACTTTCGAAACTAAGACACCGCCAGCTTCTTACTTACTGAAGACTGCTGCAGGCCTGAAATCAGGTTCTCCACGTCCAAACACTCAGAAAGTAGGTACTATCGCTCGTGCTAAGATTCAAGAAATTGCTGAATTGAAAGCGGCCGATATGACTGGTGCTGATGTTGAAGCGATGACTCGCTCAATCGAAGGTACTGCGCGTTCAATGGGTTTGGTTGTAGAGGGTTAATATAATGGCAAAACTAACTAAACGCATGCGCGTAATCCGCGAGAAAGTTGACGGTACTAAGTTATACGAAATCAACGACGCTGTTGCTCTGTTAAAAGAATTAGCAACTGCTAAGTTCGTTGAAAGTGTTGACGTTGCTGTTAACCTGGGCATCGACCCACGTAAATCAGACCAAAACGTTCGTGGTGCTACTGTATTACCACACGGTACTGGTCGTGACGTTCGCGTTGCAGTATTTACACAAGGTGCAAATGCTGAAGCTGCAAAAGCTGCTGGTGCTGAACTCGTTGGTATGGATGATCTGGCTGAGCAAATCAAAGCCGGTGAAATGAACTTCGACGTAGTTATCGCATCTCCAGATGCAATGCGCGTTGTTGGTATGTTAGGTCAAATCTTAGGCCCACGTGGTTTAATGCCTAACCCAAAAACTGGCACAGTAACGCCAAACGTTGCTGAAGCAGTTAAGAACGCCAAAGCTGGTCAAGTTCGTTACCGCAACGACAAGAACGGTATTATCCACACTACTATCGGTAAAGTGGATTTCACACCAGTTCAATTGAAAGAAAACTTGGAAGCGTTAATCTCTGCACTGAAAAAGGCTAAGCCTGCAGTTGCTAAAGGTGTATACGTGAAGAAAGTTAGCATCTCTACCACTATGGGTGCAGGTGTAGCTATCGACCAAGCGACTCTCGAAACAGCTAACTAATTTTACAAGGTACGTGCATTAGTCTATAATGCGCGCACTTTGTGGGTTGAAGCCTGTTTTTGATGCTTAATGCATCATTAATTAGGCTTCCGTCCAAGACCGCAGGTGTTTACTTTAACGGTTTACTTAATTTCCTGCGTAGACGGTGTCAGGCCCCAGCTAAATTTTTTTACTGGATAATCTGCACCGTAAGTCACTAAATACATAAGTATTTAGTATGGTAAGTACTAGGGAATACCCTAGGTGGAATCCAGGAGTAAAGCCAATGGCATTAAGACTCGAAGACAAAAAAGCGATTGTTGCTGAAGTCAACGAAGCTGCCAAAGGTGCGCTATCTGCAGTAGCCGCTGATTCACGCGGTGTAACTGTAGGTGCTATGACCGGTCTGCGTAAAAAAGCTCGCGAAGCTGGTGTTTATGTACGTGTAGTACGTAACACTCTGGCTCGTCGTGCTGTTGAAGGTACTGCATTTGAGTGCCTAGCAGAAACGTTCACTGGCCCAACTTTGATTGCTTTCTCTAACGAGCACCCAGGTGCTGCAGCTCGTCTGTTAAAAGACTTTGCTAAAGAGCAAGCTAACTTCGAAGTTAAAGGCGCAGCCTTTGAAGGGAATTTCATCCCTGCAGCTGACATTGATCGTTTGGCGAAACTGCCAACATACGAAGAAGCACTAGCACAGTTAATGATGACTATGAAAGAAGCATCTGCTGGCAAGTTCGTTCGTACTCTGGCCGCCCTGCGCGATCAAAAACAAGAAGCCGCTTAATTTTAAGCTGGCTGCTTAATAAAATTGAATTCAGAACAATAGGAAACATTTGTTATGTCTATCACTAAAGACCAAATCTTAGAAGCCTTTGCAGCTATGTCTGTAATGGAAGTTGTTGAACTGATCGAAGCTATGGAAGAGAAGTTCGGCGTTTCTGCTGCTGCTGCAGTAGTTGCTGGCGGTGCTGCTGATGCAGGTGCTGCTGCTGAAGAACAAACAGAATTCAACGTAATTCTGACTGCTCACGGCGACAACAAAGTTGCTGTTATTAAAGCAATCCGTGGCGCAACTGGTTTAGGCCTGAAAGAAGCTAAAGCAATGTCTGAAGCTGCTCCAGTAGCAGTTAAAGAAGGCGTTTCTAAAGAAGAAGCTGAAGCTCTGAAGAAAGAACTGGTTGAAGCTGGTGCTACAGTAGAGATCAAGTAAGCTATTATGTAGCTTACTCACCCAAGCCAATTGGGTGGAGGCTGGCGGTTTTTTAACCGTCGGCCTTTTTTGCGCTATATGCGTCGGCGATTTTTTTTCACCGTTTATCGCCAAATTTTGCAGTCCCTAGCAGAGATTACTGGTTAGGTTCTTGCCATCAACGGTGATGGGCAAACGTGCTGAATTTAATGACTATTGTTATGAGTTCAGTCTTGGTCACATCTCGCAAGCAGAGGAAACCCATGGTTTACTCCTATTCTGAAAAGAAGCGTATTCGCAAAGACTTTGGTAAGCGTCCACAGGTGTTGGATATTCCTTACCTTTTGTCTATTCAGTTAGACTCTTTTAAGAAGTTCACCGATCAAGATCCTACCGGTGAGCGCGGTTTAGAAGCCGCCTTCCGTAGCGTTTTTCCCATCAAGAGCTTTTCTGGTAATTCAGAACTGCAATACGTCAGCTATAAGCTTGGCGAGCCTGTTTTTGATGTGAAAGAGTGTCAGATCCGTGGTGTTACATATTCAGCGCCACTACGCGTTAAATTACGCATGGTGTTGTATGATCGTGAAGCAGCGGCCGGCACTGTAAAAGATATTAAAGAACAAGAAGTCTACATGGGTGATATCCCATTAATGACTGACAACGGTACCTTTGTGATCAACGGTACTGAGCGTGTAATCGTATCTCAATTACACCGCAGCCCAGGCGTGTTCTTTGATCATGACCGTGGTAAAACCCACTCATCAGGTAAGGTGCTGTATAACGCACGTATCATTCCTTACCGTGGTTCATGGTTAGACTTTGAATTCGACCCTAAAGATGCACTGTTCGTACGTATTGACCGTCGCCGTAAATTACCTGCGACCATCATTCTGCGCGCATTAGAGTATTCTACTCAAGAGATCCTCGATCTGTTCTTCGAACGCGTTGAGTTCAAGATCAAGAAAGATACTCTGGTTATGACCTTAGTACCTGAGCGTCTGCGTGGCGAAACCGCCAGCTACGACATCAAGGATGCTGAAGGCTCTGTATTGGTTGAAGCTGGCCGTCGTATCACTGCACGCCACATTCGCCAATTAGAAAAAACCAATACCACTGAACTCGAAGTGCCAGTTGAGTACATCGTGGGCAAATATGCTGCCCAAGATTACATCGATCCGGACACGGGTGAAGTCTTAGTTTCTGCTAACAGTGAAATCAGCTTAGAAGACTTAGCGAAGTTATCACTGGCAGGCATCAAAGAGCTAAGCACGTTATACATCAACGAGCTAGACCACGGTGCTTACATCTCTGACACTCTGCGTATCGATCCAACCACTAACCGCTTAGAAGCGTTAGTTGAGATCTACCGCATGATGCGTCCTGGTGAGCCACCAACCAAAGATGCAGCAGAAGCGCTGTTCCAAAACTTATTCTTCAGCGAAGAACGTTATGACCTGTCTAAAGTAGGTCGTATGAAGTTCAACCGTCGTCTCAGCATTCCTGATGACGAAGGTAGCGGCGTACTGTCTAAAGAAGACATCGTTGCAGTAATGAAGAACATCATTCACATCCGTAACGGCTTCGACGAAGTGGACGATATCGACCACTTAGGTAACCGTCGAATTCGTTCTGTGGGTGAAATGGCTGAAAACCAATTCCGTGTTGGTCTGGTCCGTGTTGAGCGCGCCGTGCGTGAACGTCTGTCATTAGGCGATCTAAACGAGCTGATGCCACAAGACTTAATCAACGCTAAGCCAATTTCTGCCGCAGTGAAAGAGTTCTTCGGTTCTTCTCAGCTGTCACAATTCATGGACCAAAACAACCCGCTGTCAGAAGTAACGCATAAGCGTCGTATTTCTGCTCTTGGCCCAGGTGGTTTGACCCGTGAACGTGCAGGCTTCGAAGTCCGCGACGTACACCCAACGCACTATGGTCGTTTATGTCCAATTGAGACCCCTGAAGGTCCAAACATTGGTCTAATCAACTCATTAGCGAGCTTTGCCCGTACTAACTCTTACGGCTTCTTAGAAACCCCATACCGCAAAGTGGTAGACGGTGTGATCACTGACGATGTGGAATACTTGTCGGCGATTGAAGAAGGTCGTTATGTGATTGCACAGGCGAACATCGAAGTTGACTCACAAGGTCGCATGGTTGAAGAACAGATCGCATGTCGTCACAAAGGTGAATCTACCTTTATGCGTGCGTCTGACATTCAATACATGGACGTATCGCCACAACAGATCATCTCTGTTGCTGCGTCTCTGATCCCGTTCTTAGAACACGACGACGCGAACCGTGCATTGATGGGTGCGAACATGCAACGTCAAGCGGTACCAACACTGAAATCAGAGAAGCCTCTGGTCGGTACGGGTATTGAGCGCACGTTAGCTGTGGACTCCGGTGTAGTTGTTGCTGCCAAACGTGGCGGTGTGATCGATTACGTTGATGCGAGCCGTATCGTTGTTAAAGTTAATGAAGACGAGCTGCGCCCAGGCGAAGCAGGTATCGACATTTACAACCTGACTAAGTACACCCGTTCTAACCAAAACACTTGTATCAACCAACGTCCATGTTGTTCAGTTGGTGAGCCAGTGGTTCGTGGTGACGTGTTAGCAGACGGTCCGTCTACTGACTTAGGTGACTTAGCCCTTGGTCAGAACATGCGTATCGCATTCATGCCTTGGAACGGTTACAACTTCGAAGACTCGATCTTAATTTCTGAGCGTGTTGCACAGGAAGACCGTTTCACCACTATCCACATTCAAGAGCTGTCTTGTATCGCTCGTGATACCAAGCTGGGTAGTGAAGAAATCACTGCTGACATTCCAAACGTAGGTGAATCTGCTCTGTCGAAACTCGACGAGTCAGGTATCGTTTACATCGGTGCAGAAGTGAAGGGTGGTGACATTCTGGTTGGTAAAGTTACGCCAAAAGGCGAGACGCAACTGACTCCAGAAGAGAAGTTACTACGCGCTATCTTCGGTGAGAAAGCGTCTGATGTGAAAGACAGCTCACTGCGTGTACCTAACTCTGTTAAAGGTACCATCATCGACGTTCAGGTATTTACCCGTGACGGCGTTGAGAAAGACAAACGCGCCATTGAAATCGAAGAAATGCACATTGCCCAAGCTCGTAAAGACTTAGGCGAAGAGTTCAAGATCCTTGAAGAAGGCGTATTGAGCCGTGCGCGCAACTTATTATTAAGTGCCGGTTTCACTGAAGCACAAATCGCAGCATTGCCACGTAAAGATGTATTGGTTCAAGTTATTGACGATGAAACCAAACAAACTGAGCTTGAGCAATTAGCTGAACAGCATGAAGAGCTGAAAGCAGACTTCGATAAGAAGTTTGAAATCAAACGTCGCAAGATCACCCAAGGTGATGACTTGGCACCAGGCGTACTGAAGATCGTTAAGGTTTACTTAGCGGTTAAACGTACTATCCAACCAGGTGACAAGATGGCGGGTCGTCACGGTAACAAGGGTGTTATCTCTAAGATTAACCCAATTGAAGACATGCCGTACGACGAGCAAGGCAACCCTGTGGACATCGTATTGAACCCGCTAGGCGTTCCATCACGTATGAACATCGGTCAGGTTCTTGAAGTTCACTTAGGTGCTGCTGCTAAAGGTATTGGTAACAAGATTGCTGCCATGCTGGAAGATCAGCGCGAGAAGGGACTTGCAGAAGTTCGTAGCTACATCAAGCAAGTGTACGAATTAGGTGACGAAGTGCAGCAGCGCGTTGACATCGATTCATTCACTGACGATGAGTTACTGCGCTTAGCGAACAACCTGAAAGGCGGTATCCCAGTTGCTACGCCAGCCTTCGACGGTGCTAAAGAGAAAGAGATCAAGCAGATGCTTGAGCTTGCAGGCTTGCCAACCTCTGGTCAGCTGAAATTATTTGATGGTCGTACCGGTAACGAATTTGAGCGTCCAGTAACTGTAGGTTACATGTACATGCTCAAACTGAACCACTTAGTTGACGATAAGATGCACGCCCGTTCTACCGGTTCGTACAGCTTAGTGACTCAACAACCTCTGGGCGGTAAAGCTCAGTTCGGTGGTCAGCGTTTCGGGGAGATGGAAGTGTGGGCACTCGAAGCATACGGTGCCGCTTATACGCTTCAAGAAATGCTCACCGTGAAATCGGATGACGTTAACGGTCGTACTCAGATGTATAAGAACATCGTCGACGGTAACCATCAGATGCAGCCTGGCATGCCAGAGTCCTTCAACGTATTACTGAAGGAGATCCGTTCACTCGGTATCAACATCGAGTTGGATCAGGAATAAGCGCAGGTATTTAGCCGCGTTTGGCAACAGAATGGTGCTCCGTGAGAGCGGAGCACCCGGTTTAACTCCTTCAGGAGAGAAACGTGAAAGACTTATTAAAGTTTCTGAAACAGCAAAGCAAGACTGAAGAATTTAACGGCATCAAAATTGGTCTGGCATCGCCTGATCTGATCCGTTCTTGGTCTTTTGGTGAAGTTAAGAAGCCAGAAACCATTAACTACCGTACCTTCAAGCCTGAGCGTGAAGGTCTGTTCTGTGCGCGTATCTTTGGCCCGGTCAAAGATTACGAATGTTTGTGCGGTAAGTACAAGCGTTTGAAGCACCGTGGTGTGATCTGTGAAAAGTGTGGCGTAGAAGTTACCCAGACTAAAGTACGTCGTGAGCGTATGGGTCACATTGAACTGGCTAGCCCAGTTGCCCACATTTGGTTCTTGAAATCACTGCCGTCCCGTATCGGTTTAATGCTGGACATGACGCTGCGTGATATCGAACGCGTACTGTATTTTGAATCTTTCGTCGTGATCGAGCCTGGCATGACCAGCCTTGAACGTGGCCAAATGCTGACAGAAGAAAACTATCTGGACGCATTAGAAGAATACGGTGACGAATTCGAAGCTAAGATGGGTGCTGAAGCGGTATTAGAACTGCTGCGCGCGATCGATCTCGAAAAAGAAATCGAACAAATGCGTGAAGAGCTGCCATCAATCAACTCTGAGACTCGTCGCAAGAAAGTGACCAAGCGTCTTAAGTTGATGGAAGCGTTCCACACTTCTGGCAACAAGCCAGAGTGGATGATCTTAAAAGTACTGCCTGTGTTACCACCTGACTTACGTCCGCTGGTACCGCTCGATGGCGGCCGCTTCGCGACTTCAGATCTGAACGATTTGTACCGCCGCGTGATCAACCGTAACAACCGTTTGAAGCGTCTGTTAGATTTAGCTGCGCCGGACATCATCGTACGCAACGAAAAGCGTATGTTACAAGAGTCTGTTGATGCGCTATTAGATAACGGTCGTCGTGGTCGTGCTATTACCGGTTCTAACAAACGTCCTCTGAAATCTTTGGCCGATATGATCAAAGGTAAACAAGGTCGTTTCCGTCAGAACTTATTAGGTAAGCGTGTTGACTACTCTGGTCGTTCGGTAATTACCGTAGGTCCTACTTTACGTCTGCACCAATGTGGTCTTCCTAAGAAGATGGCACTGGAACTGTTCAAGCCATTCATCTATGGCAAGCTGGAAGGTCGTGGCTTAGCGACAACCATCAAAGCTGCTAAGAAGATGGTCGAGCGTGAAGTGGCGGAAGTTTGGGACGTTCTGGATGAAGTGATCCGCGAACATCCAGTGATGCTTAACCGTGCACCAACACTGCACAGACTGGGTATCCAAGCGTTCGAACCTGTACTGATTGAAGGTAAAGCAATCCAGTTACACCCACTCGTTTGTGCGGCATACAACGCCGACTTCGACGGTGACCAAATGGCGGTACACGTACCGTTAACACTGGAAGCGCAGCTTGAAGCTCGTGCCCTGATGATGTCAACCAACAACATCCTGTCACCTGCGAACGGCGAGCCTGTAATCACTCCGTCTCAAGACGTGGTATTAGGTCTGTACTACACCAGCCGTGAGCGTATCAACGGCCGTGGTGAAGGTATGTACTTTATGTCTGTTGCTGAAGTTGAAAAAGCTTACGCAACTGGCGCTGCTGAACTGCATGCCCGCGTGAAAGTGCGTATCACTGAAACCGTTATCGGTGACAATGGTGAGCGTACTGAACAACGTCGTATCGTAGATACAACAGTGGGTCGTGCTCTGCTGTCACAAATTCTGCCAGCAGGTTTGTCATTTGATCTGGTTAACCAGAACATGGGCAAAAAGCAAATTTCTAAGCTATTGAACACTTGTTACCGTCAATTAGGTCTGAAAGATACCGTTATCTTCGCTGACCAACTGATGTACACAGGTTTCCGTTACGCCACTATCTCTGGTGCATCTGTCGGTATCGACGACATGGTGATCCCAGCTGAGAAGTACACCTTAGTTGCTGACGCTGAAGCAGAAGTGCTCGAAATTCAAGAGCAGTTCCAATCAGGTCTGGTGACCGCGGGTGAGCGTTACAACAAAGTAATCGACATCTGGGCAAGTGCGAACGAAAAAGTTTCTAAAGCGATGATGGAAAACCTGTCAACTGAGACAGTGATTAACCGTGATGGCGTTGAAGAGAAACAAGCTTCGTTCAACAGCATTTACATGATGGCCGACTCGGGCGCTCGTGGTAGTGCCGCACAGATCCGTCAGTTAGCGGGTATGCGTGGTCTGATGGCGAAACCAGACGGTTCGATCATCGAAACCCCAATCGTGGCGAACTTCCGTGAAGGTCTGAACGTTCTTCAGTACTTCATCTCAACCCACGGTGCGCGTAAAGGTCTAGCCGATACCGCATTGAAGACAGCGAACTCGGGTTACCTGACTCGTCGTCTGGTTGACGTTGCTCAAGACTTAGTGGTCATCGAAGACGATTGTGGTACTCACGAAGGTCTGACAATGAAGCCGCTGATCGAAGGTGGTGACGTTGTTGAGCCATTACGTGAACGCGTACTGGGTCGTGTGGTTGCTGTTGATGTTATGTACCCAGGTACAGAAGATGTGCTTGCGCCACGTAACACTCTGCTCGATGAAGCATGGTGTGACAAGTTAGAAGAACACTCAATCGACGAAGTGATTGTACGTTCAGTAATTACCTGTGATACCGACTTCGGTGTGTGTGCGGCATGTTATGGCCGTGACTTAGCCCGTGGTCACCTGATTAACCACGGCGAAGCTATCGGTGTTGTCGCGGCGCAATCAATCGGTGAACCTGGTACACAGTTAACGATGCGTACGTTCCACATCGGTGGTGCGGCATCGAGAGCGTCTGCAGAAAACAACGTTCAAGTGAAGAACTCTGGTTCGTTGAAACTGCACAACGCTAAGTACGTGACTAACACTGACGGCAAGCTGGTTATCGTTTCTCGTTCTTCTGAACTGGCGATCATCGACGAATTAGGTCGTGAGAAAGAGCGTTATAAAGTGCCTTACGGTACTGTGCTCGAGAAGTTAGAAGAAGCATCAGTAGAAGCGGGCGATATCATCGCTAACTGGGATCCACATACTCACCCAATCATCACTGAAGTGGCGGGTAGTATTAAGTTCGTTGACATGATCGACGGCGTGACCATGACTCGTCAAACAGACGAACTGACAGGTCTGTCATCAATCGTGATCCTCGACGTGGGTCAACGTGGTTCAGCGGGTAAAGAAATGCGCCCAATGATCCGTCTTGTTGGTGCCGACGGTAGCGACCTGATGATCCCAGGTACTGAAGTGCCGGCACAATACTTCTTACCAGGCAGTGCGATCGTTAACCTTGACGACAATGCGCAAATCGCCGTGGGTGACGCGTTAGCACGTATTCCACAAGAATCGTCTAAAACACGCGACATCACGGGTGGTCTACCACGCGTTGCTGACCTGTTCGAAGCCCGTAAGCCAAAAGAGCCAGCTATTCTGGCGGAAATCTCTGGTACCATCTCGTTTGGTAAAGAGACCAAAGGCAAGCGTCGTCTGGTGATCACACCAGCGGATGGCGGAGAACATTACGAAGAGATGATCCCGAAATGGCGTAACTTAAACGTGTTCGAAGGTGAAAAAGTCGAACGTGGTGAAGTTATTGCTGACGGTCCAGAGGCGGCGCACGACATTCTGCGTCTACGTGGCATCCACAACGTAGCAAACTACATTGTGAATGAAGTACAAGACGTATACCGTCTACAAGGCGTGAAGATCAACGATAAACATATCGAAGTGATCATCCGTCAAATGCTGCGTAAGTGCGTGATCACCTCTGCGGGTGACAGTGAGTTCTTAGAAGGCGAACAAGTCGAAGTGTCTCGCGTCAAGATTGCTAACCGCGAACTTGTCGAACAAGGCAAAGTGCCTGCGACCTTCGAACGTGAACTGCTGGGTATTACCAAAGCGTCTCTGGCAACAGAATCGTTTATCTCTGCAGCATCATTCCAAGAAACGACTCGCGTACTGACAGAAGCTGCCGTAGGTGGTAAGTCTGATAACTTACGTGGTCTGAAAGAAAACGTAATCGTTGGCCGCCTGATCCCAGCCGGTACTGGTTATGCTTATCACAAGACTCGTAACGATGCCCGTGCTAAGAAAGACGAGCCAGTTGTAGTGAATAAGATCACTGCAAGTGAAGCAGAACAAAATCTCGCAGACCTGTTAAACTTGGCTGGCAGCCAAGATTAAGTGAACAGTTTGTAACAAAAAGGCGCCAATGGCGCCTTTTTTATTGGAAAATGCCGCAAAAGTTGGCTATTTCTTGACAGTCAGGCTTTACCTTTCTAAAATTCCGCGTCCCACCATTGTGGGATATAGATTTTTCACACCTTATCGTTGAGTTTGATTCAACTGACTCGGAGCTATACATGGCAACTGTAAACCAGTTGGTACGTAAGCCACGCGCGCCAAAAGTCGACAAGACTAATGTGCCTGCGTTGAATGCGTGCCCACAAAAGCGTGGTGTTTGTACACGTGTGTACACTACTACCCCTAAAAAACCTAACTCTGCACTACGTAAAGTAGCTCGTGTGCGTCTGACTAACGGTTTCGAAGTAACTTCGTACATCGGCGGTGAAGGCCACAACCTGCAGGAACACAGCGTGATTTTGATCCGTGGTGGTCGTGTTAAAGACTTACCTGGTGTTCGCTATCACACTGTTCGTGGCGCATTAGACTGTGCAGGCGTGACTTCACGTCGCCAAAGCCGTTCTAAGTACGGTGCTAAGCGTCCTAAGTCTTAACGTATCCGTTAAGTAAGGCCAAGCTAGTTTATTTTGAGAATTCCAGTTTTGGAAATCCCTGAAGCATACGGAGAATTGTTATGCCAAGACGTCGCGTTGTAGGACAACGTAAAATCCTACCAGATCCAAAGTTTCACAGTGAGTTGCTGGCTAAGTTCATCAACGTCATTATGCAGGACGGCAAAAAGTCGACTGCTGAAAAAATCATTTACAAGGCTCTTGATGTTATCGCTGAAAAGAAAGGCGCTAATCATTTAGACATCCTTGAAGCAGCCCTGGACAACGTTCGCCCATCAGTCGAAGTTAAATCTCGTCGCGTTGGTGGTTCTACTTACCAGGTACCATGTGAAGTTCGTCCAGTGCGTCGTAACGCACTGGCGATGCGCTGGTTAGTTGAAGCTGCTCGTAAGCGTGGTGAAAAATCTATGGCTTTACGTCTAGCAGGTGAAATGCTAGATGCGTCTGAAAACAAAGGTACTGCTGTTAAGAAGCGTGAAGACGTGCATCGCATGGCTGAAGCTAACAAAGCCTTTGCTCATTACCGTTGGTAATCTGATGGTGTGGGCTTAAGCCCACACCATTGTTGTTGATATTGCCAAGGCAACAGCCTTGGTCGAGAGGGTATAATCGTGGCTCGTACAACCCCAATTGAGCGTTATCGTAATATCGGTATTTGTGCTCATGTGGATGCAGGTAAAACCACCACAACAGAACGTGTTCTGTTCTATACCGGTTTGTCTCATAAAATCGGTGAGGTGCATGACGGCGCCGCGACCACTGACTGGATGGTACAAGAGCAAGAGCGTGGTATTACTATCACCTCGGCTGCTGTAACTACATTCTGGCGTGGTATGGATGCTCAATTCACTGAACACCGCATCAATATCATCGATACCCCTGGTCACGTTGACTTCACTATTGAAGTTGAACGTTCTTTGCGCGTTCTTGACGGCGCTGTAGTGGTTTTCTGTGGTTCTTCAGGTGTTGAGCCTCAATCAGAAACCGTATGGCGTCAAGCTGACAAATACCGCGTTCCACGCTTAGTGTTTGTCAACAAAATGGACCGCGCAGGTGCGGACTTTGAACGTGTAGTGAAGCAAATCAGAACTCGCTTGGGAGCGACTTGTGTTCCGATCCAATTAAACATCGGTGCAGAAGAAAACTTTACAGGCGTGATCGACTTAATCAAGATGAAAGCCATTAACTGGAACGAAGCGGACCAGGGTATGACTTTCACTTATGAAGAGATCCCTGCAAGTTTGGCGGCAAAAGCGGCTGAAATGCATGAGTATCTGGTTGAGGCAGCTGCCGAGGCCTCTGATGAACTGATGGACAAGTACCTTGAAGAAGGCACACTGTCAGAAGACGAGATCAAAAAGGCACTGCGTCAGCGTACTATTAATAATGAAATCGTTTTAGCGACCTGTGGTTCTGCGTTTAAGAACAAAGGCGTTCAAGCGGTTCTTGATGCGGTAGTAGAATTCTTGCCTGCCCCCGTCGATGTGCCTCCTATTAAGGGCATTGATGACGATGAGCAAGAAGTTGAACGCCCATCAGATGACAATGCCCCCTTTGCGGCGTTGGCATTTAAGATTGCTACAGACCCGTTCGTGGGCACTTTGACCTTTATTCGCGTGTACTCTGGCGTACTCGAATCAGGTTCTGGCGTTTATAACTCTGTTAAACAGAAACGTGAACGTATCGGCCGTATCGTGCAAATGCACGCTAATGACCGTACAGAACTGAAAGAAGTTCGTGCAGGTGATATCGCTGCGGCTATCGGTCTGAAAGAAGTCACCACGGGTGATACACTTTGTGATCCTGATCATAAGGTGATCTTGGAACGCATGGAGTTCCCTGAGCCAGTAATTACCATTGCCGTTGAGCCTAAGTCTAAAGCAGACCAAGATAAAATGGGTATCGCGCTGCAAAAACTCGCAGCGGAAGATCCATCCTTCCGGGTTGAGACTGACGAAGAATCATCACAAACACTGATTTCTGGAATGGGTGAGTTACACTTAGACATTATCGTTGACCGTATGCGTCGCGAATTTGGTGTTGAGTGTAACGTTGGTAAGCCACAAGTGGCCTACCGCGAAACCATTCGCGCATCAGTCGAGGCTGAAGGTAAATTTGTACGCCAATCAGGTGGCCGTGGACAATTCGGTCATGTTTGGTTAAAACTAGAGCCTAATGAAGAAGGCGCTGGTTACGAATTTATCAACGCGATCGTTGGGGGTGTAGTTCCACGTGAATTCATTCCAGCGGTTGATAAAGGTATCCAAGAGCAGATGAAGAACGGTGTTCTCGCCGGCTTCCCTGTGTTGGACGTGAAGGTCACTCTGTTCGACGGTTCATATCACGATGTGGACTCGAATGAAATGGCGTTCAAAATTGCGGGTTCTATGGGCTTCAAAAAGGGTGCGCTCGAAGCGAATCCTGTGTTGCTCGAGCCTTGCATGAAAGTAGAAGTAACTACTCCTGAGAACTACATGGGCGATGTGGTTGGTGACTTAAACCGTCGTCGTGGTTTGATTGAAGGTATGGATGATGGCTTCGGTGGCATCAAAATAGTCCATGCGGTAGTGCCTCTTTCTGAAATGTTTGGTTATGCAACTGATTTGCGTTCTGCGACTCAGGGTCGTGCTTCTTACTCCATGGAGTTTTTGAAGTACTCTGATGCACCGCAAAACATTGCGAAAGCGATTATTGAATCTCGTAGCTAATTTCAAGTTACGACATAAATGTAATATGGTCCTGTTGATACAGGATTATTCTGAAAAGAAAGGAATATATCGTGGCAAAAGCTAAATTTGAACGTAATAAGCCTCACGTAAACGTGGGCACCATCGGTCACGTTGACCATGGTAAAACCACTCTGACTGCAGCTATCTCTCACGTACTGGCTAAGACCTACGGTGGTGAAGCTAAAGACTTCTCTCAAATCGATAACGCTCCAGAAGAGCGTGAGCGCGGTATTACCATCAATACCTCTCACATCGAATACGATACACCAACTCGTCACTACGCACACGTAGACTGCCCAGGCCACGCTGACTATGTTAAAAACATGATCACTGGTGCTGCACAGATGGACGGCGCGATCCTGGTAGTAGCTTCTACTGACGGTCCAATGCCACAAACTCGTGAGCACATCCTGCTGTCTCGCCAAGTAGGCGTACCTTTCATCATCGTATTCATGAACAAGTGTGACATGGTTGACGATGCTGAACTGTTAGAATTAGTAGAAATGGAAGTACGTGAACTGTTATCAGAATACGACTTCCCAGGTGATGACTTACCAGTTATCCAAGGTTCTGCTCTGAAAGCGCTAGAAGGCGAGCCAGAGTGGGAAGCTAAGATCATCGAATTAGCAGCGGCACTGGATTCTTACATTCCAGAACCAGAGCGTGATATCGATAAGCCATTCCTGATGCCAATCGAAGACGTATTCTCAATCTCTGGCCGTGGTACAGTAGTAACTGGCCGTGTTGAGCGTGGTATCGTACGTGTTGGTGACGAAGTAGAAATCGTTGGTATCCGTACAACGACTAAGACAACCTGTACTGGTGTTGAAATGTTCCGTAAGCTGCTTGACGAAGGTCGTGCAGGTGAGAACTGTGGTATCCTGTTACGTGGTACTAAGCGTGATGACGTAGAACGTGGTCAAGTATTATCTAAGCCAGGTTCAATCAACCCACACACTACTTTTGAATCAGAAGTATACGTTCTGTCAAAAGAAGAAGGTGGTCGTCACACTCCATTCTTCAAAGGCTACCGTCCACAGTTCTACTTCCGTACAACTGACGTGACTGGTACCATCGAACTGCCAGAAGGCGTAGAGATGGTAATGCCAGGCGACAACATCAAGATGGTTGTTACGCTGATCTGCCCAATCGCGATGGACGAAGGTTTACGCTTCGCAATCCGTGAAGGTGGCCGTACAGTAGGTGCAGGTGTTGTAGCTAAGATCATCGCTTAATTGCGAACTTAGATATAGTACTGAAAAAGGAAGCTTAGGCTTCCTTTTTTATTTTGGGCTGGCGTTATTCTGAAATTTGTGTAAAATGCTCGCCACTCTGAAGTTGAATAGTCTTTTTGATGACTATTTACACAGCGGGCTTGAAATCTAATTTTAGATAAGTATAATGGCCCCCTCGTTAACCTAGGTTAGCGAATAAAATGATGAGCCAATACGCTCGTCATTATCATAGCGGCTCCGATTGGGAGTCGAACGGTTAAATCATCTCGCTCTGCTTTTCCAGTAAGGAAGAAGCTAGAGGGTGATTTTTTATGTGTCCATTTTAGGAGCTCTGGTCAATGCAGAACCAAAGAATCCGTATCCGCTTAAAAGGATTTGATCATCGCTTAATTGATCAGTCTACAGCGGAAATCGTTGAAACTGCTAAGCGTACAGGCGCCCAGGTACGTGGTCCTATCCCACTGCCAACGCGCAAAGAGCGTTATACCGTTTTGATCTCTCCGCACGTTAATAAAGATGCTCGTGACCAGTACGAATTACGTACTCACAAGCGCCTGGTTGACATCGTAGAGCCAACTGAAAAGACTGTAGACGCTCTAATGCGTTTAGATCTTGCGGCTGGTGTCGACGTACAGATTAGCTTGGGTTAATTGAGATCCTTAGAAGAGGTTTGAGAGATGGCTATCGGTCTTATTGGTCGTAAAGTTGGTATGACTCGCATCTTCACTGAAGATGGTGTTTCTATACCTGTTACAGTAATTGAAGTTGCTGGCAACCGTGTTACTCAAGTGAAAACTTTAGAAACTGACGGCTACCGCGCACTTCAAGTTACTACTGGTACCAAAAAAGCCAATCGCATCACTAAACCAGAAGCAGGTCACTTTGCCAAGAGCGGTGTTGAAGCCGGTCGTGGACTGTGGGAATTGCGTCTGGCAGACGGTGAAGGCGAAGGCATTGAAGTTGGTGCTGAGCTAAACGTAGGTATCTTCGCTGATGTAGCGAAAGTTGACGTTACTGGTCAATCTAAAGGTAAAGGCTTCCAAGGCGGCGTTAAGCGTTGGAACTTCCGTACTCAAGATATGACTCACGGTAACTCTTTGTCGCACCGTTCGAACGGTTCTATCGGTCAGAACCAAACGCCTGGTCGCGTATTTAAAGGCAAGAAAATGTCAGGCCACATGGGTGCCGAGCGTGTTACTACTCAAAATCTAGACGTTGTACGTGTAGATGTTGAACGTAACCTGCTACTGGTTAAAGGTGCTGTTCCGGGCGCAACTAACGGCGACCTGATCATCAAGCCTGCAGTTAAAGCTTAAGGTCTGAGGAGATAGTAATGGAATTGGTATTGAAAGACGCGCAAAGCGCTCTTGAAGTTTCCGAAACTACCTTCGGCCGTGACTTTAACGAGGCACTGGTTCATCAGGTAGTAGTAGCATACGCTGCAAACGCACGTCAGGGCACTCGTGCTCAAAAGACTCGTGCGGAAGTAACTGGCTCTGGCAAAAAGCCATGGCGCCAAAAAGGCACTGGCCGCGCTCGTGCGGGTGGTGTTAAGGGCCCAATCTGGCGTGGCGGTGGCGTAACATTCGCTGCTAAAACTCAGGATCACAGCCAAAAAGTTAACAAGAAGATGTACCGCGGCGCGCTGAAAAGCATTCTGTCTGAGCTGGTACGTCAAGACCGTCTGGTTGTTGTTGAATCATTCAGCGTTGAAGCTCCTAAAACTAAAGAGCTGAAAGCTAAACTGAAAGCAATGAACTTAGAAGACGTGTTAATTGTGACTGCAGAAGTTGACGAGAATTTATTCTTAGCAGCTCGCAACCTGTACAAGGTTGACGTTCGTGACGTTGCAGGTCTAGACCCAGTAAGTCTGATCGCGTTCAACACAGTGCTTGTGACTGCTGATGCAGTTAAGCAAATCGAGGAGATGCTAGCATGATGATCCGCGAAGAACGTTTGCTAAAAGTAATTCTAGCACCTCACATCTCTGAAAAGAGCACTGTGAATGCTGAGAAGCACAACACTGTTGTTTTCCGCGTAGCTATCGATGCAACTAAAGCTGAAATTAAAGCTGCTGTTGCCAAGCTATTTGAAGTTGAAGTCGAATCAGTTCGCACTTTAGTGAGCAAAGGCAAAACTAAACGCACTGGTGGCCGTGTTGGTCGTCGTAGCGATTGGAAAAAAGCCTACGTGACTTTAGCTGCTGGTGCTGACATCGATTTCGTCGGCGGCGCTGAGTAAGCAAAGGAGAATTATCATGGCAGTTATTAAGTGTAAGCCAACCTCTCCAGGTCGTCGCCACGTTGTTAAAGTGGTGAACTCTGACCTGCACAAGGGTAAACCTTTTGCTGGCCTGTTGGCGAAAAAATCTAAAAGTGGTGGCCGTAACAATACTGGCCGTATCACTGTTCGTCACGTTGGTGGCGGTCACAAGCAGCACTACCGTTTAATCGACTTCAAACGCGATAAAGACGGTATCCCTGCAAAAATTGAGCGTCTGGAATACGATCCAAACCGTACTGCGCACATCGCTCTAGTACTGTATGCGGATGGTGAGCGTCGTTACATTCTTGCTGCTAAAGGCATGCAAGCTGGCGATAAGATCCAGTCTGGTGTTGAAGCCGAAATCAAAACCGGTAACGCAATGCCACTGCGCAACATTCCAGTAGGTTCTGTTGTGCACGCTGTAGAAATGAAGCCTGGTAAAGGTGCTCAGATCGCGCGTTCAGCGGGTGCTTATGTACAAGTTGTTGCTCGTGATGGCGCATATGCCACTTTACGTCTTCGCTCTGGCGAAATGCGCAAAGTGCCAGTTGATTGCCGCGCAACATTTGGTGAAGTTGGTAATGCCGAACACATGCTACGCCAGTTAGGTAAAGCAGGTGCTAAGCGCTGGAGAGGCGTTCGCCCAACAGTTCGCGGTGTTGCAATGAACCCAGTAGACCACCCACACGGTGGTGGTGAAGGCCGTACTTCTGGTGGTCGTCACCCAGTGACTCCATGGGGTGTGCCAACTAAGGGTTATAAGACTCGTAGTAACAAGCGCACTGACAAGTACATCGTACGTCGTCGTAATAAATAGTAAGAGGATTCGCCATGCCACGTTCTCTCAAGAAAGGTCCCTTCATTGACCTGCACTTGCTGAAGAAGGTAGAGAAAGCGATGGAAGCCGGTGACAAAAAGCCTATTAAGACTTGGTCACGTCGCTCAATGATCATTCCAAACATGATTGGTTTGACCATCGCTGTCCATAATGGTCGTCAGCACGTTCCTGTGTTCGTAACTGACGAAATGATCGGCCACAAACTTGGTGAATTCTCACCAACTCGCACTTATCGCGGCCATGCTGCTGATAAGAAAGCGAAGAAGCGTTAATACGGGAGGAATAAGATGGAAGTTTTAGCTAAACATCGTTTTGCCCGTACGTCTGCGCAGAAGGCTCGTCTGGTTGCCGATCAAATTCGTGGTTTGCCTGTAGCTAAGGCCCTCGAAATTTTGACTTTCAGCCCAAAGAAAGCCGCCGTACTGGTTAAAAAAGTACTTGACTCAGCTATCGCAAACGCCGAACACAACGAAGGCGCTGACATTGATGAGCTAAAAGTAGGCGCCGTCTTCGTTGACGAGGGTCCAACTATGAAGCGTATCATGCCACGTGCTAAAGGCCGCGCTGATCGTATCATGAAGCGTACCAGCCACATCACTGTGGTTGTATCAGATCGCTAGGAGAGAGCAATGGGACAGAAAGTACATCCTAATGGTATCCGTCTGGGTATCACCAAGCCTTGGATCTCTACCTGGTACGCAGATAAGTCAGATTATGCAAATAACCTGAACAGCGACTGGGAAGTGCGTAAGTATCTTGCAGACAAACTGCAAGCTGCGTCAGTATCTAAGATTGTTATTGAACGCCCAGCGAAAAGCATCCGCGTTACTATTCACACTGCCCGTCCAGGCGTTGTGATCGGTAAGAAAGGTGAAGACGTTGAAGTATTGCGTGCTGCAGTTTCAAAACTGGCTGGCACTCCTGCTCAAATTAACATCGCTGAGATCCGTAAACCTGAGCTAGATGCCAAGTTAGTTGCTGACTCAATTGCACAGCAATTAGAGCGTCGTGTTATGTTCCGTCGCGCTATGAAGCGTGCGGTTCAAAACGCAATGCGTATTGGTGCTCAAGGTATCAAAGTTGAAGTTAGTGGCCGTTTAGGCGGTGCTGAGATTGCGCGCTCTGAGTGGTACCGTGAAGGTCGTGTACCTTTGCATACACTGCGTGCTGATATCGACTATTCAACCTCTGAAAGTCACACTCAATACGGTGTGATTGGTATTAAAGTTTGGATCTTCAAAGGTGAAGTTCTGGACGGAATGCTGCCACAGATTGAAGAGCCGAAACAGCAGCAACCTAAGCGCAAGCCTCGTGGTAAATAGGAGAGCCGGCAATGCTGCAACCTAAACGTATGAAGTTTCGCAAGATGTTCAAAGGCCGCAACCGCGGTCTAGCGAACGGTACCGAAGTTAGCTTTGGTACTTTTGGTCTGAAAGCAGTCGGCCGTGGTCGTTTAACTGCTCGTCAGATCGAATCTGCACGTCGTGCCATGACACGTCACATTAAGCGTCAGGGACAAATTTGGATTCGAGTTTTCCCGGACAAGCCAATTACCTCTAAGCCTCTTGAAGTGCGTATGGGTAAAGGTAAAGGTAACGTTGAATACTGGGTATGTCAGATTCAACCTGGTAAGGTTCTTTATGAGATGAATGGTGTTTCTGAAGTGATCGCTCGTGAAGCGTTTGCTTTAGCTGCTGCCAAGCTTCCAATTAAGACTACCTTCGTAACTAAGACGGTGATGTAATGAAAGCGAGCGAACTAAGAGAAAAGAGCGTTGAAGAACTGAACGCTGAACTACTTGGTCTGCTGCGTGAGCAGTTCAACCTGCGTATGCAACACGCCACTGGTCAGTTGACTCAGACTCATCAACTGAAATTAGTGCGCCGTAACATTGCGCGCGTTAAGACCATTATTACTTCTAAGGCGGGTGCATAATGTCTGATAAAATCCGTACTTTGCAAGGTCGTGTGACAAGCAACAAAATGGATAAAACCATTACTGTAGCTATCGAACGCCAAGTGAAACACCCAATCTATGGGAAGTACATTAAGCGTACGACTAAGATCCATGCACACGATGAAGCTAATCAGTGCAACGAAGGCGATGTAGTAGCGATCCGCGAATGTCGTCCTCTGTCTAAGACTAAATCTTGGACTCTGGTTGAAGTAGTATCAAAGGCCTAATTGTATTAGGTATTTAGGTAAACGGCTCCAGTATTTGGGGCCGTTTGTTTTTTAATACTATACATTCCATATTTATGGTGTTATATTTGCGCGCCATTTTTGACTAAATTCAAAGCAAAAATGGTGTTTATAGTCCCAATTGTGGGAATTGTGTAGTAACGATAGCGGAGCACTTAAAATGATCCAAATGCAATCGACTCTTGACGTCGCATGTAACAGCGGCGCACGCAGAGTTCAGTGTATTAAGGTCTTGGGTGGCTCTCATCGTCGTTATGCCGGTATCGGCGACATCATCAAGGTTTCTGTTAAAGAAGCAATTCCTCGCGCTAAAGCGAAGAAAGGTGATGTGTATAACGCGGTGGTAGTCCGTACTAAGAAAGGCGTACGTCGTCCAGACGGTTCTGTCATTCGCTTCGATCGGAATGCAGCAGTTCTTCTGAACAACAACCTGCAGCCGATTGGCACTCGTATCTTTGGACCAGTGACACGTGAATTGCGTAATGAGCAATTCATGAAGATTGTCTCGCTGGCACCAGAAGTACTGTAAGGAGCTTCAAAATGGCAGCTAAAATCCGTCGTCAAGACGAAGTAATCGTATTAGCAGGTAAAGACAAGGGCAAACGCGCTAAAGTTGCTCAAGTATTACCTACTGGTAAGTTAATTGTTGAAGGCATCAATCTTGTCAAGAAACACCAAAAGCCAAACCCACAACTGGGTGTAGCCGGTGGTATTGTTGAGAAAGAAGCACCGATTCAAGCATCAAATGTTGCGATCTTTAACCCTGTCACTGGCAAGGCGGATCGTGTTGGTTTCCGATTTGAAGACGGCAAAAAAGTTCGTTTCTTCAAATCGAACAGTGAACTCGTTAAGTAACTGGAGTAAACGATGGCGAAACTGCATGATAAATATCAAGAGACTGTTGTCGCTGAACTGACTAAAAAGTTCGGTTATACCAGTGTCATGCAAGTCCCTCGGATTGAGAAAATCACCCTGAACATGGGTGTTGGCGAAGCCGTTGCAGACAAAAAAGTTATGGAACATGCTGTTCGTGACATGACTGCAATTGCTGGTCAAAAACCAGTAGTAACTGTTGCTCGTAAATCAGTTGCTGGTTTTAAAATCCGTGAAGGCTACCCTATTGGCTGTAAAGTGACCCTGCGCGGTGAGCGTATGTGGGAATTCTTAGAGCGTTTAGTTGACATCGCAATCCCACGTATTCGTGACTTCCGTGGTCTGAGCGCTAAAGCGTTTGACGGCCGTGGCAACTACGCGATGGGCGTGCGTGAGCAGATCATTTTCCCAGAAATCGATTACGATAAAATCGATAAGATTCGCGGTATGGATATTGTTATCACTACCTCTGCGAATACTGACGAAGAAGGTCGTGCTTTGTTAGACGCTTTTAACTTCCCATTCAAGAAATAAGGGTAGCGTAATGGCAAAAACATCAATGAAAGCACGTGAAGCAAAGCGTGCACAGCTCGTAGCTAAGTTCGCTGAAAAGCGCGCTGCTCTGAAGGCAATTATTGCTAATCCAGCTTCTTCTGACGAAGATCGTTGGGACGCAGTACTAAAGCTGCAAGCTCTACCACGTGATTCCAGCGCATCGCGTCAACGCAATCGTTGTAATCAAACTGGTCGCCCACATGGTTTCCTGCGTAAGTTCGGTTTAAGCCGTATCAAGTTACGTGAAGCAACCATGCGTGGTGAAGTTCCTGGCCTGCGTAAGGCTAGCTGGTAAGCACTTGTCACGGAGTAAGCTAATATGAGCATGCAAGATCCTATTGCGGATATGTTAACCCGTATTCGTAACGGCCAAGCTGCTAACAAAGTATCTGTGAAGATGCCTTCTGCTAAGCTGAAAGTCGCTATCGCGAAACTGCTTAAAGAAGAAGGTTACATCGCTGATTACGCCGTAGCAGATGAAGCCAAGCCTGAACTGGAAATTACTTTAAAGTATTTCCAAGGCCAACCAGTCGTTGAGACTATCCAGCGCGTAAGCCGTCCTGGTCTTCGTATTTACAAAGGTAAAAACGAATTGCCAAAAGTGATGGGCGGACTGGGTGTCGCAATTGTGTCCACTTCTAAAGGCCTGATGACTGATCGTGCCGCCCGCCTTGCAGGCATGGGTGGCGAGGTTATCTGCTACGTAGCATAAGGAGCTAGGAATGTCTCGTGTAGCAAAAGCACCAGTATCTATTCCAGCTGGCGTAGAGGTGACCTTAAACGAACAGACCCTGACCGTCAAAGGCGCGAAAGGAAGTCTGACTCGAGTGATCAACAATGCGGTCAATGTTGTTATTGAAGATGGCGTGATCAAATTCCTTCCTGTTGAGGGCGCTGTTGGCGCTTGGGCACAGGCTGGTACCACACGTGCATTAGTAAACAACATGGTTGTTGGTGTATCTCAAGGTTTTGAGCGTAAGTTAAAGTTAGTTGGCGTTGGTTACCGTGCGAAGCTCGTCGGTGCTGACATTGACCTGACTTTAGGTTTCTCTCATCCGTTAGTACACAAACTGCCCGCAGGCGTTACTGCAGAGTGTCCAAGCCAAACTGACATCGTCCTACGTGGCGTTGATAAGCAGTTAATTGGCCAAGTCGCTGCTGAGATTCGCGGATACCGTCCACCAGAGCCATACAAAGGCAAGGGTGTTCGCTATGACGACGAAGAAGTACGCCGTAAAGAGGCTAAGAAGAAGTAGGTAACGCGATATGGATAAGAAAACATCTCGCTTACGTCGCGCTATTCGCGCTCGTAAGAAGATCCAAGAGCTGGGCGTGAACCGTCTGGTTGTACATCGTACACCGCGTCACATTTATGCTCAGGTGATCAATCCTGAAGCTCAGGTGGTGGCAGCTGCTTCAACCGTGGAAAAAGCGGTTAAAGAGCAACTGAAGAGTACCGGTAACGTAGACGCGGCTAAAGCAGTAGGTAAATTTGTTGCTGAGCGCGCGATCGAGAAAGGCGTAACTTCTGTTGCGTTCGATCGTTCTGGTTTCAAGTATCACGGTCGTGTAGCTGCTCTGGCAGATGCTGCTCGTGAAGCTGGCCTCCAGTTCTAAGGGGTTATAAAAATGGCTAAATTAGAAGCTCAGCAAAAAGACGATCTGCAAGAGAAATTGATTGCAGTTAATCGTGTTTCTAAAGTAGTTAAGGGCGGTCGTATCTTTAGCTTCACAGCACTAACAGTAGTGGGTGATGGTAATGGTAAGGTCGGCTATGGCTATGGTAAAGCGCGCGAAGTTCCAGCAGCGATTCAAAAAGCTATGGAAAAAGCCCGTCGTAACATGGTGACCGTTGAGTTGAATGCAGGTACTCTGCATCACCCAGTTAAAGGTCGTCATACTGGTTCACGTGTATACATGCAACCAGCATCACAGGGTACCGGTATTATCGCCGGTGGCGCAATGCGTGCCGTATTGGAAGTAGCAGGCGTTCATAACGTTCTGTCAAAAGCATACGGTTCAACTAACCCGATCAACATCGTTCGCGCGACTGTAGATGCTCTGGTGCACATGAAGTCACCTTCGCAAATCGCAGCTAAGCGTGGCCTGAATGTTGACGAAATTCGGGGGTAATGCACCATGGCTACTAAAACTGTAAAAGTTACTCAGACTAAAAGTGCTATCGGTCGTTTACCAAAGCACCGCGCGACCTTAACAGGTCTTGGTCTGCGTCGCATTGGTCACACTGTTGAATTAGAAGATACTCCTTCTGTTCGCGGTATGATCAACAAGGTCTACTACATGGTTAAGGTGGAGGATTAATAGATGCGTTTAAATACTCTATCTCCAGCTGCAGGCGCTAAGCATGCACCAAAGCGTGTAGGCCGTGGTATGGGCTCAGGCTTAGGTAAAACTGCGGGTCGTGGTCATAAAGGCCAAAAATCTCGTAGCGGTGGCGGTGTACGCCCAGGCTTCGAGGGTGGTCAAATGCCACTTAAGATCCGTTTACCTAAATTTGGTTTTACCTCGCGTCGCGCTATGGTAACAGCTGAAGTTCGTGTACTCGAACTAGCTAAAGTTAACGGTGATGTTATCGACTTAAACGCTCTGAAAGATGCGAACGTTATTACTCGCAACATCCAGTTTGCGAAAATCGTTCTTTCAGGTACCATTGAGCGCCCAGTGACCGTAAAAGGTCTGAAGGTAACCAAAGGTGCACGTGCAGCAATTGAAGCTGCTGGCGGTAAGATCGAGGAATAATACGTCGATGGCAAAACCAGGACTTGATTTAAAAAGCGCGAAAGGTGGACTTTCTGAATTGAAAGCTCGCCTCCTGTTCGTGATTGGTGCGATTATCGTCTTTAGAGCCGGTTCGTTTGTGCCAATTCCTGGTATTGACGCAGCTGTATTAGCAGAGCTGTTTGCTCAGCAAAAAGGTACCATCCTTGGCATGTTTAACATGTTCTCGGGTGGTGCTCTTTCCCGTGCTTCTATCTTCGCATTAGGTATCATGCCGTACATTTCGGCATCGATTATCATGCAGTTATTGACTGTTGTGCATCCTGCACTCGCTGAATTGAAAAAAGAAGGCGAGTCTGGACGTAAAAAAATCAGTCAGTACACACGATGGGGTACGTTGGTGCTGGGTACATTCCAGTCGATCGGTATTGCAACAGGGTTACCAAACTTAGTCCCAGGCCTTGTGGTCAACATTGGATTCGGTTTCTACTTTGTAGCGGTTGTGAGCTTAGTAACAGGAACTATGTTCCTGATGTGGCTAGGTGAACAAATTACCGAACGAGGTATAGGTAACGGTATCTCGATTTTAATTTTCGCAGGTATTGTTGCTGGATTACCTTCCGCTATCGGCCAAACGGCTGAGCAGGCGCGTCAAGGTGACCTGAATGTGTTAGTATTGTTGTTGCTCGCGGTAATTATTTTTGCTGTGACTTATTTCGTGGTGTTTGTAGAACGTGGTCAACGTCGTATCGTTGTTAACTACGCTAAGCGCCAGCAAGGCCGTAAGGTGTTCGCTGCGCAATCTACTCACTTGCCGCTGAAAATAAACATGGCGGGTGTAATTCCCCCAATTTTTGCGTCAAGCATCATTTTGTTCCCAGGTACACTGGCTCAGTGGTTTGGTCAAAATGAGTCTATGTCATGGTTAAGTGATTTTTCACTGGCTGTGTCACCAGGACAACCGCTTTACTCATTATTGTATGCAGCAGCGATTATCTTCTTCTGTTTCTTCTATACTGCGTTGGTATTTAACCCACGTGAAACAGCAGATAACCTGAAGAAGAGTGGTGCATTCATCCCTGGGATCCGTCCTGGAGAACAGACTTCGCGTTACATTGATAAAGTAATGACTCGCCTAACATTAGCTGGCGCGTTATACATTACCTTTATCTGTTTAATTCCGGAGTTCATGTTAATTGCGTGGAAAGTACAGTTCTATTTTGGCGGTACTTCACTACTAATTATGGTAGTCGTAATCATGGACTTCATGGCTCAGGTTCAGACCCATATGATGTCACATCAATATGAGTCTGTGATGAAGAAAGCTAACCTAGTAAACAAAGCGAATTTAGATCGCTTTGGTCGCTAAGTAGCTTTACGGAGTGATGAAATGAAAGTTCGAGCTTCCGTGAAGAAGATCTGCCGTAACTGCAAGATCGTCAAGCGTAGTGGCGTTGTACGCGTTATCTGTGTTGAACCAAAACACAAACAGCGTCAAGGCTAATAGAAAGATTGTTCAGCCCAATGTTGGGCTGAACAAAATATTGTTTGCAAATCTGTCAACTGTCGAGTATCCTTTCGGGCTTTTCGCAGTTGGCCTTTAACTTAAGGAGTGCATAGTGGCCCGTATCGCTGGCATTAACATTCCTGATCAAAAGCATACAGTCATCGCATTGACTGCAATTTTCGGCATCGGCCGTACTCGCGCTAGAGCAATCTGCGCGGCTACGTCAATTGCTGAAACTGCTAAGATCAAGGAATTGAGCGAAGCTCAAATCGACACCCTACGCGAAGAAGTTGCCAAATACTTAGTAGAAGGTGACTTACGTCGTGAGATTTCTATGAACATCAAGCGTCTTATGGATCTTGGTTGTTATCGTGGTCTCCGCCATCGTCGTAGCCTGCCTCTTCGTGGGCAACGTACTAAGACCAATGCGCGTACGCGTAAAGGTCCACGTAAACCAATCAAGAAGTAACGGGAAGGTAGACAATGGCTAAAGTTCCGTCACGTTCTCCGCGTAAGCGCGTACGTAAACAGGTTGCAGATGGCATGGCTCATATCCATGCTTCTTTCAACAACACAATTGTCACCATTACAGATCGTCAAGGTAATGCGTTGTCATGGGCTACTTCAGGTGGTTCAGGTTTCCGTGGTTCACGTAAATCTACTCCATTTGCTGCACAGGTAGCTGCTGAGCGTGCAGGTGCTGCTGCTCAAGACTACGGTTTAAAAAACCTTGAAGTGTTTGTGAAGGGTCCAGGTCCAGGTCGTGAATCAGCCATTCGTGCGCTGAACGCTGTTGGTTACAAAATTACCAACATTACCGATGTGACGCCGATCCCTCATAATGGTTGTCGTCCTCCTAAAAAGCGTCGTGTATAACGCGTTTCATTAGGATAGTTGGAGAAAGATCATGGCAAGATACTTGGGTCCCAAGCTCAAGCTCAGCCGCCGAGAAGGTACTGACCTTTTCTTAAAAAGCGGTGTGAGAGCAATCGATTCAAAGTGTAAACTGGAATCAGCACCTGGACAGCATGGCGCTCGTAAGCCACGTCTGTCAGAGTACGGTTTACAGTTACGCGAAAAACAAAAAGTTCGTCGTATTTACGGTGTGTTAGAAAAACAATTCCGTAACTACTACAAAGAGGCTGCACGTCTGAAAGGCAACACTGGTGAGAACCTGTTGCAACTTTTAGAAACTCGTTTAGATAACGTTGTTTATCGTATGGGTTTCGGTGCGACTCGTGCAGAATCACGTCAGCTAGTGAGCCATAAATCTGTTATGGTTAACGGTCGTGTTGTTAACATTCCGTCATTCAAAGTGTCTGCGAATGATGTTGTAAGCATCCGTGAAAAGTCACGCACTCAAGCTCGTATCAAAGCGGCTTTAGAAGTGGCTGCTCAACGCGAGAAGCCTACATGGGTTGAAGTCGACAGCGCGAAAATGGAAGGTGCTTTCAAGCGTATTCCAGAACGTAGCGATTTGTCTGCGGAAATTAACGAACAGCTGATCGTCGAGCTTTACTCTAAGTAAGGCTAACAAACAAGAGAGGACACAATGCAGGGTTCTGTTACAGAATTTCTTAAACCGCGTCTCGTTGATATCGAGCAGGTTAACTCAACACGTGCCAAGGTTACTTTGGAACCGCTTGAGCGTGGTTTCGGCCACACTTTAGGTAACGCGTTGCGTCGCATCCTATTGTCGTCTATGCCCGGCTGCGCGGTTACCGAAGTCGAGATTGACGGCGTGCTGCACGAATACAGCAGTAAGGAAGGCGTACAAGAAGATATCCTTGAAATCTTGCTGAACCTGAAAGGGTTAGCAGTGACTATCGAGGGTAAAGACGAGGCTATGCTTACATTAAGCAAGTCCGGCGCAGGCCCTGTCATCGCAGCAGATATCACGCATGATGGTGATGTCACTATCGTGAATCCTGATCATGTTATCTGTCATTTAACAGGTAACAATGATATCAGCATGCGTATTCGCGTTGAGCGTGGTCGTGGTTATGTGCCAGCATCTGCTCGTGCACAGACTGAAGACGATGACCGCCCAATCGGCCGCTTGCTGGTTGATGCTTCTTTCTCGCCAGTTGCACGTATTGCCTACAATGTAGAAGCAGCACGTGTGGAACAGCGTACTGACTTGGATAAACTCGTTATCGATATGACCACTAACGGTACTATCGATCCTGAGGAAGCTATCCGTCGTTCTGCAACCATCTTAGCTGAACAGCTGGATGCGTTCGTTGAGCTGCGCGACGTGACTGAGCCAGAAATGAAAGAAGAGAAGCCGGAGTTCGATCCGATTCTGTTGCGTCCTGTCGACGATTTAGAGCTAACTGTACGTTCGGCTAACTGCTTGAAAGCCGAAGCGATTCATTACATCGGAGATCTGGTACAGCGTACTGAAGTTGAGCTGCTGAAGACCCCTAACTTAGGTAAGAAATCTCTTACTGAAATTAAGGACGTTTTAGCTTCTCGCGGACTGTCGTTAGGTATGCGTCTGGAAAACTGGCCTCCAGCTAGTTTAGCAGACGACCTATAAGTCTCAGGTTTGTACAGATTTAGGTTATAAGGATTAGGTCATGCGCCATCGTAAGAGTGGTCGTCAACTTAACCGCAACAGCAGCCACCGCCAAGCTATGTTCCGTAACATGGCAAGCTCACTGGTTCGTCATGAGATCATCAAGACAACCGTAGCTAAAGCGAAAGAACTGCGTCGCGTAGTTGAGCCTCTGATAACACTTGCTAAGAGTGACAGCGTTGCAAACCGTCGTTTAGCGTTTGCACGTACTCGCGACGCTGAAGTCGTAGGTAAGTTATTCACTGAATTGGGTCCACGTTACCAGGAACGTCCTGGTGGCTACACCCGTATCCTTAAGTGCGGTTTACGTGCTGGTGATAAAGCCCCAATGGCTTACATCGAGCTAGTAGGTCGTCCAGAAGCTGCTCAAGCTGTTGAAGTTGAAGCTGCTGAGTAATTAAGGCTACAAAGTTTGAAAAACCGGGCTCTAAGCCCGGTTTTTTGTTTTTAGCACTTTTTAGTTAATCCACCCAAGTCGTTTGTTTTTCAATTTCCTTCGGCAGTGTAAGTTGCCATTTCTTCATACCTGAATAGCTAAATCGATATTGCCCTAGGTCGTCCGTGACGGGGAAGATATTCTCTGGGGTCACGCCGTCGAGAATGCGCTGTGCCATATCCGCTGCGATCGTGCCATGATGATAGCCATCAAGTACATAGCCTCCTATATTGCCCTTGGCATAGATGCTAAACCCCCAGAAGCCAAAATTAGGTATAGGCGTATTACTTGCTATCCACTCTAATAATTGGTCTGCATTAACCGACTGCTCCTGCTCATTTCTAACGGCATGATATAAGGCAACAACAATAGCGCTATAACCATTGTCTTTCGCTGAGTTGACTTGTTGCTGCCATTCCTTAAGGGTTGCCAACTTAAGCACATGAATTTCGATATCACTGATGAGGCTAGTCGATTGGTTGCTGATATAGTTGGCTGTAAGCTTTGAGGTATTACTGTCATCGAACAGCACTAAAATTTTTCTGTGTTTTTGCGGCGGGAGAATTCTCTGTAACAATAGCAATGAACGTTTCAGCAAGGGCCTCTCCAGCACGCCTGTAAAGCGCTTGTAGTCGTTTAAATGGTATTCCCTTGGATTGATATTCACACCAAGGTAAACCACCGGAATTTGGCTGTCATTAAGACGTTGATGGAGATAGTTCACCGCATTGTCGTCTGCAAGGATAACGAGCTGAGGTGTTTGTTGTTTTATAAATTGCCAAGCCAGTTCGGCTCGCTCCACATAGCGCTCCTTAGGTAGGCGTTTGGTGTCCATCTCGAAGTGGAGTACTTGATGTTCAGGGGTAATTTTATCGAGTATGGCTTGATAATATTGTCTATCCCAAAGGTAGCTCTGATGATAACTCTCAATCACTACTACTTTAGCGGCAAATAGCGCGGCAGGGTAACAGATGGGTATCAGGAGAAGGAACAGTCGCCATCTTCTTAGCAGTGGCTTTATTGTTTTCATATGCAGTTTCCTGTCGGAATACTGATTTGATTATAGTTCACTCTCCAGCAGTTCTCGGCCAATAAAAAAGCCTCCGAAGAGGCCTTTTAGGTATTTAGCGACACGATAATGCTTATTGCGCTGCCGATTTCTGCTGGCTGTAATCAAGCTTCTCATGTTTTTGGCCCATGGCCTCTGCTACTTCTGGCGGCATGTAGTTTTCATCATGCTTAGCCAGAACTTCGGTCGCGGCCAACTTGCCGTCTTCACCTAGTACGCCTTGCGCCACGATGCCTTGTCCTTCACGGAACAGATCGGGCAGCAGATCGTCGTAGGTCACCATGATTTCGCCGCCTAATGAATCGTGAACGGCAAACTGTACATGCAGGCTGTTTGGGTCGCGCACCATAGAGCCGACCGTTACCATGCCGCCCACACGAATACGCTGACCCGCTTCGGGTTTAACGCCGGTGTCGGCCTTACCGTTAACGATTTCAGACGGTGTATAGAATAAGTTCAAGTTGGAGTTCAGCGCATACAGCAGTAGCGAAG
Source organism: Shewanella sp. MR-4 (assembly GCF_000014685.1). Classification (NCBI taxonomy): domain Bacteria; kingdom Pseudomonadati; phylum Pseudomonadota; class Gammaproteobacteria; order Alteromonadales; family Shewanellaceae; genus Shewanella; species Shewanella sp. MR-4. The sequence continues at coordinate 244,615 of NC_008321.1, forward strand.
CAATCGCGGCTACGCCACCGATCAATGCTATGGCTAACGTCAGTCTCTTTTTGCGTCTTGGGTTCACGATTTGGTACTCCTAGTTTCTTTGAGGCGCTCTTCGCGGTTCATCTTCTTCGCTATTTCAATTAGCACTTTGCGCTTTTGGCGCGCGCTGGTGATGATCAGCGTCGATAAACAGAAGAAGGTCACGCCATAGGCAAGCCACACATAAAATGCATAGCCACCCATGTTAAAAAAATCACTGATAGAATCGAATTGCATTATTTGACCTCCTCAGCTTTGGCAAGTTCACGCACCCAGGGGCGCATGCCGTTTCTTGCTAAGATTTCTGCTCTAAATCTCACAATAGTGATAGCCCCTATCATAAGGCCGAAACCTAAAATATTGATTAAAAGTGGGTACAACATTTCACTCGACATAGTCGATTTAGAGGTAATTTTAATGGTGGAGGGTTGGTGCAGTGAGCTCCACCATTCCACTGAGTATTTGATGATCGGAATGTTGATCACGCCAACGATCGCTAAGATCCCTGCTGCACGCGCGGCGAGAACTTTATCCTCAAAAGAAGCGTAGAGTGAAATCACACCTAAGTAGAGGAATAGTAGTACTAATTCAGAGGTCAGACGCGCATCCCATACCCACCAAGTGCCCCACATGGGTTTACCCCAAGCGGCACCAGTAAAGAGGGCAATAAAGGTGATTACTGCACCGATAGGCGCAATAGAAGCGGCTGCCCAGTCTGCCAGTTTAACTTGCCAGACTAAACCGATAAATGCCGCTGTCGCCATCCCCATATAAGCTGCCATCGACATAGAAGCGGCTGGAACGTGGATAAAGATGATACGGTAGCTATCACCCTGTTGGTAATCTGTTGGGGCAAACATCAATCCCCAAACGGTGCCTACGGTAATAAAAAGACAGGCTAGGGTAGCAAACCATGGAAATAACGTTCCTGATAATTTGTAAGCGCGTTCAGGATCCGCGTAAGGGTGTAACCATTTCCACATTTTAGTTAGTACTCACTCGCAGAGATGCACCAATAGCAAAGGGTGCTAAGGTTAACGAACCGATCAACATGGCGCCAATTATAGCGAGCTGACCATCATAGGGTAAATTCATTCCTGCCGCATCTATGGCGCTGGTCGCGAAAATCAGCACAGGAATATAAAGCGGTAGGATCAGTAAACTCAGTAACACGCCGCCTTTACGTAAACCAACGGTTAAAGCCACACCAATGGCGCCGAGGAGCGACAATACCGGTGTTCCTAACGCCAGAGTCGCGATCAGTGCGCCATAGCTGTTGGCTTCTAGGTTGAGTAACACCGCGAGCAGGGGCGCGATAATAATTAATGGCACGCCAGTCAGTAGCCAATGGGCTAGCACTTTGGCCAATACTAATACCGAGAGTGGCTGTGGGCTGAGCAGCATTTGCTCTAAACTACCGTCACTGAAGTCGGCTTTAAATAGGCGCTCGAGTGACAACATCGATGCCAGTAGGGCAGCAACCCAAATAATCCCTGGGGCAATGCGAGCCAACATTTGTGGTTCAGGGCCAATACCGAGTGGAAATAAGGTCACGACCATGATGAAGAATAACAAGGGATTAAAGATATCTCCGCGATGACGAATGGCGATTTTTAGATCCCGCTGCAGTAGCGTGAAAAACGCTGTAGTAAAGCTGATGCCTCTTTTCATTATGCCAAACCTTATACGAAGCGATAATCTAGACGAATTTTACGAAGCCTATCATCTTTGATAATGCCCATATCTTGGTGGGTGGTGAGGATCACACAGCCACCATTATCCGCATGTTGAATAAATAATTGCTCAAGCTCTTCGACACCTTTTTTATCAATGGCTGTAAAAGGTTCATCGAGGATCCACACTTTACAATCGTTATGCCAAAGTCTTGCTAATGCGGTGCGGCGATGTTGACCTGCGGATAAATGTCCAGCCAGCGCTTCTTCGAATCCAGCTAAATTCACTTTAGCTAAAATAGCTGCAGTATCAAAATCATCATAGCCACTGATTCTTAAATTGAAGTTAAGGTTTTCTTCAGCGGTTAATTCGGATTTCACCCCTGCGAGATGGCCTAAATACAACAAATCTTCGTTATATTCATCGCGGCAACGATTGATATCTTCGTTGAGATAAAAGGTTTGCCCAGCGTAAGGGCGAGATAAGCCTGCCAATATACGTAATAAGCTGGTTTTGCCGGCGCCATTTGGGCCCTCAATCTGGATGATATCGCCAGCATTTATATCAAAACTTAGTTCATCAAATAGGATGCGTTCTTCGCGGATACATGTCAGCTTGCTCGCCGATACCAGTGTGTTTACTGAAGTTATATTTGTCACTGAACCCTCTATCTCAAGCCGGAAGGAAACACAAGTGATTCTAACACAAACGATATTGCGGGGTTTACACTTGCTTAATACTAGATGTCAGCAATTTGATGTGGTTCCAATAACCGCAATATTTCTCGTACAAATCGAACTTTTTTAATACTTGCTAATATATTAACGAATTTGTCACGCTTGTCGCCTTATATCATTTGTGCTGAGATTCTAATCACAAAAAGATGAGATTTATTGAAGTTTGTAGTAATCTTAGTCCGCTATAATGAGTCTGCCTCAAAGGGCAGCGAGAGCTTTGTACGTATTTGCATTAGGAACATTGAACATGAAAAAACTGTTAGCAATGACTGCAGTCGCTGCTTTGACTATGTCAGTCAACGTTTCAGCTCAAGATGCTGAAGCTATTTTCAACAAGGCATGTACCGTATGCCACAGTATGGGTGTTGCTGGTGCTCCAAAGGCGCACAATGCTGCTGAGTGGGAACCACGCTTAGCAAAAGGTATGGACACTCTGTTACACAGTGTGAAAACAGGTTTAAACGCAATGCCACCAGGTGGTATGTGTACTGATTGTACTGACGAAGATTACAAAGCAGCTATCGAGTTTATGTCTAAAGCTCAGTAATTTTTCAGTGTTAACAAAAAACCGGCATTAGCCGGTTTTTTTTATGTCTGCGCTAAGCCGAAACTTAGCGCTAGGTGAGGATGGATAACTTATTGCACCTGAGTATCTAGTACTAAGTTTGCGGTTTCACCCACATTCACTTTGCTAACCTTGCCTTGAATGTCACCCGCTTGAGGCTTGATATTGCCATGCTTAGACAACACCGCGATCACTTCAACGCTCGCAGTTTGGCTTAGTTTCACGTCGCCACCCATGCCAGTGCTGTCATCTAAGGTGACTGTTATTGGTAAGGATTTTGCGCTGACCTTAGTCGCAGCTAATGGCACTTTAGGGCCTTCAGTTGCGCGGGCGAATACAAAGATAGTGTCTTCTGGGCTTGCTTGTGCTGCTAGCTCAGGTGAAATTGAAATTTCGATGCTTACGGATTTCGTCGCAACTTTTGCCTGTTTGTGTACGTCATCGTTAGGCATGCCAGCAGTTTCGCCTTGCATACGCAGGTTGGCTGTTTCAATCGCATTCATCAGTGCGGCGCGGTCAACATCGGTGCGGTCGCTGCTTAGAATGGCTTGCCATGAATCAATGGCCTTTTGATAGTTAGCCGTGAAGAAAGCATCCATACCCACGAGCAGTAATGTCGATGGATCCAGTGGATCTAATGCTAAGGATTCATCAATTAAGGCTTGGATTTGCGGTGTCATTTGCTGACCGTTTTTGTAGTACAGTGCAGTTGCTTTAGGGCCAAGTAGCTCTGCATGCTTACCGACTAAATCCATGACTTTATCGAACGCGGCAACGGCTTTATCGAATTGGTTTGCCGAAATATAAGCATGTCCAAGGCTGAACCAAGCTTGGCTGTTTTCAGGCTCGGCTTGTACTTGGGCTTCCATCATTTGTACGCGTTGCGCCATGATTTGCGCTGCGTCCATACCCGCATGTGGGTTAGCAGGTTGAGTATTACCAATATTCTCAAAAGCGCCTAAATGCTGATAGAGGTAACCTGAGATCGCAATCAAGCAAACTGACATGATTGATGGCCACAGAATGCTCTTAGGTTTGATTTGATTGACGAGTGAATCATCGCTCGCTTGTTTGATATCTTGGAGCAGGCTGATTTCTAACTCTTTCTTTAGAGCATCAAACTCTGCTTGGTCGAGTAGTTCTTCATTAAGCTCTTTCTCGAGAGTGGCAAGACGTTCATTGAACAACTCAAGGTTAGTTTGTTTGCGAACGCCGGCTTCTTCAGTGCGTAACAACTTTTGCTGTCTGAAATGCGGGATCCAGATCAGCATTAAGCTGACCAACACAACAAGCGCAATAAAAATCCAAAATGTCGTCATTGTTTCTATATTCACTTTAGTTTGCATAAAAGCGGTTGTTACCGCCGGCTTGGAAGCAAGATTATACGTAAAGATTATTCATTGAACAGTAATATAAGACCATCATTGCTGTGAAAACTGAGAGTTGGGCACTGGTTCACAAATTGATCCATCTGGTAAATATTGTATGAAACTTAAGGCTCATTTATCTGTCACATGCAAAACTGTAGGCCTGTGGTGGCTCCATTGAGACAAAAATCGAGAATGAGACAAGTCACCCAGTTTTGTATGAAATAGGCAGACAGGAACAATAGCAAATACTAAAATGAACCAAATTTCGTGCATTTGTGTGAACAGCATGTTGTGCGTTGGTCTAGAGTCTTTCTAAATCAACATATTATTAGAGACTGAGGAAAACCCATGATCCCAGAACTTGGACACTTTTCGCTGATTATAGGAGTGGCATTCGCCTTCTTATTAATCAGCGTTCCCCTTATAGGTGTTGCCCGTAAAGACCAATATCTAGTGAGGTATGCTTGGCCGTTAACCTACGGAATGTTCTTCTTTATCGCTTTATCCGTAGTATCTCTTGGTTACAGCTTTGCCGTTGATGACTTCTCCGTTGCCTATGTGGCACATCACTCGAATTCCCAGTTACCTATCTTCTTTAAGATTGCGGCCGTATGGGGCGGTCATGAAGGGTCGCTGCTGTTCTGGGTGTTTGCACTATCGACGTGGGCGGCTTCAGTTGCCTTATTCAGTAAAGGCTTAGAAGAAGTGTTCACTGCTAGGGTACTGGCGGTACTGGCATTGATCGTGATTGGCTTCAGCTTATTTATGCTCCTCACATCTAGCCCATTTGAACGCTTATTTCCAATGCCTGCCGAAGGTCGCGACTTAAACCCAATGCTGCAGGACGTGGGCTTAATCTTCCATCCTCCAATGCTGTACTTAGGTTATGTTGGTTTCTCGGTGAGCTTTGCCTTCGCGATTGCAGCTCTTATGAGTGGTCACCTTGATTCTGCGTGGGCGCGTTGGTCACGTCCTTGGACCTTAGCTGCTTGGATTTTCCTCACGGGCGGTATTGCATTAGGTTCTTGGTGGGCATACTACGAATTAGGCTGGGGTGGCTGGTGGTTCTGGGATCCCGTTGAAAACGCCTCCTTTATGCCTTGGTTAGTGGGTACTGCATTAGTGCATTCACTGATCGTGACCGAAAAACGCGGTGCTTTCCGCAACTGGACCGTCTTACTGTCTATCTTCGCTTTCTCATTAAGCTTACTCGGTACCTTTATCGTACGTTCGGGTGTACTGACTTCAGTGCACTCCTTCGCAGCCGATCCAAGCCGCGGTATGTTTATTCTGTTGCTGCTTGGTTTAGCCATCGGCGGGTCGCTCACGCTGTTTGCCTTCCGCGCCAGCGAAATGAGCAGCCCGGCTCGTTTCGAGCTGAAATCAAAAGAAACCATGCTGTTAGTCTGTAACGTGTTACTCACGGTTGCAGCGGGTACTGTTCTGTTAGGTACTTTATACCCACTGCTGATCGATGCATTAGGCATGGGTAAGATTTCTGTTGGACCTCCATACTTCAACGCTGTGTTTGTGCCTATCGTTCTCGTACTGTTTGGCTTCATGGGCGTTGGTCCAATCATTCGTTGGAAGAAATCCAAAGCTGGTGAGCTCAAGCGCCAATTGCTGGTGCCTGCATTAGTGTCAGCCGCAATTGGTATCGTGACACCATTTATTGTCGATGGTGCCTTTAACACTTGGGTTGCCTGTGGTATCGCCGCGGCCGCTTGGATTGTGTTGGCAACCGCAAGAGCTGCTTACAATATCGTTAAGCCAAAAGACGGTGAATTAAGCATGGCGCGTATGGGGCGTAGCCAATTGGGTATGATTTTGGCCCACTTAGGTATTGCCGTGTCAGTGATCGGTGCCACTATGGTGTCGAACTACTCGATTGAGAAGAGTGTGCGTATGGGGCCTGGTGTGAGCCAAGAGCTTGCGGGTTACACCTTTAAGTATCTCGAAACTAAGAACGTTGTCGGTCCTAACTACACCGCACAACAAGGTCAAATTGAGATTTATAAAGGCGATAAACTGCTGACCTTACTCAAGCCCGATCGTCGCCAATACAATGTGCGTACCATGGATATGACCGAAGCCGGTATCGATTGGGGTCTGTTCCGTGACTTATATGTCACCATGGGCGATCCAATCAGCAGCACTGAATTTGCTGTGCGCTTGAACTACAAACCTTTTGTTCGTTGGTTATGGTTTGGAGCAATATTCATGATGGTCGGTGGTTTCTTTGCCGCATCGGATAAACGCTATCGCTCAAAAGTGGCCGCTACGGTTAAGCCACAAGCTGAAAAAGCGAAATTAGCTACCGCGCAATAATTGGGGAATGTATGAAGAAGTTGGTTCTGTTTATCCCATTAGTCATCTTTCTTGGCATGGGGGTATTTTTATACAAAGGATTGTTTTTAAATCCACAGAAACTGGATTCAGCTCTGGAAGGAAAGCCGATCCCGGCTTTCCAACTGGAACGTCTCGAAACACCAAACGAGATGATTACCAATGAGCAACTGAAAGGTAAAGTGTCACTACTTAACGTATGGGCCACTTGGTGCCCATCTTGTAAGTATGAGCATCCTTTCTTAGTCATGCTGAAACGCCAAAATATTCTGCCTATCTACGGGATTAACTACCGCGATGAGCGTATTCCCGCACTGGAAGAATTGAAACGTCAAGGCGATCCATACCATATCAACATCTTTGATAAGGATGGACGCTTAGGGTTAGATTTGGGTGTGTATGGCGCGCCAGAAAGCTTTATTGTCGATCATAAAGGTATTATTCGCTTCCGTTACGCGGGTCCAATCGACCAACGCGTGTGGAGCGAAACTCTGTATCCTATGATCCAACAATTACAAGCTGAAGCGGCGAAGGATGGTGCAGCGTGAAAACTCTGACAAAAATCATCGGTGGTTTAGTGTTGTTGCTGAGTATGGCAACAACGGCGATGGCGACACCTGTCGATACCTACGAGTTTAAATCGCCAGAAAACCAAAAACGCGGTCTATCACTGGCCCATGAATTGCGTTGCCCGCAATGTCAAAACCAAAACCTGATCGACTCTAACTCACCCGTTGCCCGAGATCTGCGTCTTGAAGTCTACAAGATGGTCGATGAAGGCAAGGGCGATGATGAGATCATCGAGTTTATGACCAGCCGTTATGGTGAGTTTGTCCTCTACAAACCGAAAATGGAAACCAAAACCTATATTCTTTGGTTAGGTCCAGTCGGTTTGTTGCTGCTCGGTCTTATCATTGGTTTCATCTTTATCCGCAAGCAACGCATCGGTGGCACGACCGAGCCTGAGATCAGCGCCGAAGATCAAAAAGCGCTGGATGCTCTATTAAAGCGTGATAATAAATGAAGTCATTTGCCTTAGCTGCAATCCTAGCGAGTCTGTCTGTTGCCTTTGCTGGTGGTGCCCAAGCGTACCCCGGCATGCAGCAGGCAAATAAGCCGATAGAGTCGACAGTCGATCTGATTAACGTTTTGCCAAAAACTTATCCTATCGAACCCGTTGCTTTTAGTGACGTCGATGGCAAGCCGCTCGATTTCAGTCAATATAAAGGCAAAATCGTGATGGTGAACATGTGGGCGACTTGGTGTCCTCCCTGTGTCAGAGAGTTACCTGCGATTGAACGATTGGCGACAAAGTTTAAAGCGGAAGAGTTTGCACTATTACCTATCTCTATCGATGCGGATGGCAAACAGCAGGTTCAGCCGTTTTTAACTTCATTAGGAATGGCGAACTTTAACTCCTACTACGATCCTGAACAAAACCTCGGACAAGTGTTTCCATTAGATACTATCCCCGCGACCTTTATTCTCGATCAAAACGGCCAATTGATCGCATTTGTGCGATCATTTGTCGACTGGGATGACGCAAAAGCCGTATCACTGATCCAAGGTTTTATCGATAAAGGCGCGAAAAAGCTGAATTAAGCAGCAGATTGCGCGTAAATAGAACGCCGTTGTAGAAAAGATCGCCATGCGATCTTTTTTCTTTTAAAAAGCCCTTGCACAAAAAGTTCTGCCGCCTATAATGCGCATCCACTGACACGGCAGACAGCGAAAGCAAGCGCGGTGACAGTTCGAATAGAATGCAAAATGTGCAGTTGATTCGAAAGCCTCAAGAAGTTTGCAAAAACGCCTTGACGCGACACGGGAAATGCGTAGAATACGCAGCCCTGACCCGCTGAGCGGTAGCGCGAAGTGAATGGTCAAATGCTCTTTAACAATCTAAACAAGAAATCTGTGTGGACACTCACAGGTGTTGAGTTAATCGAAATTACTCTGCCGTTTGGCGAGTAATCAAAATTTAAATCAATGAATGAGTGTTCATAGCAATATGTACATACAGTAATGTATGGATTGAAACGCGATGCTTCTTAGTGAGCAAAGCGAATCAAAACAGTAGAATTCATTGAGTCGTTTAACGCGAGTTAAACAAAAAACTTTTAATTGAAGAGTTTGATCATGGCTCAGATTGAACGCTGGCGGCAGGCCTAACACATGCAAGTCGAGCGGCAGCACAAGGGAGTTTACTCCTGAGGTGGCGAGCGGCGGACGGGTGAGTAATGCCTAGGGATCTGCCCAGTCGAGGGGGATAACAGTTGGAAACGACTGCTAATACCGCATACGCCCTACGGGGGAAAGAGGGGGACTTTCGGGCCTCTCGCGATTGGATGAACCTAGGTGGGATTAGCTAGTTGGTGAGGTAATGGCTCACCAAGGCGACGATCCCTAGCTGTTCTGAGAGGATGATCAGCCACACTGGGACTGAGACACGGCCCAGACTCCTACGGGAGGCAGCAGTGGGGAATATTGCACAATGGGGGAAACCCTGATGCAGCCATGCCGCGTGTGTGAAGAAGGCCTTCGGGTTGTAAAGCACTTTCAGTAGGGAGGAAAGGGTAAGTCTTAATACGGCTTATCTGTGACGTTACCTACAGAAGAAGGACCGGCTAACTCCGTGCCAGCAGCCGCGGTAATACGGAGGGTCCAAGCGTTAATCGGAATTACTGGGCGTAAAGCGTGCGCAGGCGGTTTGTTAAGCGAGATGTGAAAGCCCCGGGCTCAACCTGGGAATTGCATTTCGAACTGGCAAACTAGAGTCTTGTAGAGGGGGGTAGAATTCCAGGTGTAGCGGTGAAATGCGTAGAGATCTGGAGGAATACCGGTGGCGAAGGCGGCCCCCTGGACAAAGACTGACGCTCAGGCACGAAAGCGTGGGGAGCAAACAGGATTAGATACCCTGGTAGTCCACGCCGTAAACGATGTCTACTCGGAGTTTGGTGTCTTGAACACTGGGCTCTCAAGCTAACGCATTAAGTAGACCGCCTGGGGAGTACGGCCGCAAGGTTAAAACTCAAATGAATTGACGGGGGCCCGCACAAGCGGTGGAGCATGTGGTTTAATTCGATGCAACGCGAAGAACCTTACCTACTCTTGACATCCAGAGAATTCGCTAGAGATAGCTTAGTGCCTTCGGGAACTCTGAGACAGGTGCTGCATGGCTGTCGTCAGCTCGTGTTGTGAAATGTTGGGTTAAGTCCCGCAACGAGCGCAACCCCTATCCTTATTTGCCAGCGCGTAATGGCGGGAACTCTAGGGAGACTGCCGGTGATAAACCGGAGGAAGGTGGGGACGACGTCAAGTCATCATGGCCCTTACGAGTAGGGCTACACACGTGCTACAATGGCGAGTACAGAGGGTTGCAAAGCCGCGAGGTGGAGCTAATCTCACAAAGCTCGTCGTAGTCCGGATTGGAGTCTGCAACTCGACTCCATGAAGTCGGAATCGCTAGTAATCGTGGATCAGAATGCCACGGTGAATACGTTCCCGGGCCTTGTACACACCGCCCGTCACACCATGGGAGTGGGCTGCAAAAGAAGTGGGTAGCTTAACCTTCGGGAGGGCGCTCACCACTTTGTGGTTCATGACTGGGGTGAAGTCGTAACAAGGTAGCCCTAGGGGAACCTGGGGCTGGATCACCTCCTTACCTATACGACTAACTCGATGTTTGTTGAGTGTTCACACAGATGGCTTGTTGAACTTCTCGAAAGAGGAGGGAGAGCGAAATGCGCCGCGTGCCGGTAAGCATTGTTCTTTAACAATTTGGAAAGCTGATAGTAATTAATGCAATGATGTCTGTCGTTGTGTTAATACGAAAAAATTGAGTTCTTAAAACACTTTTTAAGTGTCTTGAATATTCAAGTCTAAGGCGAGTCCATCTTCTTGGTCGAAGATGAGACAAGTAAAACCAGCTGGTCGCAACGACGCAAGTGATGTGAAACTCATTTGGGTTGTATGGTTAAGCGACTAAGCGTATACGGTGGATGCCTTGGCAGTCAGAGGCGATGAAGGACGTAGTAACTTGCGAAAAGCGTTGGCGAGCTAGTAACAAGCATTTGAGCTAACGATGTCCGAATGGGGGAACCCAGCAGCATAAGCTGTTATCACTGCATGAATACATAGTGTAGTGAGGCAAACGAGGGGAACTGAAACATCTAAGTACCCTTAGGAAAAGAAATCAACCGAGATTCCCCTAGTAGCGGCGAGCGAACGGGGATTAGCCCTTAAGTCAGAGGGGTGTTAGTGGAATGGTCTGGAAAGTCCAGCGGCACAGGGTGATAGCCCCGTACACGAAAACTAACCTTTGATGAAAACGAGTAAGGCGGGACACGTGATATCCTGTTTGAATATGGGGGGACCATCCTCCAAGGCTAAATACTCCTGACTGACCGATAGTGAACCAGTACCGTGAGGGAAAGGCGAAAAGAACCCCTGTGAGGGGAGTGAAATAGAACCTGAAACCGTATACGTACAAGCAGTGGGAGCGGTACTTGAGACCGTGACTGCGTACCTTTTGTATAATGGGTCAGCGACTTACGTTTTGTAGCGAGGTTAAGCGAATAGCGGAGCCGTAGGGAAACCGAGTGTTAACTGCGCGTTTAGTTGCAAGGCGTAGACCCGAAACCCGGTGATCTAGCCATGGGCAGGTTGAAGGTTGAGTAACATCAACTGGAGGACCGAACCGACTAATGTTGAAAAATTAGCGGATGACTTGTGGCTGGGGGTGAAAGGCCAATCAAACCGGGAGATATCTGGTTCTCCTCGAAAGCTATTTAGGTAGCGCCTCGGACGAACACCTTTGGGGGTAGAGCACTGTTAAGGCTAGGGGGTCATCCCGACTTACCAACCCTTTGCAAACTCCGAATACCAAAGAGTGCTATCCGGGAGACAGACGGCGGGTGCTAACGTCCGTCGTCAAAAGGGAAACAACCCAGACCGTCAGCTAAGGTCCCAAAGTGTATGTTAAGTGGGAAACGATGTGGGAAGGCTTAGACAGCTAGGATGTTGGCTTAGAAGCAGCCATCATTTAAAGAAAGCGTAATAGCTCACTAGTCGAGTCGGCCTGCGCGGAAGATGTAACGGGGCTAAACATACCACCGAAGCTACGGGTGCAATCCATTAGGGTTGCGCGGTAGAGGAGCGTTCTGTAAGCCGTTGAAGGTGAAGGGGTAACCCACGCTGGAGGTATCAGAAGTGCGAATGCTGACATGAGTAACGATAAAGGGGGTGAAAAACCCCCTCGCCGAAAGACCAAGGGTTCCTGTCCAACGTTAATCGGGGCAGGGTGAGTCGACCCCTAAGGCGAGGCCGAAAGGCGTAGTCGATGGGAAACAGATTAATATTTCTGTACTTCCGCTAACTGCGATGGAGAGACGGAGAAGGCTAGGCTAGCGCGGCGTTGGTAGTCCGCGTTTAAGGTGGTAGGTGGGTGACTTAGGCAAATCCGGGTCACTATACACTGAGAGCTGATGACGAGTCCCCAAGGGGATGAAGTAGTTGATGCCATGCTTCCAGGAAAATCTTCTAAGCTTCAGGTTAGCGGGAATCGTACCCCAAACCGACACAGGTGGTCGGGTAGAGAATACCAAGGCGCTTGAGAGAACTCGGCTGAAGGAACTAGGCAAAATGGTACCGTAACTTCGGGAGAAGGTACGCTGCTGTTGGTGATGGGACTTGCTCCCTAAGCTGACGGCAGTCGCAGATACCAGGTGGCTGCAACTGTTTATCAAAAACACAGCACTGTGCAAAATCGCAAGATGACGTATACGGTGTGACGCCTGCCCGGTGCCGGAAGGTTAATTGATTGGGTTATCGCAAGAGAAGCTCATGATCGAAGCCCCGGTAAACGGCGGCCGTAACTATAACGGTCCTAAGGTAGCGAAATTCCTTGTCGGGTAAGTTCCGACCTGCACGAATGGCGTAATGATGGCCACGCTGTCTCCAGCCGAGACTCAGTGAAGTTGAAATTGCGGTGAAGATGCCGTATACCCGCGGCTAGACGGAAAGACCCCGTGAACCTTTACTATAGCTTGGCACTGAACATTGACCCTACATGTGTAGGATAGGTGGGAGACTTTGAAGTTGGAACGCTAGTTCTGATGGAGTCGTCCTTGAAATACCACCCTTGTAGTGTTGATGTTCTAACTTGGGCCCCTAATCGGGGTTAAGGACAGTGCCTGGTGGGTAGTTTGACTGGGGCGGTCTCCTCCCAAAGAGTAACGGAGGAGCACGAAGGTTGGCTAAGTACGGTCGGACATCGTACGGTTAGTGCAATGGCATAAGCCAGCTTAACTGCGAGACAGACACGTCGAGCAGGTACGAAAGTAGGTCATAGTGATCCGGTGGTTCTGAATGGAAGGGCCATCGCTCAACGGATAAAAGGTACTCCGGGGATAACAGGCTGATACCGCCCAAGAGTTCATATCGACGGCGGTGTTTGGCACCTCGATGTCGGCTCATCACATCCTGGGGCTGAAGTCGGTCCCAAGGGTATGGCTGTTCGCCATTTAAAGTGGTACGCGAGCTGGGTTCAGAACGTCGTGAGACAGTTCGGTCCCTATCTGCCGTGGGCGTTGGATGATTGAGGGGAGTTGCTCCTAGTACGAGAGGACCGGAGTGAACGAACCGCTGGTGTTCGGGTTGTCATGCCAATGGCATTGCCCGGTAGCTATGTTCGGAATCGATAACCGCTGAAAGCATCTAAGCGGGAAGCGAGCCCCAAGATGAGTCATCCCTTGGACTTTAAGTCCACTAAAGAGCCGTTCGAGACTAGGACGTTGATAGGTCAGGTGTGTAAGCGTTGTGAGGCGTTGAGCTAACTGATACTAATGACTCGAGAGGCTTAACCATACAACCCAGATGGGTTTTGCTAAGTAGTACTTAGACGAATACAAACACTTAAGAAGTGGCACTCAATACAGCTTTCTAAATTAACAAATAAAGGTTAATTACGCAGGTAATGGTACGGCAGACAAAGCCGTGACGAGCGAAGGGCGGAGTGTACGGTAGTACATGAGCACTGGAGTGAGGAAACAATGCCGTCAGACGTAGAATTAACCAGTAAGAATTTGCTTGGTGACAATAGCATTGTGGTCCCACCTGATCCCATCCCGAACTCAGAAGTGAAACGCAATCGCGCCGATGGTAGTGTGGGGTCTCCCCATGTGAGAGTAGGTCATCGCCAAGCGCCTAATTTAGCTTAATGTGCAAACGTTAAGTTAAAGGAGCGGTAGTTCAGTTGGTTAGAATACCGGCCTGTCACGCCGGGGGTCGCGGGTTCGAGTCCCGTCCGCTCCGCCAACATTAAGAGATAAGCCTCTGCAGCAATGCAGAGGCTTTTTTCGTTTCACCTGTACCATTTTTTAGCCGCTCTTATTTCTCTTTGTTTAACAGTCCTCTGGCTAGCGCAAAATAAATCTTTATTTTCTGCTGTTGAAATCATGCTATTTGCCCCAAGATAATCCGAAGTGCTGCAATCTGGTGGCGTTTATCACAGGAGTTTATGTCATGCTTTATGATTTAACGGCTGTTCAATTTAGCAAGATGCTGAAAAACTTGAGTCTTATTCTGGAAAAGGGTGAGATTTTTGCCAACTTGAAGAAGGTGGATATGGCGGTATTATTAAATTCCCGCTTAGCACCCGATCAATTTAATCTGATCCGTCAGATCCAGATTGCCTGTGATACCGCCAAGATTGGAGTCGCGCGTCTGACGGGTAATTTAGATACAGTGCCTAAGCATGATGATACTGAAACGACTCTGCCTGAGCTGCAGGCGCGTATTGCTTCTGTTATCGAGTACTTGGCTCAATTTACCGAAGCAGATTTTACCGATGCGGCGACAATTCACGTTTCTCAACCGCGTTGGGAAGGTAAGTATTTAACGGGATACGAGTTTGCGATTGAGCATGCAATCCCGAACTTATATTTCCATGTGACGACGGCCTATGCGATTCTGCGCCATAACGGTGTGGATGTGGGTAAGAAAGATTATCTTGGCCCTATGCCTTACAAGTCGTAATGCCCATAGCACAGCGGAGCATTAGCTTTGCTGTGCGTTTAATGCGGCTGAGGTAAGAGCACGCTAACCTTTAGCCCGCCAAGTTCCGAGTGTGTAAAGCTAAGTTCTCCCTGATAACTCTCGACAATATCTTTGCAAATCGACAGGCCTAAGCCATGGCCTTGAATGCTCTCATCGAGCCGAATTCCTCGCTCCGTAATCACAGCTAAATCGCTATCGGATACGCCTTCGCCATCGTCGCTGACCTCAATCAGATACGCCCGCTTGCTGGCATGAGTCTGCTCAATACAAAGCTTTATCTGTTGACGCCCATGTTTGCAGGCGTTGTCGAGTAGATTGCCTAGCAGTTCCAGTAAGTCGTCCCGGTCGAAGGGCATGACCAGTGTTTTATCAAACTGATAATCAATTTTACGCTCTGGATAGATGCGCTGCATCACTTGGATGAGTGGCGGCAGATCGTCATTGAGCACGGTAAAACGCCCAGGCGTTGAAAGCCCGACGATTTTAGTGCGCTTAAGCTCTCGCTCAATAATATGGTGCAGATCCGCGAGCACCTTACTGCCTTCGCGTCTTTGCTCTGGCGCTAGGCTATCGAGGTAGGATTGTAACCCTTGCAGTGGGCGTTTCATTTCGTGGGCAAGATTACCCAAGGCATTGCGTGAACGTTGCACCCTCTGCCCGAGTTGATTCATGAGGCGTTCGATTTCCTCAATCAAAGGGCTAATCTCTGTTGGTGTGTGCTGGGTATCGATTTCTTGCCCTTGGAGCCGCAGTTGCCTGATTGCATCTGGCATTTGCTCTAGCGATTTAAAGCCCCGCTTGAGCAATAGGTGCTGGGCAAATAACAGGATCATAATGGTCAGTAGTACCACTACCGCGGCAAAGCCTAAAAAGCGTAATTGGGTTTGCTCGAGTGAGCTAATGTCTTCCGTCACCCAGAGGATAATGGTTTGCTCATTCTTAACGATTGCCTGACTGAGCATCAGCCAATGATGGTGGCCAACATATTGAGTGGCGAGTTGTTGTTCACCAACCTTTAGTGTTGGCAGGGTGACGTTATGATCGAAAAGCGATCGAGAGCGGAGTTGCTGCTCACCGATTTTAATCGCAAAGTAGTGGCCCGAATTGACCCTGTGATACACATTGGGGAGCCTATCGGCACTCAGTGCCCAAGTGCCATCGGCTTGCGGTTCGAGGGCGGAGATCAGACTATCGGTATCGTGCTGCAGGCGCGAGGCGACAAAGTCTTGGGTCAAGATTTGAATGCCTTGAAATAGCAAATACAACAATAGCGCCATGGCGCAGGTGAGGGTGATAAGCAGATTGCGGGTGAGGTAGGCTTTGAGTGAATACACGCTTATGCATCCTTGAGTCGATAACCTTGGCCGCGCCGCGTCTCGATATAGTCTTTACCTAGGCGTTGGCGGAGTCGGTTGACATACACTTCAATCACATTGCTGTCTTTGATTTGTTCCTCTTCGTAAATGCGCTCACTCAACTCGGATTTGGAGACAATCTTAGTCGGGTTGGCCATTAAATAATGCAGCAGGCGATACTCAATCTTAGTCAGCTCGATAACGTCCCCTTCTGCATTGGTCACCGCTTGTTTATCCACATCGAGGGAGACGCCCGCATGTTGCAGCAGATTATCGGCGCGGCCAAAGTGGCGGCGGATCAGCGCTTCTAATCTGGCGAGCAGCTCCTCAACATGGAAAGGTTTACCGAGATAATCATCGGCGCCGGCCTTTAGGCCATCGACGCGTTCGTGCCAAGCATCGCGAGCCGTAAGAATTAACACTGGCATCAACAGGCCCTTTTGGCGCCATTGGCTCAGTACGCTTAAGCCTGGCTTTCCGGGCAAGCCTAAATCGAGGATCACCGCCTCGAAGGCTTCTTCCTCACCCAGAAAAGCGCCATCGATACCATTATTGGCATGTTCAACCGTGTAGCCCGCCTTGTTAAGGGCGGGGATGAGGCGAGCCACTAAGTCAGTATCATCTTCAATTAGGAGTAAGCGCATCAGTCGACCTTTTCCTTAAGCCATTCACCCGTTTTGGCATCGATCTTAATCTCATAGACCACGCCATCGTCACGCAGGATTTCGAGTTCATAGATGATGCGCCCGTGTTTTTGCTCGACCTCGAGGTCTAGCAAGCGCCCCTTAAGGCGCGACTCATAGCGTTGCATGATGGTGTCGAAGGGTAATACTTTACCCTCCTTCACCCATTCGACCACTTTGTTGGAGAGGTCTTCATCATGGGCTAGACAGCTTGGGCTGTTAATCATCCCAGCGGCCAAAGCCAGGAATATTAACGGTATCTTCATCGAATATGCCCTTCTCTGCGAGGTTATGGCAATTGCTGCATTGGCTGAATGAGCCGACTTTGGGGTTATCTTGCACCATGCGTCTTGGGATCTCATCGTGCTTACGGATAAAAAATGCCTGCTCGGTAATTTTCTGCGGCCCGATGCCGTCAATCAAAGGTTTGCTATTTTTCATCACCTTACCATTTTGTGCAGCATGTTGAACGAGATATTGCTCAATTCTAGCCGTTGCTTCAGGCGACAGACTGGCATCATCACCAAAGTGGTTGCTTAGGTTGCTGGTAATTGCCTGCCACTTTTCGGCGGGCAGTAGATTTGCGGGATACGCCATATGGCAGCTACCGCATTCTGCTGAATATTCTGCATTTTGTGGGATGGCTTGATTATGTTCGAAGCCATCGTGGGCATAACCTGTGCCAGTAAAGGTTAAGCTGAGCCCTACGGCACCTATCGCAAGGGCGAGGACGGTGAGTGTGGTTCCGGCAATCCAGCTTAGGGGATGGGCTTGTTTAGTCATGGTATTTCCTTAGGTTTTACTGATTAAAATGGATGTGAATAACGCCGTTATTGCAAACTCAGCCACAGCAGTACGTCACCTTTTTCTTGAGGCGTGCACTCGCGTTTAAAGGTCCAGTTACAGTTGCGGGTAAACCATTTCTCAATCTTGGCCGCATCGGTTAAACGGTGACTGGTGAGCGACGGCGCCATGGCCTCGATCGGCTTTCGGGTGTTTTGATGCATACCTGGGTCTGTCACTTTGGCGGTGTGGCAGCTGGCACAGCTGCGATCCTCACTCTGCTGTAGCCACAGTGCTTGTCCTGCCGCGGCGCTAAAGGGGCCTGCACCTTGTGCCTGATATTGTTGTAGTTGTAAGCCAATTCGCTCGGCGCTGAGTGGCAAGCTGGCGACCTTGGAATTGGCGGCATTGGCATTGGCATTAACACTGCTGAGTAGTACCACAGTGAGCGCCAGTCCCATCAGGCTTTTATTCAGGTTGTTGTTCATCTCTAACTCCTTTGAACGGTCGGATAGTGACGGTTATTGATGTTCATCTTGTTGGATCAGCGGGCGCTGCTTTTTACCTGTCAGCATGGCTTTGACGAGGTTTTCCTTATGCAGCAGGCTGCTGACGATCACGCCGCCGACATGGGTGACGATAAGAAACAGGCTGAAGTTGGCGAAAAACTCATGCACTTCTTTCAGTGCGCCCTCGGGCCAAGAGGCGAAAAAGCTTGTGGCTAGTGGACCTTGGCCATCGGTGGCATAAAGCGCCATGCCGGAGAAGCCCGTGAACCCTATGCAGAGGATCAGGGCGACTATCATCAGCGCGCCTGCCGGATTGTGGCCGATGTAATCCTTAGCCTTGCCCGTGAAGAGTTCCTTCAGGTAAGTCCATGCGATGCTCGGACGGGTAACAAAGTTGATAAAACGCGCATGGTGAGTGCCAATCACGCCCCATAACAGGCGAAATACCAGCAGGGTTAAGATGCTGTAGCCAGCGTAACTGTGGATGTTCATCCATTCGTCTTCACCTTCGGTGAGGTAGGCTAAGGTAAAAAAGCCCACCAATGACCAGTGAAAGATACGGATCAAGGGATCCCAGACTTTGATGTTTTGCTGCATATTTGAGGACATGATCTGTTGCTCCTAAGGTGGTGTGCTTGCAGGCTACTAAAGCCAAACTTAAACGGCGCTTAAATTTTGCGGAGTGAACTTGCCCGCTGTTCTGGTGAGCGAAATGGGTAAATAAGAGATAAATCCATCGAACTAAGCTTGTTAAGGTATTGGTTTTAAGCTAGATTTTGCCGCTTCATCTTCGAGAGGTAAGGGAGCAACCTGTTTATGCCAGTCCATCTTTTTAGCCGTCAGCCCGATCGAAAATCTTTTTTAATTTATGCGGTGCTGCTGTTTATCATTGAAGTGTTGATCGCGCGTTTTGTGCCTTCGGGGTTTATTCGTGGTTTTGTCGGTGACGTGTTAGTGGTGATCCTGTTGTTTTGCATGGCGCGCACGCTAGTGCCCGTGGTGAATGCAAAAGGGGAATCAATCAATCGGTTTTGGCACACGCCATGGTTGGCGCTGGCTGTGCTGCTGTTTGCCTTCGGTATCGAATTTGGCCAGTATTGGGGCTTAGTGGACAAGCTGGGGTTAGGCGGCAATCGTTTGGCGCGAATCGTGATTGGTAGCCATTTCGACCCACTCGACTTGCTGGCGTATTTTGTGGGATACCTGATATTGATGGGCTTGTATTGGAAGCGAAATTAGCTATTTCAAGGCAAAGGAAGGATACCGCATGCAGCCGATAACAGCCTTCACACTGCGAGTGTCCGATAGCGAGGCGCTCACTCAGCCTTTGTATTTCAATGAGCAAGCTACAGGGGCCAAGATTGCGGGAAGGCAGCTTGAGGCCCAGTACCGCTGCACTTTACCCAATGGCTCCCAAGGCTATTTACTGTTGACCTCCTACGATTGTCCCTTTGAAGAATCGACCGAGTGCAGCCTGCTCGATACATCCTTTAAATTAGTGGCGAGTCGCTCCCTCTCGCAGAGTTATCATTCGTTTTTACTCTATGCCCATTGGCCTGTTGCGGATAATGGCCTGCGGCTGCATTACTACGATCAGTTAGTTTGGGATTTGCATGTTCTGCCAAGCCGTTTAGGTCGGTTCGGGGGGCCGCGTCTCGAATTTAGCCCAGTAGCCAATCCTGAGTGCGATCCCCGCACCACAAGCTCGATGGCACAACTGTCGCAGCGGTTAGCGAATATCGAGACTGACCGTTAACGCGATACTAAAAAAGGCGTCAGCAATTCGGTCAACCAAGCCATAAATACCTGAAGGCGCTTTGAAAGATGGCGTCTATGGGGATAGAGCAAGCTCACAGGCATTGAGGGCGCTGGGTAATCTGGCAAGATCTCTATCAGTTCGCCAGTTTGAAGATATTTTGCCACCCCAATATTCGGCGCTTGAATAATCCCTAAACCCGCCAGACAGGCCGCGCTGTAGGCATCGGCATTATTGACTGTGATTAGCTTAGGTAAGGCTAGGGCGCAGAGTTCGTGATTATCTTGGCTTAGATACTCAAATCCTGAATCGCTGCCGCCCAATTGGCCAACGTAATGAATAAGCTTATGCCATTGGCTAAGCTCTTCTAAACTCGATGGTTTACCGTATTTTTCGATATAGCTTGGGCTAACGCAGTTCAGCATCTTAAAGTGGCCAATCTTCTTAGCGATAACGCCTTCTTGCTGCACGCTACCAACGCGGATCACGCAGTCAAAACCTTCGGCGACGATATCGACCTTGCGGTCGGTACTGCTTAGCTCCAACTCAATTTGGGGATATTGTTCAATAAACTCAGGAAGATGGGGAAGCACTAAGTTTCGCGCAATCCCTGTGGACATATCGACTCTTAAGCGACCGGAAACTTGCGCCGCCTGCAGCTGGAAAAGGCTTTCTAATTCTTGATAGTCGGTGAGCAAGTTTTTGCAGCGCTCATAACAACTTATGCCGTCTTGAGTGAGGCGCACCGTGCGAGTGGTACGTTGTAGTAAACGTGCGCCTAGAGCGGTTTCGAACTGGGCTACCACATTCGACACATGGGTTTTCGACAGACCTAGGCTGATACTGGCTTGAGTAAAACTCTCTAATTCAGCCACCCGCATAAAAATTTGCATGGCTTGCAGTCTATCTTGCATTGCAATTGTTCTCTAATAGCTAACAGTCTTGCCATTTATAGTGTGTTTATCCCTCATTGTGCAAGTAATAAGCTGTGTGCAGTGGAATCGCCATGCTGTGCGGCGGCATTAACATAGATGAATGAAGAGGATACACAATGAACACAACTCCCATCGCGCTGATCACCGGTGCAAGCCGTGGCTTAGGTAAAAATGCGGTCCTGACCTTAGCCGCACAAGGTGTTGATATTATTCTAACTTACCAAAGTAATGCTGCAGCGGCCGCCGAGGTGGTTGCGGAAATTGAATGGCACGGACGCAAGGCTGTCGCGTTACCGTTAGATGTGGGTAATAGCCAGTCCTTTAGTGATTTTTCTCAACGCGTTAAAACCGCACTCGAACAGACTTGGCAGCGAGATAGTTTTAACTATCTAGTTAATAATGCTGGGATTGGTATCCATGTGCCCATGGCTGAAACCAGTATGGAGCAGTTCGATACTTTGATGAATATTCATGTCAAAGGACCTTTCTTCTTAACTCAGGCTTTGCTGCCTCTGCTTGCCGATAATGGCAGTATCATCAATGTCTCTACGGGGTTAACGCGCTTTGCTGTTCCGGGATTTGGTGCCTACGCCACTATGAAAGGCGCGGTCGAAACCATGACCAAATACTGGGCGAAGGAGCTTGGTCCACGCGGCATTCGCGTTAATGTGCTGGCTCCCGGTGCAATCGAAACGGACTTTGGTGGTGGTGCCGTCCGGGATAACCGACAGATGAATGAGTTTTTAGCGCAGCAAACGGCGTTGGGGCGGGTGGGATTACCCGAAGATATTGGCGGAGCAATCAGTGTCTTGTTGTCACCCGCCGCGGCGTGGATAAACGCACAACGTATCGAGGCATCTGGCGGTATGTTCTTATAGTTCAACGCGATAAAAATAAAGAAAGGGCCAGTGGCCCTTTCTTGTTATCAAGGTAAGTTTCAGCTGGGTTAGAAGAACCCGAGCGGATTGATATCGTAACTCACCAATAGGTTTTTGGTGTTTTGATAGTGATTGAGCATCATCTTGTGGGTTTCACGGCCGATACCCGACTTCTTATAACCGCCAAAGGCAGCGTGGGCAGGATAGGCGTGGTAGCAGTTAATCCAAACGCGACCCGCTTGAATGCCTCGTCCTAGACGCTGGGCACGGTTCATATCCCGCGTCCATACACCCGCACCAAGGCCGTATTCGGTATCGTTGGCAATTGCCAAGGCTTCGGCCTCATCCTTGAAGGTGGTGACCGAAATAACCGGACCGAAGATTTCCTCTTGGAAAATCCGCATCTTATTATGGCCTTTCATGATCGTTGGGCTGATGTAATAGCCTTTGCTTTGCTCGCCTTCAAGTTGGCAAAGCGAGCCGCCTAAAAGCACCTGCGCGCCTTCATCTTTACCAATCGCGAGATAGCTTAAGATCTTATCGAACTGTTCTTGGGAGGCTTGTGCGCCCACTTGGGTGGCGGTATCCAGCGGGTTGCCTTGCTTGATGGTTTGCGCACGGGCGAGCACTTTTTCGATGAAGCGATCGTAAATCGATTCTTGGATTAACACCCTTGATGGGCAAGTACAGACTTCACCTTGGTTGAAGAAGGCCAGCAACATGCCTTCGACGGCCTTATCTAAATACTCGTCTTCGTGGTCCATCACATCGGCGAAATACAGGTTAGGCGATTTACCGCCGAGTTCGACTGTCGATGGGATCAGTGATTCGGCGGCACATTTTAAGATGTGATAACCGACTTCGGTGGAGCCAGTAAAGGCCAGTTTAGCGATACGTTTGCTGGTGGCGAGGGCTTGGCCCGCTTCGGCGCCAAAACCGTTGACGACGTTGAGGATGCCGGGCGGCAGCAGATCTTCAATCAGTTCGAGTAGTACAAGGATAGATACTGGCGTTTGCTCGGCGGGTTTGAGTACCACGCAGTTGCCTGCGGCGAGTGCAGGGGCGATTTTCCATGCAGCCATCAACAGCGGGAAGTTCCACGGAATGATTTGTCCGACGACACCCAATGGCTCTGGGAAGTGATAGCTGACGGTATTGCCATCGATGTCCGCGGCGCTGCCTTCCTGTGCTCGAATGCAGCCGGCAAAGTAACGGAAGTGGTCGACAAACAGAGGCAAGTCGGCGTTGAGGGTTTCGCGCACCGCTTTACCGTTTTCCCAGGTTTCGGCAACGGCTAAGTATTCGAGATTTTGCTCAACGCGATCGGCGATACGCAGCAGTAAATTCGCACGCTCGGTGACCGAGGTTTTTCCCCAAGCGTCCTTAGCGGCGTGGGCAGCATCGAGCGCCAGTTCAATATCGCGGTAGTCGGAGCGGGGAATTTTACAGAAGTTTTGACCATTGACGGGGGAGCGATTATCGAAGTATTCGCCGTTGACTGGGGCGACCCATTTTCCACCGATAAAGTTGGCGTATTTTTCTTTAAAGTTAACGATGGCACCAGCGGTTCCGGGTTGAGCATAGATCATAGTGTTTTCCTTCTGTGACTGCCGAATACGCTAAATGAGCAGCGTCTCAGCAAAGGGTCTTGTTGAAATAGGTTTTAGCACTGTTGTTATTTTTATCCTTTGCCAATCGAGTTGACTGACAAAGCTATTGATTAAGTTGGTGTTCTCTTACGCAACACTTGAGTACTGCGTACAAATGGATATCGCAAGGACAGTGCCAAACTGGCAAGAGTTGTACACTTGTTGAGCTAACAGTATGATGAAAAGCTAATTTTGCAGATCCCAAACAATAGGGGCACTCACGGAAGGAAAGGTGCCCTGTGGTCATTTTGTCATCCAACGACACACCATGGGTGTGCCGAAATGGAACAGCGCTCGGGGAGCATGGCTATGACAGTAAAACCGCATTTTCCAACCACACAGGCATGGTTAGCCGATTCATGGCAACGCAGCTTAGGTGCTGGCTTATCAGAGTTTCGTGCTGGTGAGGATCTCAGACTCACGCGCGCGGAGCTCAAACATAAACATGAGAAATATCAGCAGCTCATCGAATTAGTACAATCCCATGCCTTGCCGCTGTTTAATCAACTGATGGCGCACTCCAATAGTCGATTATTGCTCTCCGATGCCGACGGTTATGTGCTGAAACATTGGGGGGTGAGCCGCTATTCCAGCAAGCTGGCGGATGTGGCGCTCGATATTGGGGTCAACTGGCTCGAAAAGTATAAGGGCACTAATGCAATAGGCACGGCGCTCACGGCCAAACAGGCGGTATCAGTGGTTGGCGAGCAGCATTTTATCCGCCAAAACCGTTTTATGAGTTGCACCGCTTGCCCGATTTTTTCGCCCCAAGGCGAGATGCTCGGAGTGCTCGATATTACCAGTGAGCAGCAGCGGCATTCGCAGCAAACCTTGATGCTAGTGTCGAGTTTGGCGCAGCAGGTCGAAACGGCGCTGCTGTGTCATCTGCCCGGTAGTCATTATCGAATCGATTTCGCGGCGCAGCCGAGTCTATTAAATTCAGGTTGGCAAGGTATAGTCATCGCCAGCAGTGACGGGCGAATTGTGGGCTGTAATCCCATGGCTAAACAACTGCTGAGCCAAGCAAAGTTGGGGGACAGTTTAGAGCAACACCTCGGCGACAATTGGGCGCGAGCGGGGGGCTTTCACCGCGATTCGGCGCTGCATGTGCAGACGCAAGCACTCGCACTGACACAGACGAAAAGTACTAGAACCCTTCAAGACAAACCCTCGAACCAATTGGGGGTCAGGTTTCGCGACCCGCTATTGGAGCGGGCCTGGCAGCAAGCGAATAAGGTGATTACTAAGCAGATCCCCCTACTGGTGCTTGGCGAAACGGGTGTCGGCAAGGAGCAATTTGTGAAAAAGCTCCACGCCCAGAGTGCCCGCCGCGCGCAGCCCTTGGTGGCGGTAAACTGCGCCGCCTTGCCTGCTGAGTTAGTTGAGTCTGAGTTATTTGGTTATCAGGCGGGGGCTTTTACTGGCGCTAATAGAACCGGTTTTATCGGTAAGATCCGCCAAGCCCACGGTGGCTTTTTGTTCCTCGATGAAATTGGTGAGATGCCGCTGGCGGCGCAGAGTCGTTTACTCCGCGTGTTGCAGGAGCGTGAGGTCGTTCCCGTCGGCAGTAATCAAAGTTTTAAGGTCGATATTCAGATCATCGCCGCGACCCATATGGATTTAGAGTCGCTGGTGGCACAGGGATTGTTCCGTCAGGACTTGTTTTATCGCCTAAATGGATTGCAAGTGCGGCTTCCTGCACTGCGTGAACGGCAGGATATTGAGCGCATCATCCATAAATTGCACCGCCGTCACCGCAGTAGCGCGCAAACCTTGTGTACTGAGTTGTTGGCGCAGCTAATGCGTTACGATTGGCCCGGCAACCTAAGGGAGCTGGATAACCTAATGCAGGTGGCGTGTTTGATGGCTGAAGGTGAGGCCGTACTCGAGATAAATCATCTCCCCGATTACCTTGCTCAAAAGCTCATGAATCTGGCGTTTGAGCCCCAAACTTTAACTGAAGTTGTCGACGCCGAAACCACGGCGCATCCGCACGAACTGTCCGAGTCTAGCTCTACGACTATAGACTCGCTCCACGGAACCATAAATCTGAACGTGTTACAGGCTTATCGTGCCTGCGAGGGCAATGTGAGTCAGTGCGCTAAGCGTTTAGGGATCAGCCGTAATGCCTTGTATCGCAAGTTAAAACAGCTAGGGGTTAAGGACTAACGGCAGTTGACTGTTGATGATATAAGCCCCGCTAACGGAGTTAGCGGGGCTTATGTTTTTAGGTCGGTAAACTGATATTGACTTCGAGGCCGTGGGGCTGGCGATTCTCGGCTCTGATTTTTCCTTTATGGGCGCTAATGGCCGCTTCGGTAATGGCGAGTCCTAGGCCCCAGCCACCGCTTTCCCGCTGCCTTGCCGAATCGGGGCGATAGAAGGGTTTGAAAATCGCCTCAAGCTCAGCAGGATCAATCCCCGGACCATCGTCTTTAATTGTGATCTGTACTTGGCCGTTGGTTTGGCTCGCGCGCAGGTGGATATCGCTCTGGGCATAACGAATGGCGTTGCGCAGCAGGTTTTCTATCGCACGGGACAGGGATTTCGGATAATGGCCGAGCTCGATGGCTTCATCGATGTCGATTGTGATCTTTTTGCCCTGTTGATCGGCCTCAAACTCGGCGTCATCTAGCACTTGGCTGAGGGACTCGGCTAATCCGAGGCGAACTTTAGTTTCATTGGTGCTGAGTTTGACCCGCGATAACTCCAGCAGCTCTGCGATCAATTTCTCTAGTTGCTCGGCCTCGTAGGCGATACGGTCGGTTTCAGTGGTCTGTTGGCCTTTCTTGCGGGCCAGTGCCAGTGACAATTGTAGGCGGGTCAGTGGGGTGCGTAGTTCGTGGGAAATGTCCCCCATCAAACGTTGCTGATTCTTCACCATGGCCTCAATCGAGTCCGCCATGCTATTAAACGCGGTGGCGAGTTGGCCGATTTCATCGTTACGTTGAGTGGTCGCCTTATCGACGCGGTTACTGAGGTCGCCTTCGGCGAGGGCATCGGCACTTTTCTTTAGTGAGCTTAATGGCTTACCTAAATGCCATGCGAGAATGGCGCACAGTAATCCCGAGAGCACTATGGCTAGACTTAGGGTGAGCAGCTTATTTTCGATAAAGAAGAAGAACCATGGGCGAGGGTGAATATCCGGCAAGCGACCATAGAGATAATAGGTTTCACCTTCGAGGCTAAATTGGTAGGGGCCAAACACTAGCTCATCTTTAAATTGATGACTAATGGGTTGTTTTTCTTCATCTGTCATCAACATAAAACTGCGAACACCGCGGCTCACTCTGTTGGTGTTAATCACTTGTCCTTGACTGTTGGCCAGATAGAGTCGCAGGGGCTTGCCCTCCATATCCCTGTGCCTTTCCCAGCGGCGCAGGAAATCGGATTTAATGAGGGTCGGATTGTCTTGAATGCGTTGTGCTATAGTCGCGAGCACTTTTTGCATGTGCGGCGGGATAGGTGCGCGGTCGTGATTTTGTTGCAGCAAGGGTAGCAAGCCGACTAAGGCGATAATCAGTGAGCTACAGAGCCAAAATCCGAGCAGTAATTTGATAAATAAGCGATTAGGCACAGTTGTTCCCGCCGTTATGGTAACCAGATATAGCCTTTGCCACGGATAGTTTTCACCCTAGGTCTGCCATCGCTGCGTTCTGGGAGTTTTTTGCGTAGATTCGAGAGGTGCATATCTAGGCTGCGATCGAAGGGCATGAGTTTTTTGCCGAGCACAATTTCATTGAGCTCTTCTTTATTCATCAGCTCACCCGCATGCAGTGCTAGTGTGTGCAGCAAGGTAAACTCAGTCCCTGTGAGGATAATAAGCTGCTCATTACAGTAGGCCTCTTGGCGTGAGGGATCTAAGCGTAAATCGCCAAATTCCTGCGCCGGAGTGGCATGGATTTCTTGGGCGGTTAAGTGTGAGCGGCGAATAATGGCGCGAATGCGGGCGATAAGCTCCCTGTCGTTAAAGGGTTTAGGCAAATAGTCATCGGCACCGATTTCAAGGCCAACCACACGGTCAATTTCATCCCCTCTGGCGGTCAGCATCAGCACAGGGGTTTGTTTGTGTTGACGCAGTGCGCGTAGCACTTCAAAGCCGTTTAACTTAGGCAGCATCACGTCGAGCAAGATCAGATCGTAATCCCCCGCAAGGGCCAGCTCAAGGCCTTGCTTACCATCGTAGGCCAGCGTGAGTTTAAACCCTTCGAGTTCGAGTAATTGTCCGAGAAGTTCTGATAAACCAAGATCATCATCGATTAATAATATCCGACTCATAGTGTTCCTTAATCCGGGTGAACTGGTGCGAAAGTCTCAAAGCTGCGTGCTAAACCGCAGACGCTTTTAGCATTTTGCCTGAGTATACCTCTTTTGATGTCAATTGCTGTGTAGCAATGTAAGCCAAAGTAAAGAATAGAGAATCTGTATGCTCAAGCTATCCTCAATACACGAGTTTCAACATCTTAAAGTTGTTTGGGGATAGTTCTTATCGCAACTTTACACTGATTTACTCAGGTCACGCCCTCACTTACATAGGGTGCTTTAGACTGTGATCGTCGAAAGTGATTCGGCTTTTAAAAGGGTCGTCACTGTATACAACATAAGTTGAACTATTGAGGTTAACATGATGAAAACACTATCTCCTTTAAAAGCAGGTCTATTTGCCATCTTAGCAAGCTCCGCTGTATTTGCGACAACAGTCAGTGCAGAGCCCGGCCAAGGCTGCGATCATCCACGCGGTGAGTTCCATAAACATGGTGACCGTATGGGCCATGACGGTATGCACAGAATGTTCGAAGGTTTAGATTTAACCGATGCACAAAAGGCCGACATTAAGAAACTGTTTGCAGAGCACCGCGCCGCACGCAGCGATGACAGACCGACTAAGGAAGAGCGTTTAGCACACCGTACCGAAATGCATGCGCTGATCACTGCGGCCAACTTCGATGAGGCGCAAGCTAAGGCATTAATGAGTGCCCAGCAGGAAAAACGCCAAGCTCAAGCGATTGAACGGATGAAGATGCAGAATCAGATCTACAACCTGCTCACGCCTGAGCAACAAGCAAAATTTAAAGCGCGATTTGAAGCACAAGCTGGTAAAGAACCTCGCGGTTAAGCTTGTAAGCTGATATACAATAGAGTCATAGCTTCCCGATATAGACCCCTATGACTCAAACTTCCCAATACGATTTTTGGGTCAAACTGGCTAGTCGCGCTTCCGTGGCTACCGCTTTGACCCTTATTATTATCAAGCTATTAGCTTGGTTATATTCAGGCTCGGCCAGTATGCTGGCGTCCTTAACGGACTCCTTTGCCGATGCGCTCGCCTCGATCATCAACTTTATCGCCATTCGTTATGCTATCGTTCCTGCCGACCATGACCACAGATACGGCCACGGTAAGGCCGAGCCGTTAGCGTCGCTGGCACAATCGGCCTTTATCATGGGCTCGGCATTCCTGCTGCTGTTTTATGGCGGAGAACGCTTACTCAATCCTGCTCCCGTTGAATATGCCACCTTAGGTGTGGTGGTGTCTGTCGTTGCGATCGTGCTGACATTGGCGTTAGTGGCGTTACAAAAGCGGGCGCTGGCGGCAACCAAGAGCACTGTGGTTGAAGCCGATTCGTTGCACTACAAGTCGGATTTATTCCTCAATGGCGCCGTGTTACTCGCACTCCTTTTGTCCCAGTATGGCTGGTGGTGGGCCGATGGGGTCTTTGCCGTGCTTATCGCCTGCTACATTGGTCAACAGGCCTTTGATTTAGGTTACCGCTCTATTCAAGCGCTGCTCGACCGTGAGTTAGATGAAGAGACGCGTCAGCAAATTAAGCAAATCGCCAAGCAAGATCCTAGAGTGCAAGGGCTACATGATTTACGCACGCGCCAAGCGGGTAAAACCATCTTTATTCAATTCCATTTAGAGTTAGATGGTAACCTGAGCCTGAACGAAGCCCACAGTATCGCCGATACTACAGGGCTCAGAGTAAAAGCCGCCTTTGAAGATGCCGAGGTGATTATTCACCAAGATCCTGTGCAGGTGGAGCCTAGCCCCGCGAGTTAATCATCGCGGTCAATTGAGTTTGTTATAAAAACCAAAGGAATGGTTATGTCATGGATGCAGCAACAGGTTCATCCCTTAGTCGACAATACTCGGCTTATCTGCCGTTATCATCGATTATCAACCCGCTTAGAGTTGATTGCCGAACATGCCCCCGACGCGAGTGAGGGGCTTGATTCGAAACTTCCTGATCCGCATTTAGTCAATCATCCTACGGGCGTTTGGAGCGAGCTTATCCTGCGCCAATCTTTATATTATTGGCCGAGAACCATTCCATTCAATATTGCACAGCGGGACTATCGACTGCATGTTTGGCCCTTGTTGATGTGGCGCAGTCGGGTGACTTGTGCACAATCTGGAAAAGTCGTAATTGTTGAATGCCTCGATGAACGAAAACGTCGTTCTCTTATTCGTTGGTGTTATTTCCTCCTTATGAATTTATTACGAGTAGTCAGTTAACACTTAGTATTGAATTTGGCTTATTAAACTTAATGCTTAAGTATCTATTCATACATATTTGCTTTATTTAAAGCTGAATACTTCCTGTATAAAACGCATTTAGTCTTTGCAAACTGTAACCCTTATTATTGGTTTGTTGTAATATCCGCAGCGTTTACTACTCAAGTTAACTCATTAGGAAAATATAATGAAAAAACTATCTTTAGTTGCGGTAACTTTATTATCTGCATTAGTAGCCGGCCAAGCTTCAGCGGCAACCGATAATACTGGGTTTTATGTGGGTGGCGCACTAAACCGTGTAACTGTGGACGCTTTTGATGACTCAGAAACTGGCACAGGTTTTGGTGTTTACGGTGGTTACAACTTCAACGAGTGGTTTGGTTTAGAAGCCAATTTTTTTGCAACGGCTGATTTGGGTGACAGTGATGTCGACATCTCCGCTGGTGCATTAACCTTCACTCCTAAGTTTACGCTGCAAATCAATGATATGTTTTCTGCCTATGCCAAAGTAGGTGTTGCATCTATGGCTGTGAATGTTGACGGTTTGGGTTTCGATGAAGACTTTACTGGCTTTGGCTGGACGTACGGCGTTGGTGTTAATGCTGCCGTGACCGAACATTTAAATGTTCGCTTAAGTTACGATATCACCACGGGTGATTTAGACGCCGATCACAGTTATTTAAATATGAAAGATATCGACACAGATATGAAACAATTAGCAATTGGTGTGCATTACCAGTTCTAATGATTTATACCAAGTCTAAATAATAAAAAAGGGATATGAATATCCCTTTTTTATTATTTACTGGATGATTAATCCATAGACAATTCTTTCAATTTTCGCGTTAAGGTATTTCTTCCCCAACCTAAACGTTTTGCCGCTTCTTGTTTATGTCCTTGGGTATGGCGTAATGCGGTTTCGAGCAAAATACGTTCAAAGGCCGGCTGAACTTCAGTTAATAAATCGCTATTTCCCTCAGACAGTTTTTGGTCAATCCACTCTGTGAGTGCCGATTGCCAATCTTGGCTGCCTTTTGCCATAGGATTAATACTGGCGGGCTCTTTAAGTAGCTCTGGGGGTAAATCCTGGGGCAGGATTTCTTGCCCTGAGGCCATTACCGTGAGCCAGCGACAGGTATTCTCGAGTTGTCTCACGTTTCCTGGCCAAGGCAGTTGCGATAGCTTGGCGGCGGTCTCTTTGGTGAGGATTTTTGCCTCGACACCAATCTCCTTAGCGGCGGAGGCTAAAAAGTGGGTCGCGAGTTGGGGAATATCCTCTCGGCGTTGTGACAGCGGCGGCAAGTGGACGCGGATAACATTGAGCCGATGGAATAGGTCTTCCCTAAATCCCCCTTTGAGCACGAGTTGCTCCAGATCTTGGTGAGTAGCGGCAATAATGCGCACATCCACTTGGACGGCGCTATGGCCGCCGACGCGATAAAATTGCCCATCGGCGAGCACCCGCAGTAGGCGGGTTTGCACGTCCAGCGGCATATCGCCTATTTCATCTAAAAACAGGGTGCCGCCATTGGCTTGCTCGAAGCGTCCTTGGCGCACGTTTGCTGCGCCGGTGAAGGCGCCTTTCTCATGGCCAAAGAGTTCAGATTCGATTAAGTCTTTGGGAATTGCCGCCATATTCAAGGCGATAAAGGGCTTATCCTTACGCGGGCTGTGTTTGTGCAATGCGCCTGCAACCAGCTCTTTACCCGTACCCGATTGGCCGTTGATCAGCACGCTGATTGAGGATCGTGATAACCGGCCGATGGCACGAAATACCTCCTGCATGGCGGGCGCTTCACCTATGATTTCGGGCGTTTTGACTTGCGTCTCCTGCGGGGCAGGAGACGGGCTTTGCTCGGTTGCATGGGTTAGGGCGCGCTCGACGAGGGAAATCGCCTCATCAATATCGAAGGGCTTGGGCAAATACTCAAATGCCCCCGCCTGATAGGCGCTGACGGCACTGTCTAAATCCGAATGCGCTGTCATGATGATGACGGGAATATGCGGATAGTGGATTTGCAGCCTTTCTAACAGGGTTAAGCCATCGGTGCCCGGCATACGAATATCTGAGACTATGACTCGTGGCTGGGAAATCTCTAATGCTTGCCAGAGTGATTCGGCCGCGGCAAAGCTGGCGGTGCTGAGTTTCGCGCCTTGGAGCGCCTTTTCGAGCACCCAACGTATCGAACTGTCATCGTCGAGGATCCACACTTGTTCACTCATTCGCATTTTGCTTCCTCATACGGTATGTGTTGGTTTGTCTTGATTATTTGGCACTTAAAATCGGTAACGAAATGATAAATTCGGTATGCCCAGGGCTGGATACACAATCGATTCTGCCCGAGTGTAATCTGGCAATGTTATGGGCAATCGACAGGCCAAGCCCAGACCCCTGCTCACGACTGGTGACCATGGGATAAAACAGCGTGTCCATCAGCTCTGGTGGTATGCCTGGGCCGTTGTCGATAATGGACAGTGTCAGCACGAGCTTATGTCGCTGCGAACCGATAGTGACCTGATGTTGCGTGCGGGTGCGGATCAGGATTTCACCACCTGTGTGTTCAAGAGCTTGTACCGCATTCTGCAAAATATTCAGCACGGCTTGCTGCATTTGGTCGGGATCCATTTCGATATCGGGGATCGATGGGTCGTAGTCACGCTTTAATTGAATATTGGTGGGAAGCGCCATTTCCACCAATTTATAGACCTTTTGCACCACTTGATGAATGTTGTGCAGGCTATGTTGGGTTGGCCGCTGCGGGCCGAGCAGTCTGTCCACTAAGCTGCGCAGGCGGTCGGCCTGTTCGATGATGAGATTGGTAAATTCCTTTTGTGCCGGATCGTCTAACTCCCGCGAGAGCAATTGCGCCGCGCCGCGTAGACCGCCTAAGGGGTTTTTGATCTCATGGGCCAAGTTGCGAACAAGGAATTGTGCCGCCTGTTGCTGAGCATCCTGGCTGAGTTGCTGGTGGATCCGGCGTTGTTGATCGACTTGCCTAAGCTCAAGCAGACTCAGTTGCGCCTCATCCTCGAGCGGGATTAGTGTCAAATCAACGGTATGATGCTGGGCATCTAAGGTCACTAAAGTGGCTGTGTTGACCGTCAGGCCTTGTCCGGCTTTTACAGCATCGCTGAGGATTTGCGCCTCGACACCGAGGGCTTGATAATGCTCCGGTAGGGCTTGTTCCACGAGCCTGTGGCTGCCAACGCCCAATAGCTGCTCTGCTGCGGCGTTGGCATAACAAGGCTTAAGATCCTTATCAATGACAAGTACCGCGGTGACTAAATGATTAAGCAGCGTTTCTTTATCCATCTACCGTTCCTGAAAATAGGGTTGCACCATTATGTTGCACCGATTTGGTGCAGGCTGCAACTCGACTTCATCAAACGGCTAAATTGAGCAAAAACAACCTAATCAATTGTTATTTAATAGTTTAATTGGATTTAGGTTGCTTTTTCGGGACTGGATTCATCGCCGCTTGATGAAGAAATATCTTTCGTGGAGAGCTAGATGCAAAGACTTTGCCGTTTTGAGTCATAGTGTCGACAACAATGGTATGTTCACCTCGGTCGATGTTAGTCAGTTGAAAGATGCCGCCTACTTGAGGCTGACCAACCATTTGGCCGTCGAGTTTTAAGGCCATCAGATACTGACTTTTGATCTCAGGGGTAACAGTCGCAGTAACTTGAAAGTCACCGTTATTGTCCCTGACGGTTTCCTCTTCCATGGGGGAGGTGATGACGACTTGGTACTGAATTTGTTGAATGACTTGCGAGTCATTAGCGTCATTTTTGACCGGGGGAAGGGCAATCTGATTGAGTGTTTTTTCTTTTAACTCAACTACCTCGGCGTTGGGGTGGGGTTCATCTGAGTAATGGACTTTTCCATCCTTATCGACCCATTTGTACACTGTTGCCTGAGCGAGCAGGCTGAGCAGCAATAAGCTGATGAGGGTTAATACACGCATGCGAAAGTCCTTTTACCTTGAAGATGAAGTCCTTCAAGATTAGTCGTTTTTTCATCAAAAATCATGGTGTTTTATTCATTTCACTTGAGGTTTTGTGCCGTATGAATCGCGGGTTTGCTTTATGCCGCTAATGCAATGGCTAGTTCGAGTATGGCTGCAAATCTGTCGTGGGATGAACCAGAGATAAGCGGTAATGTTAAAACATGGAGGAGCTTGCCTCTTTTGGGGGAAAATCAACGCACCGTTATGGTGCGTTGACGACTTGTACTACGATTATAGCGCCAGCGTTAAAATATTACGGCTCATGGCGGGGTCGATATTGCCACGCTCACCTAAGGCAACCATGTCATGTTTCTCAAGTTGGGAGACGACAGCATCGACGGCTTCTTTACCTAAATCATAGGCAGACAAGTGGGTTGCAATGCCCATCGCTTCGAAAAAGGCTTGGGTTTTAGCAATTGCGGCCTCAATCCGTTCATCTTCTGAGCCAGTGTTGATATGCCACACTCTGTCTGCAAATTGCAGTAATTTTTCGCGCTTAGCAGCCTTGGTACAGCGTAATAATGCTGGCAATACAATGGATAAGGTACGGGCGTGGTCAATATCATATAGAGCTGTGAGTTCATGGCCTATCATGTGTGTTGCCCAGTCGTGCGGTACACCCGTCGCGATAGTGCCATTGAGTGCCATGGTCGCGACCCACATCAAGTTAGCGCGGATATCGTAATCTTCTGGCTGTGTGAGTGCCTGTGGCCCTAGTTCAATCAAAATTTGCAGCAAGCCTTCGGCAAATCTGTCCTGTACTGCTGCGTTGACCGGATAGGTGAGGTATTGCTCTGTGATATGTACAAAGGCATCGACTACGCCGTTTGCCACTTGTCTTTCAGGCAGTGTGAAGGTTTTGGTTGGATCGAGAATTGAGAATTGCGGATAAACCAAATCGTTACGGAACGGCAGCTTAGCTTTCAGGGATTTGCGGGTCACGACGCTGGCGTTGTTCATCTCAGAGCCCGTCGCGGGCAAGGTTAATACCGAGCCAAATGGCATGGCTTTGGTCACCTTGGTGCCCCAACTTGTCAGAATATCCCAAGGCTCGCCTTCAAATACCGCAGCCGCAGCAACAAATTTAGTGCCATCAATCACCGAACCACCACCGACGGCGAGCAAAAAGTCGATGTTCAGTTCACGTACTTGCGCAACAGCAAGCATAAGGGTTTCATAGGTTGGGTTAGGCTCGATCCCTTCGAACTCGACCACGAAACGATCTCCAAGCGCATGCTTGACTTCGGCTAATGTGCCAGTGCGTCTGGCACTGCTTCCGCCAAATAACACCATGACTCTGGCATTGCTTGGTACTAAAGCATCGATTTCAGCAATGGTGTTTTTACCAAAATGGATTCGTGTTGGGTTGTAGTAGGCGAAATTGAACATAGTGAGGTTTGTCCTATGGTTAAAAATGAATTTAGTAGACCAGTCGTCTAGTTTGCTTGGCTACTAAAATGATAAATCGAGTAGATTAAGTAAAATTTTATTAATCAATTGGTTGTTAGTCGGTTGCGCATGGAGTCGATAACATTAACGCACAGTTTTGGTCTTTAAAATGGCTTCGGTCGTGACTAGGGCGCGCTCTAAGGCTGCTCGACTGTGGCCAAGTTTATTCATCAGGCTGGCGCCGATCCACATGTGATACAACAATTCTGCCGTTGCTTGAGCATCCTGTTCGCAGATGGAGTTATCCGCAATCCCTGTTTGAATGCAATGAGTTAAGCGTTCAATGATGCCTGCAGAACCTTTTAAAAGTACAAGGCGCATTGCTTCTGAGAGGTCGGCAACCTCGGCACTTAATTTAACGACTAAGCATTTTTGATCGACACAACCATCTTGCTGTACATGCAGCCATCTTTGCCAGTATTGCATTTGGCGCTCAAAGCCGGAGAGTTGTGGGTTGGCAAATAAGCTATCAAGCTCTGCTTGGTATTGCTCAAAATAACCCGTTAACAGCGCCTCGCCGAATTGTTCTTTAGATTTAAAGTAATGGTAAAACGAGCCTTTCGGTACTTGGGCGGCCTTGAGTAGTTGGGCTAACCCTAGGCACGAAAAGCCTTGCTTAACGATCAGTGAGTAACCGACGTCGAGAATATGCTGACGAGTAGATTGGGTTTCTGTTTTCATGGGGAAAGAGCATAAAGCAAATTAGACCAGTCGTCTAGTGGTCTGGTTTGCATCAATCACAGCTAACAATCCATAAAGGGATGCCTAAGTTAGTTAAGCATCCCCTACAAGCGTGTTACAGGTAGCTACAGCAATACTCTGCAATTGCACTGTTACGGATTTTGAAGCTGGCATTGGCCACGAGTTCGAATTGACTGCCTTCACTAAAGGTTTGCCAAGTTGTGCTATCTGGCAGTAATACCTCGAAACTGCCACTGGTGACTTGCATTATTTCACCCTGCGAGGTCGAAAACTCGTATTCTCCAGGGAGGACGACACCTAGGGTTTGCTTGCTGCCATCATTGAAGAATACGCTGCGGCTGGCAACTTTGCCCTCAAAATAAATATTGGCTTTTTTCGCGACCGAGACTTGCTCAATTAACTCCATTATGTGCTCCCAAATAGTAAATGATTTATGAATTTATATTCATTTTGCGTGATTTTCAATTCAATTATTGTAAGGGGAACAAACTTCTGCTGTGGGGATTACTATCGCGTGATGTGAGGGACATTTAAGTGCAAATGATATGTGCTTTTTCATCGTATCACAGCTGTTGATGCGGAACTCTGCTGCGCTTAATTAAATCTATCAGAGTATTTTGTTGGGTAAGGATTCTTCTCCTATAGTTTTAGTGGCAGAGGTTAGCTGTTAACAATGGAATGTATTGTGTGACAAGGAGTGTCTCCATGGGATTTACGCGTAAAATTCAACTCATCAGTTTGCTGATCGTCCTCTTACCGCTGGTGCTTGCGACTGCGATAGTGACCTATCTTGCTAAAAATGAACTCTTTGCAGAGGCTCAGTCACGTTTGGTGGCCGTGCGGGAGATTAAGCAGCGACAGATCAACGGTATGTTTCAAGACTTTTCCGATAACTTACAGTCCGTCAGTGCGGTGATTGCCAGCCGCCGAATCTAGAAATCTTGAGCGATTTAGACTCAACGCTCAAATCCCTCAACAAGCTGCTGGGCTTCTATGACCTGTTTATCATTTCCGACGACGGAACGGTTTTTTACACTGTGGCAAAAGAGCCAGACTATGGCACTAACCTGCGTACTGGCCCCTATCAAACCTCTGGGCTTGCACAACTTTTCGATAAGGCGCTCGCGACATCGGACACTGTGTTTTTACAGGATTTCTCCTCCTACGCGCCATCGAATGGGCAGGCGGCTGCCTTTATTGGGCAAGGGATCCAAGTCAATGGACGGCATATTGTCGTGGCGGCACAAGTGTTGATAGAACGGATTAATAGGGTGATGCAGATCCGCGAAGGGATGGGGGATTCGGGGGAAACCTATCTCATCGGCCCCGATAATCGAATGCGTTCTGACTCTTTCCTCGATCCTAAAAACCGAACTGTGTCAGCCTCTTTTGCGGGCACTATCGCACAAAATGGGGTGGATACTCTGGCAGTAAAAGCGGCATTGGCAGGGCAAGAGGGGGTTATACAGATATATGATTATAATCATAATTTGGTGCTGTCGGCTTACTCTCCTGTTGTCGAGATGGGACTCAAATGGGGCTTAATGGCCGAGATTGATGTGAGTGAAATTGCCGCGCCTGCCTACCATATGATGTATATCGGGCTGATGGTGTGTGCCTTGTCTGTGGTGCTGGCTATCGTGGCTGCAAAACTTGTGACCAGCTTTGTACTTAAGCCTTTGGGCGGTGAGCCTGAGGATATGTGTCATTTGACTAGCCTTATCGCTTCCGGGGACTTAACCCATAGTCTCTCCCACGGCCATGCCGATAATCATTTAATGAGCTGGCTCGCGAGGATGCAGACTAAATTAAAGGAAATTATTAGCCAATTGGTGGGCATGGGTCATGAATTGGAATCTGCAGCAGAACAAAATTCTGCGGCTATGTGTCAGGCCGATTGCAGCATTCAATTGCAAGCGAAAGAGACAGACATGTTAGCCACGGCCGTAGAGGAAATGAGTTATGCCGCCGCCGAAATCAGTACCAATACTCTGAAATCCTCCGACGAGGTGGCCTCTTGTACTCAATCGAGTGGCATTCTTTCACAAAATCTTGCGAGTACCCGCCAAAGCTTACAGGTGACACTAGCAAGTTTTGCCGCCATTCATCAGCAGGTCGGAAATCTTGAGGCTGATAGCCAGAAAATCGGCAGTGTGTTGGATGTGATTAATGCGATTGCCGAGCAAACCAATCTGTTAGCCCTCAATGCGGCGATTGAAGCTGCCCGAGCAGGCGAGCATGGGCGTGGATTTGCGGTGGTGGCCGATGAAGTGCGGCAACTTGCGGTGAAGGTACAAGAGGCGACGCAGGATATTGGAAAGGTATTGCAGGGGATCCAGCAGCAATCGGGTGTGCTGGCGCAGCATAGCGTGACTTGTTCGTCTGAGGCATCTAAAACGGCTGAGGATGCCGAAGGCATGCAAGCGGCGGTGGATGATATTGCTATGCGGCTCGAAACACTCAAAGCCTTAATGATCCAAACGGCAACGGCCGCAGAGGAACAAACCACTGTGTCGGCGACGATTGCCCAAGGCATTGCAGGGCTCAGCGCGGCGGCGGAGGAAAATAGCGCGGCCATTAGCCAAGTGGCCGCGAGCACCCGCAGCCTGTTAGGGCTAGCAAACCAACTTGGTTTAACAACGGCTCAGTTTAAGGTCTAGGACGCAGTGCCAAGCATAAGTAAGCAATGCCGAGCATTCGCCGTTCTTGCAACTGGGTGACTATTATTGCTGCGCCGTTTGTTATGCATCCGCCAGAAGGGATTATCTGGCGGATTTTTTCTTTAGGGCGACGATTAATCTTGAAAAACTAACGCTTACGCCAGATCGTCATCTCTGAAATCGAATGCTGGAATTTACGCTTGGTTTCGCGGATAACGAAGGGGATTTCTTTCACCGCGACCAGTTCAAATTGGCCTATCAAGGTTTCGGTTAACCCATCTAAAGTAGTGAAGTTCTCCCCTTTGACTTTAATCCCCCCAAGCCATTTATCCTTTGGCGTGTAGTCTTCGAGCCAAGTATAGGGCGAGGCGATAACCAGATATCCTCCTTGATTGATGCGTTGTCCAATACTGGTGAGGAAATGTTGAGGGTCGTTCAATCTGTCGATGAGATTTGAGGCATAGACCAAATCGTATCCTGTGTAGATTGGCTTGAGATTACAGGCATCCCCTTGGATAAAATTGACTTTTTTGGCTTCGCCAAGGTATCCCAGTTTAGCAAGGCTGACACTCTTGAATTCCTGTAAGTCTCCCTCGGTGCGAATGGTGTAGCGTTTTTCGCCTTGTTCGGTCAGGGCGTAAGCCTGCTGGATAAAGCGCGCCGAAAAGTCGATGCCATCCACGCGGTCGAACACTTTGGCTAACTCAAAACTAGCGCGTCCGACTGAGCAACCTATATCTAAGGCTTTGGTGGTGTGCTCAAGTTGGATCTCGTTGAGTGCTTGTTGCACCCCATTAACACAAAAATTAGGCACACCAAAGTACTCGGCGCCATAGTGAAATTCTAAATACTGGGAAATCAGTTCATCGGTTTCGTACACATTCACCTCGGCCATTTGTTCTGGATTTTGCAACGACTCGACGTAACGAAATCCTGCATGCTGGTAAAAGTGGCGCCTAAAGGCATAACGTGAAGCCGCAATGGCTTCATTGCCGGTTGAGATCCACGAGCCGCCCTTAATCAGATTGTGCTTGCCATCGAAGGTCGGCGTCGAAAAATCATCGTAGAGCGGATGTACGGCAAAACCATTAAAACCGTCGATAGCGGTTTCAGTCCATTGCCAGACATTGCCGACAATGTCATAAAAATCATTGTGTTTAAAGCGGTTCACCGGGCAGGAAGAGGCGTAATAAGCTAGCGAGATATTGCCTGGAACTTCATGCCAATCGGGGGCGTCGCTCGGTACATTTTCCCGCAAGATATACCACTCGGCTTCGGTGAGCAGGCGAATATTGCTCTGGCTTTGGCGCGCCTTCCAATTACAAAAGGCCTTAGCTTCGAGTTGATTGACTTCGACGGGCCAATTGAGCGGCAAGGGGATTTCGCTGGCGAGGTTACGTTGCCACCATTTATCATCGCGGCGGCGCCAAAAACGTGGCATTTGGGCTTGGGTATATGCCAGCCAAGCTTGTCCTTCCTCATTCCAATAGTCTTGAGTTTGATAGCCTCCCCCTTCGACAAAGGCTAGGTATTCTTGATTGCTCACTAAGTACTTTGAGGCTTTAAAGTCGGCGACTTTAAAACTCTTGTTACCGTATTCGTTATCCCAGCCATAGGTGTTGTCTTGCTCTTTTTTACCTAAGGTGATTTTTTTTCCCGCCACGGCAAGTAGTTGATTGGGTTCGGCGTTGCCAACATCCTGACATTCTGGCCACTGTGCATTGGTACACACATCCTCTAATGGAAGCTGGCGAATAATGGCGGAAGAGGTCTCTAAGTGAATGCGCTCGTGTTCTATGCCCATCAAGATGACCCAAGCGGGACTGTCTTGGCTGATCGGCAGAGTGATTGGCATGGTATCAATCAGTTGATTGACGACCTGTTTGACTTGCTCCCGATAAGTCTTTACCTCTGCGACACTTGGCCATTGATAGTGGGTTTCGTCGAGGTCATCCCAAGACATTTCGTCCACACCGATGGCAAACATAGATTCAAAGTGATCATTCACTCGTTCATCGAGATACTTACCCAGCTTGAGTTTATTGATATAGAAAGTGGCGGTATGGCCAAAGTAAAAAATCAGCGGATGGCGCAGTGGTTCGGCTTTGACGTAATAAGCCTCGTCAAGCTTTATCAGCTCGAATAAGGATTCGTAGAGTGCCCATGTTTGGTTGAAGTATTGCTTAAGCTCTTGACGTTTCAGCGCCTCATTCTCACCCGTAAGTTTGGGTGTTTGCAAAACTGGCATATTCGATTTCTCCATAGGGCAAGCAGATGCCATCAAGGTGGCTATGGGTTATCAGGCTCAATACGTGGCATGGGTTTATTGGATCACTCTATCAACAAAATGTGGCAGTTATTGAGCTGTTTTTTTCAAGCTAACAGAAAGTAAGCATGGCTCCAATCACTAACTCGAAGTAGAGCATATGACCGTAAAGATTTCATTTTTATTGCAGCTATGTGGGTTAGCGCTTGGGAGAAATTGTCTGCTGAAGGTTAAAATTATTTTATCCCTGACCAGTATTTTATCTGCCAAGGTTAAGGCAGAATGTTCTCGTCCGTAAAATTATTATGCAGGATATAACGGGATGGCAATGAACGCATTATGGATACCCGCTTGGTATGAGCTTGATCCGTCGATCGTTGTGGGCGTGACTGAAGAGTTTGTATTTCATAAACCCGCTACCAATGAGGCACTGAGATTTTACAGCGGAGCAAAAAAAACTGACGCAGTGAAAGCGACAGGCGCAATTTCAAGCATTCATCACAAAGTCTTGGGGGATATTGAGAGTGTGGATGCGCAGGGGCTTGATTATACAATTGTTCTAAAAGATGGTCGTCGTTTGTTGGTCAATGCGGAGGAGGATCCTGGGCTGATTTACGAGTGGGTTGATGACAGTTGGCAACCATCTGAGATGGTGATCCAAGATTGGCAACTGGATGTAAAGTTTACCTCGCTTTCTCCCTTTAAGGCGGTCGACTAACCGCACTCTTATTTTTCTGAGCAGTCAGGCTCATAAGACTGAACCGACTGCTCCTCAAATAACGCTTTTAGTAACTGATATTCATGCTGAATCTTCGCGACATAGGCGTCATGAAACTCTAACTCGTTAAACTCTTCTACACATTGTCGATAACGGCGTAATTGCTCTTGTCCATCAATATCCTGATGCAACCAATCCATTAGCATAGGCATTCCTTGCGTCTTTCATCCTTGAACAACCAGTTTAACCTTTTTCTAATCTAGTGTGGGATGGCATTTGATGACACTTTTATTAATAAATGTCTAAAAATCACGCATTTAAGAGTATTTTTATTATTTATCAGTATATTGCGTGGTTTTATTTAACGTTTAAGGTGCTGGGTGGGTTGTCTCGCTGAATTCAAATATGGATAAAGTCTTACAGCAAAAACTGCTATTGGCTGCCGTGATGGGGTTCAACACCTTGAATAGCTGCGATTGTGTCACCTGAGGTTTTGGTCTAGATTGATGGCTCTTTTAACCGAGTCATCGCCGAGAGTTAGCGCGGTCTGTTCTTTTATTATGGAGTCCTGTCATGGCAAATATTTTGCTGGTGGCCAATCTTAACTGTGACCGAGTGTTGATCCTTGATAAACCATTGAAAACGGGCGGTCGCTTTCATTATCAAGATGGCGGACAAAGGCTCGGCGGTGGCGGCGCTAATACCGGGCTTGGGCTGGTGTGGGCGGGCCATAGGGTTGCACTCGTGAGCCAAGTCGGGCGGGATGAAATGGGCGATTGGGTTATTGCTGAGGCGAGTACTCAGGGACTCGATTGTCGTTTAGTGCAGCGCCGCGCGGGAAATACCTGTGAAATGTTACTGGTGATGACACCCGACGGTGAGCGCACCATCATTCGTCCGCA
The DNA here is from genome assembly GCF_000014685.1 of Shewanella sp. MR-4. Lineage (NCBI taxonomy): Bacteria > Pseudomonadati > Pseudomonadota > Gammaproteobacteria > Alteromonadales > Shewanellaceae > Shewanella > Shewanella sp. MR-4. Next base: position 287,160 of record NC_008321.1, read on the forward strand.
GCGTCCGGTTTTTGAATTAGCAGTGCCGCCCAAATGGCAACATTGGGATGCGCTGTATTTTAATACCTCGGCTGAGGGCACGGTTAGTTGGGCGAAAACCGCGCTGGATCATTGTCTTGTCGTGGCGCAACTGGCGAAGGATGACAGACCTCGTCCTTGCCACGTGTTGCTTGCGTCAGTGAGTGATATGCAAGGCCGCTGTGATGTCGCCTCATGGGATTATGGCGTGAGTATCGGTGGTGAATCGCTACGCTATTTTGTGGTGACTGATGGTGTACGCGGCGCTAAGGTTTATACCCAAAATGATGTTCAGCATGTGCCCGCAGTGCCAGCTGAAGTGGTTGATACCACAGGTGCTGGAGATGCCTATGCCGCAGGGCTTATCCATGGACTCTGCGCGGGTAAAACCATTACCGAAGCCATGGCCGAAGGCGCGATTTGGGCAGCATTTGCCGTGGCCACCGACAGCTCTATCCCCGGTGAAGCATTGAAACACTATTTAGAAGGTTAGAATGGCTGATGAGCCTCAATGTGACGTGCAAGGTAAGTCATCTTTCTGTCATTTAGGCTTGCTAGAGTGTGTTCAGTGACGAATAGCTCTTGTCCCTTAACGTTTTCTTGTGCTTTTCTCCCATTTTGTTGGTTCGCATGTTTGCCCCGTTTCCCCAACGGGGCATTTTTTTAGCTCGAATAATGTTATTCCGTTACCGAACGTTCATTTTGTGGAAATATTGTGCGGTCGGCGAGGGATTGCGTTAACATTCAGGCAACGCATCTCGTTGAAATAAAATAATAAGCCTATCGTTGCTGGAGTTGGAAATGGGCAATCACGTTTGGAATGATAAAAAGAAGTTTATTTGGTTGTTGTCAGTGCTGTTGCTGGTGGCCTTTTTAGTCACCAGTGGGATCAGTTACAAAGTCGCCCATGACTCCTTGAGCCAGCAGATTGAGAGCAATACGTTACCCTTAACCAGCGACAATATTTATTCTGAAATTCAGCAGGATCTGCTTCGCCCTATCTTTATCTCCTCGCTTATGGCACAGGATACCTTTGTGCGTGATTGGATGCTAAACCATGAAGAGGAGCCTGAAAAACTGATCCGTTATCTCAAAGAAATCCAAGATAAATACGATACAGTCACCAGCTTTTTTGTCTCGGAGCAGAGCCGTAATTATTACCACTCATCGGGAGTGCTCAAGCAGATCCAAGATGTCGACCCAAACGATGCCTGGTATTTCCGCGTTCGCTCTTTGCCCGAATCAGAACATTACGAAATAAATATCGATGCCGATACCGCGGATCGGACCAAAACAACCGTATTTGTTAACTACAAAGTTTTCGATTTTGACGGTAAGTTTATTGGCGTCACTGGTGTTGGCCTTGCGGTTGAAAAGGTTAAGGCACTGATCGAACTCTATCAGAAACGTTACAATCGCCGGGTATTTTTCACCGATAGGCAGGGTAATGTCACCCTCCATGGCGATGAGTATGACGGTGCTGATTCATTACAGACTAGCGCCGGACTCGAGCAGCTTGCCACGCGGATTCTGACTAGCCCGAGCGCGGCCTTTAGCTATCAGCGAAACGGTAAAACTGCCTATCTAAACAGCCGCTTAGTACCCGAGTTCAAGTGGTATCTTATCGTTGAGCAGGAAGATGCGCCGCAGGAGCAAGAACTGCTGAATACCTTTTGGAGTAACTTAGGTTTAAGTTTGCTGGTAACGATTGGGATTTTGCTGATTTCAAACATGACCTTAGGCCGTTATCAGCGCAAGCTTGAGATCATGGCCTCAACCGACAAACTGACCGGCGCCGCGAATCGCCAAGTATTTGAAGAATATTTCCATCAGGCATTAGACAAAGCAAAACTATCGCGGACACCCATTTCAATTCTGCTTATTGATATAGACCACTTTAAAAAAGTGAATGATAGCTATGGCCATAGCGTCGGTGACTTAGTGCTCAAAACCGTCACCAACCTACTGCGTAGTCAATTAAAAGAGCAGGACATACTTTGCCGTTGGGGCGGTGAGGAATTTATCGTGTTATTGCCAGAGATGGATCTTAGCCATGCTGCTGAATTAGCGAAGCATTTCCGAGATTTAATTTTCCAGCGCGAGTTAAAAGTGAATGGCGTGCACATAGCAATAACAGTGAGTATTGGGGTAGCCGAATACCAAAAACTCGAGCCTGCTGAAGATTTGATCAAGCGAGCGGATCTCGCCCTGTATCAGGCGAAAGAATCGGGGCGTAATCAGGTGGTTCTCAATCAGTAATCTGCTGTTAGTCTGGCCGAGTCTGCAAAGGCAAAGTCTTGAATCAAGAGCAAAATCTTGAGTTATAGATAGGCTACGGATAGCGATGAAGTAGGAGTAATAAATGTCGACCTTGTTGGTAAATAGATTATCGGGTTTGTATTTAGGGGCGGTTCTACGAGAGATTGACGGTGTTTCTACTGGTATCGACGGTAAAAAATCGGCGCAGCAGTTGCGAGTGTATGTCGATCATGTCGAAGGCGATGCGCAAGCCGATCCTAAGCACCATGGCGGACTCGACCGAGTGCTGCATCATTTCCCTCGCGAGCATTATGGTCAGTACCGCCGCTGGGATTTAATCACCCAACTCGAAGATGCGCCGAGCATGGGTGAAAACATCAGCACTGTTGGTTTGAATGAAACCGAGGTCAATATCGGCGATATCCTGCAAATCGGCGCTGTGACAGTGCAGGTGACTCAGCCGCGCTCACCTTGCTTTAAATTGAACCTGCAATTTGGCCATAGAGACTTTGCCCTTGCCATGCAGCAGAGTCAGCTATGCGGTTGGTTTTACAGAGTATTAACCCCAGGTGTGATTCAGCTAAACGACAGGATAGAATTAGTCGAGCGTAAAACCGATATCAGTGTCGCCGAGGCCATGGCGTTGTACTTCTCACCCGAATACGATGCCAAAGCCTATGATAGACTCGCCTCCTGTGAAGGGTTGGCACAAAGCTGGGTGAATAGCCTGCAGCGGCGCTTAGCGACACAGCAAGTCGAAGATTGGCAGATGCGCTTGTATGGGCCAAAAGGTAAATAAACTTTATTTTTCAAACGATAATACAGGGAAAGTGTAATGATTGAGTCAGTGACTAAGAGTGAAAGAGATTTTGGCTTACTTGTGTATGCCTCCAGTTTAATCGGTTATTTAGTGCCATTAGGCTCAATTCTCGGACCACTGATTATGTGGTTGATGAAACGTGAAGAGTCGGCTTTTGTCGACCAATGCGGCCGTAGTTGCTTGAACTTTAAATTAAGCCTGTTGATCTATGTGATTATCAGCGGGCTGTTAGCCTTTGTGGGCATTGGGTTTATCTTCTTGATCATCCTCGGTATTCTCGACTTAGTTTGCACTATCCTTGGGATCATTAAGGCGAGCGAAGGGCAAGTGTATCGTTATCCGCTGACGATTAAGTTCCTTTCCGATAACTAATTGCTTTTAAAGCGATTCAATAAAAACGCCTTAGGGAGAGACTCGCTAAGGCGTTGTTGTTTGGATTCAACCCATCTTTGGCTTACACCTTAAATTTCGCCACTAAGGTGTCTAAGCGGTGGGCGAGTTGGTTTAGCGCTAAGCTCGCCTGTGCCGCAGCCTGTGCCGTGCTGGCGGTGCGCTGGGTGATCTCGTTAATTTCGGTCACGTTGCGGTTGATATCTTCTACCACGGTCGATTGCTCTTCCGTCGCTGCAGCCACCTGAATGTTCATATCGCTGATCAGGCCAATACGGTCACTAATGCCTACCAGAGATTGGCTGGCCTCATCGACGGCGGCCACCCCTTCGTGGGAGCGCGCACGGCTTTGGGCCATGGCATTCACCGCTCGGCTGGCCTCGGATTGCAACTTGTCGATCATACCTTGGACTTCGTTGGTCGATGCGGCGGTGCGCGATGCTAGATTACGGACTTCATCGGCTACCACGGCAAAGCCTCGTCCCGCCTCACCAGCACGTGCAGCTTCAATCGCGGCGTTTAGGGCTAACAGGTTGGTTTGCTCCGAAATCGCGCGGATCACATCGAGAATGCCGCCGATAGACTTGGTATGAGTCGCGAGGGATTCAATTACTTCGCCGACTTGTTCCACATCGTGGGAGAGTTGATTGATGGTATCCCGAGCACGGGTCACCACCACTTGGCCGCTATTGGATTCGGTATCGGCATCTTTTGCCGCAACAGCAGCTTGGGCGGCGTTGCTGGCGATTTCATTTACCGTGGCACCCATCTCATTAATGGCAGTCACGACCATCATAGTGCGATCTTTTTGCTCATGGCTGTCTTCAAGGGTTTGCTGCGCCTGATTAGACACATCCTTCGCCGAGAAGCCGAGCTGTTCACTGGTCTGTGCAACCTCAATCACTGAGTCTTGGATTTTGCTGATAAAGCTATTAAACCCTTGTGCCAGCTGGGCAATTTCATCTTCACCTTTAACGGGGAGGCGCTGGCGTAAATCGCCTTCACCTTCGCCAATATCACGGAACATTGCCGCGACTTGTGCGATAGGGCGGCTTACAGAACCTGCCACCACAATCGCCAGCATGATAAAGCCCGCGGCAATGATTAAGGTCCAAATTAAGATCTGGTAGGCGGCATCCGTTAGCAGGGCGAACACTTCGGCTTCAGGCACTTGTGCCACGAGATACCAATCCATGGAGGGAATATAGCTGCTGGCTACGAAGGTGTTTTCACCTTGGATTTGGGTATCGATCAAGTTGAAGTCATTACGATTGAGTAATGAACTGATATTGGCGCCTGAGTACAAGCTCTTGAGGCTGCTCTTGCCAATTTGGCTGGCGTCGGGATGCAGTTTTATCTCGCCTTTGGCATCGACTAAGTAAACAAAGCCGGTTTCTTCAATCTTAAAGGAGCCCAATAGGCGCACCATATCATCGAGGGATTTGGCGAGGCCAACGAGTCCGCGGCCATTAGGTTGCTGATAGTTGATAAAGAGTTTTACCTCGCCATTGGCTTCGGTAAAGACGTTAAGCATCCGCTCTTGGCCGCTGTCGCGATAACCAAAAAACCAACTATCCTGCGCTGGGGTGAGTACGCGTAAAAAACCATCCTGAGTGTAGTAGGCTGCGGTTTGTCTATCGGCGTAGGAGGCTTGGGCCAAATGATATTGGCGGGTGATGTCCTTCAGCTGGGCAACGACTTGCGGTTCTTGCTCCTGTGGACGACCGTTTTCAAGCCATTGCAGTAACATACGGCTGCTGGCGAGTTGTTCGGCGGCATTCATTAAGCTCGAAATATCCAGCTCAATCTTGTTGCGGATCTGCATCATTAGGCTGGGCATTTCCGACCCGAGCATACGCTGCTGTACCACGCTTTTTGCACTACGCTGACTGAGGACGCCCACGAGTACGGTCGACAGCAGCACAGCAAATGTCACTGTCAGCAGAATTTTCTGCTTAATAGTTAGGTTATTCAATATCATAAATATCAATATGCCTGTGTTAGACGTTTAGAAATATCGGTCGACGTTTTCTAGCCAATAACAAGTATCGGACAGAAATGTTAAAAGTTAACCTTTGTTTAGGTCGAATGCCGAATAAAACAGCGTACAAGACATTTATTGGGCCTAACCTGTTGCTCTTGCGGTAGATCTTGTTATGTAGAGTATAGATGGAAATGAGTTGCTGATTTGAAGCATGTGATTTTTATGGCGCAATTGTGACCAAAGTGTGGCGTGAAGGCAAGCAAAGATAAGGCGCTCAGTGAGCGCCTTATCTATTTAGATTACATATTGGGGTAGTTTGGACCACCGCCACCCTCAGGCGTCACCCAAGTAATGTTTTGGCTAGGGTCTTTAATGTCGCAGGTTTTGCAGTGGATGCAGTTTTGCGCATTGATAACAAACTTAGGCTGGCCGGCTTCTTCAACGATTTCGTACACGCCAGCAGGGCAGTAACGCTGGGCTGGCTCGTTAAATTGCGTCAGGTTTATTCCGAGCGGGATGCTGTTGTCTTTTAAGCGCAGATGGCAAGGTTGGTCTTCCTCATGATAAGTGCTCGACAGATAGACTGAAGAGAGCTTATCGAAGCTGAGTTTGCCATCGGGCTTGGGATAATCAATCTTGCTGTAGGCGCTTACTGGGGCCATTTGTGCATAGTCTGGGTGCTCATCACGCAGGGTGATAGGGAACTTACCGCCGAACCAGTTTTGATCTATGTAGTTAAATGCACCGCCGAGGAAAGTGCCAAACTTGTGCATTGCTGGGCCAAAGTTGCGCGACTTATATAACTCTTCGTGTAACCAGCTTTCTTCCAGATGGGTTTGGAAACAATCCAGATCTTTACCGCCTTCAACCTCGGCCAGCATCGCCTTGGCTAAGGTTTCAGCCGCGACAATACCGCTCTTCATGGCGGTGTGGGTGCCTTTGATCTTGGCAAAGTTTAAGGTACCCGCATCGCAACCAATCAGCAGACCGCCGGGGAAACTCATCTTCGGCAGTGAGTTCAGGCCGCCCTTAGTGATTGCGCGAGCACCATAGCTCAAACGTTCACCGCCGGTTAAGTATTTGGCGATAACTGGGTGAGTCTTATAACGCTGGAACTCATCGAACGGGCTTAAATGGGGATTCTTGTAGTTGAGGTCGATAATCAGCCCCACGGCAATTTGGTTGTCTTCCATATGGTAGAGGAAGCCGCCACCCGATGCGCCATCGGTTAATGGCCAACCACCTGTGTGCACCACTTTACCTTGCTCGTGTTGTTCGGCGGGGACTTTCCAGATTTCTTTAAAGCCCAGGCCGTAATGCTGTGGAGTCTTGCCATTATCTAAGTGGTATTTCGCGATCAGCTGTTTGCCTAAGTGACCACGACAACCTTCTGAGAACACAGTATATTTGGCATGTAGCTCCATGCCGGGCATAAAGCTGTCCTTCGGTTGGCCGTCGGCACCTATACCCATGTCGCCAATCAGGATGCCCTTCACGCTGTTATCTTCATTGAAGAGTAATTCGCTGGCGGCAAAGCCTGGGAAGATTTCTACGCCGAGCGCTTCGGCGCGGGTCGCGAGCCAACGGCAGAGGTTACCTACGCTGACAATATAGTTGCCTTCGTTGTGCATGGTTTTAGGCACAAACGCATTGGGCATCAGTTTGCTGTCGGTGGCGGAGTTGAGTAGATAGATTTCATCGTGGGTCACGGCTGTGGTGACGGGAGCGCCTGAATCGCGCCAGTCGCTGAATAGCTCATCTAACACTCGTGGTTCGAATACGGCGCCAGATAGAATGTGCGCGCCCACTTCGGAGCCTTTTTCTACCACGCAGACGGTCATTTCTTTGCCTGAACTCTGTGATATCTGCATCAACCGACACGCAGTGGCCAAGCCAGCTGGGCCTGCGCCGACGATAACAACATCGAATTCCATTGATTCGCGTTCCATCAGTTCACCTCTTCCTTCGCATATCCCCGATTTTTACCGGGTGTTGTAGTTTGTTTGTAAACGGGCGTTTTATTGCTGATGTCCACCTTACCTCAAAATCACCGCAGGGCACAGGGGCTAAACAGGCTGTTTAGCCTAATTAATGACAAATCTTTGGGTGAGCGCTGTCACAGTTTGTTCACGCTCACTTGAAGCGGATCAAGAAATACCTGTTTGGGGGTATAGCTAGGCAATACTTTCGGCTTATAATCACGAATGACGGTTCTCCGAGCTTGCCTACCTAAGTCGACAGATATGGGGGTGTAGCCGTGGCAATAAGGCCACTGGGGTGAGTAAAGAAATGCACTCGCCTCCCACACTTGGAAAGGTGATCATGTCTCAATTACAAGACAATTTTGGTCGTAAATTTCATTACTTACGAATGTCAGTCACTGACGTTTGTAACTTCAAATGCAGTTATTGTCTCCCCGATGGTTATCATCCGAATGGTAGACAACAGTTCTTATCTCTCAGTGAGATAGAAAATCTTGTGTCCGCATTTAGCCAGGTTGGCACTCAAAAAATCCGTATCACTGGCGGCGAACCCACGCTGCGTAAAGATTTTACCGATATCATTCGAGTGGTCGCCGACAATCCTCGAATTCATACCGTAGCCACTACTACTAATGGGTATAGGCTCGAGAAGCATGCCCAAGAGTGGTTCGACGCAGGGCTACGCCGTATCAATGTGTCGGTGGACAGCTTAGATCCTAAGATGTTTTACCAGATCACTGGCGAGAATAAGTTCGATGAGGTGATGCGTGGCATAGATGCCGCCTTATCCGCGGGCTTTGAACGGGTGAAGGTCAACGCGGTATTGCTCAAAGGCATGAACGATAAAGATTTACCGCGCTTTTTAAATTGGATTAAGCACACGCCTATCGATCTGCGTTTTATTGAGTTGATGGAAACAGGCCTTGGTCGCGAGTATTTTCAGGCTCACCATTTGGCTGGTGCCGATATTAAAGCGCTGTTGCAAGCTGAGGGCTGGCAATTAGATACGCCTCGCGCCGACGATGGCCCTGCGCAAAACTTCAGCCACAGTGACTTTAAGGGCCGTATCGGCTTGATCATGCCCTACGCCACTAACTTCTGCGCGAGCTGTAATCGCTTGCGGGTCTCGGCCAAGGGTAAGCTGCACTTGTGCCTCTTTACCGAGTCTGGCATCGATTTGCGTGATCTACTGCAACACCCGAGTCAGCAAGCGGAATTAATCGAGCGGTTACACGGTCAACTGGCGCAGAAGAAGGAAACCCATTATCTGCATCAGGGCATTACTGGCGTGACGCAACATCTAGCCTCGATTGGCGGTTAATCTAACTTAGGTCTTAGTCTGCTTATCGCGTTATCTTTCATTAGGTTAAATTTCGCGATGGCGCTTAACTTCCCTATGCTTGAATTTGGCATCAGTTTAAAGGATCGCTTCAATGAGCAATGTATTTACCCATATTAACGCCGACGGCAATGCCCATATGGTCGATGTGACCGAGAAAGCCGTGACCGAGCGCGAGGCCCGTGCCGAAGCCTTTATCGAGATGGCGAGTACGACCCTCGAGATGATCATGAGCGGCAGCCACCATAAGGGCGATGTGTTTGCCACCGCGCGTATCGCGGGGATCCAAGCGGCGAAAAAGACTTCAGATTTAATTCCGTTATGCCATCCATTAATGCTAACCAAGGTCGAAGTCGAGCTTGAGGCACAGCCTGAGCACAATCGCGTGCGCATCACTAGCCTGTGTAAATTGTCCGGTAAAACCGGTGTCGAAATGGAGGCGCTCACGGCGGCCTCTGTCGCAGCGCTGACGATTTACGACATGTGTAAAGCCGTGCAGAAAGACATGGTGATTTCACAGGTGCGCCTGCTCGAAAAACGCGGTGGCAAGTCGGGACACTTTAAAGCTGAATAACGTAAAGCGAGATAAAAATATGATTAATGTGTTGTTTTTTGCCCAAGTTCGTGAGCTTTTAGGAACTGCCCAACTGAGTGTTGAAGCGAGCGAGCAGACACAAACCGCAGAAGGATTACGCGCAACACTCGCGGCCACCGACGATAAATGGGCCAAAGTGTTAGCCTCGGACAAATTGCTGGTGGCGGTGAATCAAACCATCAGCCAATGGGATACCCGAGTGAGCGATGGTGATGAAGTCGCCTTCTTCCCGCCTGTGACTGGAGGTTGATATGCGCTTACTGCCAAATGTGCGGGTTCAAACCGTCGATTTTAATGTGGCCGACGAGTACCACCAATTAGCCCAAGACAATAGCGATGGCGCCGTTGTGACTTTTGTTGGCAAAGTGCGCGACTTTAACGACGGTTCAGTGGTGACGGACCTGACCTTAGAACACTATCCCGGTATGACGGAGCGTGTGCTCGAGCAAATCGTGGCCGAGGCGCGTGAGCGTTGGCCACTCAATAAAGTTACGGTTATCCACCGTGTGGGCACTATGGCGCTGGGTGAGCAAATTGTGTTTATCGGCGTCACCAGTGCCCATCGCAAGGCGGCCTTTGCTGCCTGCGAATTCTTAATCGACTTTTTGAAAACCAAAGCCCCTTTCTGGAAATTAGAAGCCGGGGACAAGGGCAAGAATTGGGTCGAAGCCAAGGACGCCGATGAGCAAGCGGCGAAATTGTGGCAACACAAAGACTAACGTAAGACTGAGTCAGTCGTAGGCGAGAGTGAGGGTGAGTTTATGCACAGTGTGACAGGGTTAGGCAAAATCTGGAGTTTAGTATTTGCTCTCGGCTTGTCGTGCTGTGTCGCTGTGATGCCTGCCGTTAGCCGCGCCGAGACTGTGCCAGCGATTGCGGCCGCCGCCAATATCAAGTTTGCCCTAGATGATATTGTTAAAAACTTCAGCGCCGAAACCGGGCTTAAGGTGCGAGTCTCCTACGGCTCGTCGGGGAATTTTGTCGCGCAAATTCAACATGGTGCGCCGTTTGAACTCTTGCTCAGCGCCGATGAGCGTTATATCCATGAGCTGCAGAAAGCAGGCTTTACTCGCGATGCTGGCGTGCAATACGCGGTCGGTCGCCTAGCCTTAGTGGCCCCAAATAAGTCACCCTTAACCTTAGATGCCGAGCTGAACGGAGTAAAAAGCTTGCTCGCCGCGGATAAGTTGGAGCGCTTTGCGATTGCTAACCCTGAACATGCGCCCTATGGGGAGCGCGCCCGCGAACTCCTACAAAAATTAGGCTTGTGGGATGGCCTACAAACTAAGTTAATCTTGGGCGAAAATGCCTCCCAAGCGGCGCAATTTGCCGTGAGTGGCTCCACTCAAGGCGGGATTATTCCGTTATCCCTTGCCTTAGCGCCACAGTTTAAGGCCTTAGGTCAGGCGATTGCCTTGCCCGAAGAATTGCATGGGCCACTCAATCAACGCATGGCCTTGATGCCAAAAGCGGGAGCAACCGCAGAGCGTTTTTATCAATATCTTCAATCTGATGCCGCCAGAGCCGTATTCCTGCAATACGGATTTGGTCTACCCGCTCAGTAAGGCCTTAAATGGATTGGCAGGCACTCTGGTTATCGGTCAAGCTCAGTAGCATCACGGTATTGGTGCTGATCCCGCTGGCGATTCTGGCGGGCCGAGCCTTAGCCTACCGTCAGTTTGTGGGTAAGTCCTGGGTTGAAGCCTTAATCATGGTGCCCTTAGTCTTACCGCCGACTGTGATCGGGTATTACTTGCTGGTGGGGCTAGGGAGTCAAAGCTGGTTAGGGCAATGGTTAGAGCGTCTAACTGGGCAGCAGTTAGTGTTTCATTTCTCGGGGTTAGTGCTGGCGTCCGTGCTGGTGAATATTCCCTTTGCGCTGCAACCGATACAACGCGCCTTTGAAGCTGTTCCTCATGATGTGCGCGATGCTGCAGCCTGTTGCGGCATGAGCAAACTTAAGATTCTGCTGAAAATTGAATTGCCTATGGTGTGGCCTGGGGTGCTGACCGCCTTAGTGCTGTGCTTCTCCCATGTACTCGGTGAGTTTGGGGTCGTGTTGATGATGGGCGGGAATATTGCCGGCGAGACCAAGACTATCTCGATTTCCATCTACGACAGTGTTCAGGCCTTTGATTTTGGTGCTGCAGGAACTATGTCTCTGGTATTGCTGTTATTCGCGATTACCGCATTGGCGCTCACCACCAGTTTATCGCGGCGTTTAGGAGGTCAGCGTGGCGCAAATCATCGCTGATCTGCACTGCCAGATCCAAAACCATAAACACATAAAACTGAGCGCCGAATTTAGCTGCAAGGCGGGTGAGGTGCTGGCTGTCGTCGGGCCTTCTGGCGGCGGTAAGACAACGCTACTGCGGATGATCGCAGGACTAAATCATCCCGATGCGGGCAGAATTGTGTTTGGTGAGACGCCATGGTTCGACAACAAGAGTCGCACCGCGCTAACGCCGCAGCAGCGTCATATCGGCTATATGCCACAGCATTTTGGGCTATTTCCTAATCTTACCACGCTCGAAAACGTCGTAGCCGGACTCGACCATATTCCCAAATCGGAGCGAATAGCCAGAGCGAAGGACTGGTTAGAGCGGGTCAATCTCCATGGGCTGCCCGATAGGCTGCCTATGCATCTCTCTGGTGGTCAGCGTCAACGGGTTGCGCTTGCCCGAGCCCTTGCCCGTGAACCGTCGGTGTTGTTGCTCGATGAGCCATTCTCGGCGGTGGACAGAGAAACCCGCGAACGTTTATACCTCGAGCTTGCCCGCCTAAAAGAGCAGCTGCTTTGCCCCGTGATTATGGTGACCCACGATTTAAATGAAGCGCTGTTGCTGGCCGATTCGATGATCTTGATTAGCCAAGGTCAGATGTTGCAGCAGGGCGCGCCGTTTGAGGTGTTATCGCGGCCACGTAACGAGGCCGTTGCGCGGCAGATGGGGATAAGGAATATTTTCGATGGCGAAGTGGTGTTTCAAGACCGCACTAAGGACATCACTTGGCTGAAGTTTGGCGAGCAACTGATTGCCAGTGATTTTGGTAAAGACCGCAGCGTGGGCAGTAAAGTGCGTTGGGTGATCGCCAATCAAGGTATTCGATTTAACGCTATCACGAATGGGCGTTTATGCCGTAGTTTTAATAAGTTAGATATCACCATCGACTCCTTACTGGTGATGGGCGAGTCGGTGCGCGTCGTCTGTTATGTCACGGGGACTAAGCTACAGCTTAATACGGAAGTGTCGCTCCACCTCGTGCAAAAGCTTGGCTTAATCAAGGGCATGCAAACCACGGTTGCGCTCAAGTCTGAGCAAATTCATATTTTAGAATAGGTTAAAGACGCTTTTTTACCTAGTAATCCTATCCAAAAAGTTCCTTCCAGCAGCATGCCAAATAATATGAATGTAATTGCACTGGTAGCATTGCCATAGGCGTAAGCGCTTAATGCTGCTATCAGTAGCAAGCTTAAGCTAATCCAGCGTGTAATTGGTTTCATATGCACTCCGATTCAAATGACCTTTTAGTTGACTCTAGAACAACTGGATTGCATTGCCAATCGTACTTTTTGACGACACAGATGCGCTAAAATACCTGCTGAAATTCAATTAGTGTGATTTTAAATGGCTAAATGATGGTTTATTACGGTAAATGTCATGCTGCAAAATCCCTAGATGATCAAAGCTTAATCTTGTTTCCATCGGTGTTTCAGTCGCTATTAGGTAAACTCAATACATTCGTCAGTGTTTGCCGAGCCTGAACAAAGTGGATTGAGCAATCCACAGGGGTGATGAATTAGGCGCTATCATGGGCAAACAGGGATAAAAACGATGGGGTCTTGGCACGCCATCGACATCTAACTGATTGTCTCATAAGATACAAACTTAGCCGATTTTTATGGAGGAGCCATGAGACTATGGTTGCTAGGATTCATGTTGGTATCTGGGATTGCCACCGCAGCCCAGAGCATGTATTCGATGCTTTCGAGTGGTGAGTATCAGCCGCCGTTAAGCGTGATGCAGCAAATTGAGAAGGATTTTCCTGGTGTTATCGCCGAGTTTGACATGGAAATGCAGGAAGGCGAATTGGTCTACCAGTTTGAGTTGATTAATCCGCTGGCGAATGCGATTACCCGTTTCGAATATCGGGCCAGAGATGGTAAGTTATTGAAACAAAAAGCGGGTAAAGTCACTGCCGACGATGTTGGCGAAGTGGAAGCCGCGCGCCTTATCAGCACTAAGCATCAAACTTTCTCCGGCATCATTGCGATGGCGACTAAGGACCATAAGGCCTTTTTGACCGACGCAAAGTTAGATCATGACTTAGGTATCAGTTACTTAGAGTTAAAGTTGCTGGACGATACTGGCAAGTATAAATTGGCATTCGATATTGAAAATTTACGGCAACTACCTTTACTTAAGTGGGATTAGCACACTAAGTATTACCGCTAAGTGAAGACAGGGGAGCGCAGCATACAGATGAAAATACTTTTAGTTGAAGATGATGCGACAACGATCGATTACATCGTTAAAGGATTTCTTGAGCAGGGGCATAATATTGAGACCGCCAGCGATGGTCATCAAGGCCTGCTGCAAGCCACGAGTGGTCAGTACGACCTCTTGATTCTCGACCGCATGTTGCCCCAACTCGATGGTTTGAAACTGCTAGCCGCCCTCAGAGCCACGGGCAATCAAACCCCAGTGCTTATCCTGTCGGCGCTGGCCCATGTGGATGAAAGGGTGAAAGGCCTGCGTGCGGGCGGCGATGATTATATGACTAAGCCCTTTGCCTTTTCGGAGCTGCTCGTACGTGCCGAAAAGTTGATGCAACGGGGTCAATCCGTCCCTATTACCACAGATTTAGTGGTCGGCGGCTTAAAAATGGAGCTGCTCACCCGCAATGTGACCTTAGATGGTCACGATTTAATGCTGCAACCCAAAGAATTCCAACTGCTTAAGTATCTGATGGAACACGCCAATCAGGTTATTAGCCGCACGCTACTATTCGAAGCTGTGTGGGATTATCACTTCGATCCCCGTACTAATGTGATCGACGTGCATATCGCCAAGTTACGCCGCAAGTTTGAAGAGTTAGGCCACGGTGAATTGATTGAAACCGTAAGGGGAGCGGGTTATCGCTTACGCCAAAGGCATTAAGCCTTACCAAAGCAGCGCCTGGCGCATCACTATTATCTTCTCGACCTTAGTGACTGTGATCATAGGCGCTTTGCTGTTTGCCCTTTATCGGCAACTGATTATCGAACAGCAGTACCAAGTGACTCAGTATCTCGAGTCAGAAACCCAACGTTATCAGCAGCTTGCTCTTACTGTCGACCGTCGTAGTTTTGCGGCGCAAATCCGTGCCGCCGATCCGCAGACGGCGCTCATCGCTTGGCGTAACAGTTATGACATGGTTGGTGCCTTAAGCTTTATGCCCGAAGGCATGCCCATGCTGCCGCAAACTCGGGATTTCCCGATTTTAACTGGCGGCCCTGATAAGCTGCATATCCTTACCGGCGGCCTAGTGATGACCCGCTATGGCCCTGTGCTCATTGCCACCCGTACCGATAACTTAGCCACCTTGATCGATAAGTTTATCAGTGCGGCGGCCACGGCCGTGATGCTGACTATTGTACTCACTTTGGCACTGGGCTATTTGTTTTCTAAGGCGATTTTGCGCCGCTTAGTGCAGTACAACCGCTTGAGTGAGCAAATTGAGCGGGGGCATTACGATACGCGTCTGCCGCTCAGTTGGCGTCAGGACGAGTTCGATATGCTGGCGCTGCAGTTTAATAACGTGCTGGATATTCTTGAGAATAACCTGATGGCGGTGCGCGGGGTGACTGACAATATTGCCCACGATTTGCGTACGCCCCTATCCCATATTCGCATCGGTCTTGAGGAGTTAGCGGCCAAATCCCCCGATGAAATCAGCGAAGGTTGCGCTATTTTGACCGAAGAGCTCGACCACTGCCTTGCGACCTTCGATGCCATGCTCTCGCTGACACGCATCGAGGAAGGGCAGCAAACCTTAGATCTGCAGGAGCTGAGCTTGGCGCAGCTATGTACCGATCTGCTGGATATGGCCGACGCGGTCGCCGAATCGAATGAGCAAACTTTGAGCCTGTCGCTTCTATCTGATCATAAAGTTTATGGCGATAAATATTTGTTGTTCCAGGCTTTATATAATCTGGTCGACAATGCGATGAAGTACTCAGGTCAAGGCGCTCGCATCGATATTATTCAATCCGGCGCCCAAATTAAGATTTGCGATAACGGCCCAGGGATCCCCGATGACAGCAAAGAAAGGGTGTTTGAGCGTCTAGTGCGTCTCGACCCAAGCCGACATTTGCAGGGCACGGGTTTAGGATTATCTATGGTCAAAGCGATCATGTCGCGGCACAATGCGCAAATTACTCTTTCGGATAATCATCCAGGCCTAGTGGTGACCATTCAGTTTTAGGCCTATATCCGCGTGACAGTGTTGAGAACCCCATGTACCGAATCATAGCCGATGAGGCTGATTTTCTTGTTATTTCTAAATCGCCGAATGTGCATTTTCACAGTCAAGATGGCACTGCGGGTGTTGTTGCGCAGCTGGAGCAGGATTTAGGGATAAAACTCTTTGCCGTGCATCGGCTCGATACGCCGACCTCAGGGCTATTACTGTTAGCCAAACATCCAGCGGCTGCGCGGCAGTTGACTGAGCTTTTTCGCGCCCATCGAGTGCAGAAATATTATCTTGCGCTCGCCAAAGGCAAGCCGAAGAAGAAGCAAGGCTGGGTGATTGGCGATATGGCTAAATCCCGCCGTAGCATGTTTAAGTTGCTGCGAACCAAAGAAAATCCCGCGATAACCCAATTCTTCTCCACCAGTGTTGGTGATGGACTCAGGCTTTATTTACTCAAACCCCACTCGGGTAAAACGCATCAGTTGCGTGTCGCCCTCGCTAGCCTTGGCGTGCCGATTTTGGGCGATGCCCTCTATGGCTCTGATATGGCCGATCGTTGTTATCTGCATGCCTATTGCCTGCATTTTCGTTATCAGCATGAGGATGGCCGCTGGCAGGATTATGCGTATCGCGATATGCCAGAGCAGGGCGAGGTCTTTTCAACACCAGCCGTAGTTGAGACACTCAAGCTTTGGCAAGCCCCCGAGTCATTAGACTGGCCCGAGCGTTAGGCTTGTGGTGTTAGGGCTTGGCAGATCCTGTCTCGCCCCTCTGATTTAGCTTGATACATGGCATGGTCGGCTTCGATTAAGAGCTTGTCTGGCTCACAGCCTCGGTAAATGGTGGCGTAACCAATACTGGCATAGAGCTGGATCTCCTGCCCTTGGCATTGCAGTGGATTTTCCCTCAACACCCTATGTAACTTATCTGCGACGGTTCTGGCGGCGCGTGCGTTGGTGGCTGGCAGTAAGACTAAAAACTCTTCCCCTCCATGGCGGCATAATACGTCATGTTCCCGCAGCACAGTGCTAAACAGTCTCGCCGCGGTGAGTAAGGCAAGATCGCCTATGGCGTGGCCGTATTGATCGTTGATTTGTTTGAAGTGATCGATATCGAGCAGTATCACACTATAGGGTTCATTATTTTTTTGCCAAAGTTGATGGATAGTCGCAAGCCGCTTCTGCATTGCGTGCCGATTCCACAGGCCAGTGAGTTGGTCTCGCTCCGCTAATATTTTGATTTTGCTAACAAGGCGAGTCATGGCATTACCTATCATCACAATATTGATAACAAGGGTGAAGACGACATAAAACCAAAGCATTGGTGTCGCCTCCTCTCGATAGATGGCGATAAAGGTATGGTCTTCGTTTGACGAAAACAGTGCGATGAAGAAACGGAAAGTGAAGATGATGACCATGGCGACTAATGGCAAGACCATAGCCGTCGCGACTTTGTTACTAACATCTCGACTGATTGCAGAGTAGTTATCCCGTGTGAGCATCACAAAGGAGAGGGCGGCATTGGCAGAAAACAGCATGGCAAGCATTGGCTCTGAGTGGGATATCGGGGGAACCGTCAGCATTAATGCGGCGGTGATGCAGAGGATGGTCAGATCGAACTTGGTGCTGCGCTCTAAACGAAAAAGGTACTGGGTACCCCAACGTAACATAATAAATCCCAGCAAGATTAATATATCCGAGCAAAACCAATAGAGGTAACTATTTGATTCTGTTCGCTGAGTGTTGAGTATTATGCCAAGGAATACAAAGAGGTTTGCGAGGGAAAACCGCATACTGGCTAAGGTGGCGATTTTTAATGGTTGAGCGATCAAGCCCCATGCAATAGCCGCAGTACCTGTTAGCAGGCAGATAAACTTGATCAGTAAAAGGGCTTGAGGATCCATGGTTAAGGTTCATTTTTTCCTTTAACTATAGATGGCTTTTTTGGTTTAGGTTGAAAAAGTCTGAAGATTAACCAAGGGTTGCCGGTATTTCTACTACTCAAATAAAGCAGTGGATTATGAAAAAGTTGCAAACAAGCACACTAACTGCGAAGTTAGCAGTTGATATAGGTCAATTAAGGACAGCCTGCTATGGATACAAATAAATTACTCTTAGTCATCATTGCAATTCTATTACCTCCAGTCGCGGTATTTTTAAAGGCGGGTGCGGGCAAAGACTTATTAATCAACATAGTGTTGTGTTTATTTTTCTGGTTACCCGGCTTATTGCATGCACTCTGGGTGGTGACGAAGGATTAGCGAATCCTCAATAAAAAAGCGCAACCTAGGTTGCGCTTTTTTATGCAGAAAATCGGGCAGGTTAATTAAAATGCGACTGTATAGCCGATAGTAGCGGTACGACCCATGCCTTTGAAATAACGATCATTGGTACCCATAGTTTGTGAGTAGTAGTTGAAATAATCCTTATTAAACAGGTTTTGCACGCCTAAGGTTAAGGTGCCAGTGTAGAGCGGCATTGAGAATGACGCATCGACAGTGGTGTAGCCATTAAACTCGGCATATTTCTCGCCTGTGGCATCTTCGAAATCACGGTCCATAAAGTAGTTTGCCTGTACGCGCGTCGACATCTCGTTATCGAAATTATGGGTCCAGAACAGGTTGATACGATTCGGTGAAATGTTGGCACCATCGAGATCGGTATCTGTGTTGTTGTCATCATTCGAATCATATTCACCGCGCTGAATCGCTAAATTCATGCCCAGATCGTCGTTGCTGGTCAGGTAGGCGGTGATATTGGCTTCGATACCATCGATCACGCTCTTCTCACGTTTGACATCGTAGAAGCCGTCGCTGTTTAAGGCTAAACGCGCACCGTAATCCGTTGCCGAACGATAGTAGGCAATCTTAGCGCTTAAGTATTCTCCTTGATAATCGGCGCCAAACTCCACGTTATCCGTCACAATCGGTGCAAGGGATAGAGAGTCGCTAATGCTAGGATTGGCGCCAGGGAAGCTGTTACCGTCGCGCAGAATGCGGCCGATATCTGGCATACCAAAACCTTGGTTATAACTAGTGTAAACGCGGATATCTGGAGTGATTTTGTAGGAGATACCTATGTTGAATAGGGTCTCGTCGAAACTCGCTTCGCCCCCTTCAATTTGTTTATTTCCCGCGCCGTAGAGTGTCTTGTAGTCATCGACATTGAGCTTAGCGTGCTCGTAGCGTACGCCGGTCGATAGGGTTAGATCGGTAATTAAATCATAATCTAACTGCAAATAGGGCGCGAAGTTGTCATAGGTGCTTTCAGGCACCCACGACAGACCCGTCTGTACTAAATCCTGCTCTGTGGTATCGCGGAACAGGTCGATACCATAGGCGGCGTCGATACCCGTATCGGCAATATTTTTGGCAATTAACGAGGTCTTTAATCCCCATTTGACCGAAGAGTTACGCGATTGCTCATAGTACCAACTCTCGCCTTTAGGGCCTTCGCATTGTACTAGGTTGTCGTTATTGGCAAATGCAGGATCGTAGAAAGTCTTGTTACAGCCACCGCCATACACGGCCTCAAAATCTTGATTAAACAACTGAATACTCAGCTGTTGACCTGCAATATTCTCGTGGGTGTAAGTGAGGCTAGTCGTCGTGACTTGGTTGTTAGCCGCTTCCCAAGGTTGTTTTTCTTCGATTGCGCCCGTTGGTTTGCCAGTGGTTATATCGCCTTTCACTGGCATCCAATCGCCGTTGTTCTCCATGTTGTAATGGTTAACCATCAGCTCTAAGCGCGACTCGGCAAAATTGTGGCCGAGTTTGATAAAGAAGTCTTTGCTCTGGCTGTCCATGGACTCGCCTTGCGTCGTGTCCACCCCAATCACATCGTGGTTTGCATCGTAGTACACGCCGTTATTACGGTAGCTCACCGAGCCCAACATATCGATCAGCTCGGATTCGCCCGAAAACGCATAGCTTGCACCAAAACTTACACCGTTCGATTTGAGCGAGTCGGGCACAGTAACATCGAAACTGACGACGTGTTGGTTATCGCCCGTTGGTTTTTTGGTGATGTAGTTGATGATACCGCCCTGTGCGCCTAAGCCGTGCATCGCATTGGCACCGTGGATAATTTCGATACGCTCGATCATCGCAGGGTCGATAGTTTGTCCCGAACGACCACCACTACGCAGCGGGTTGGATTGGGGCACTCCATCGATCATGATTAATGGCGGGCGGCCACGCAGGGTTTCGCCCGTGTTGCTCATCTTCTGACGGCTGGGTGAAAAGCTAGGTGCTAAGTTACCGATAATAGTCGACAAATCTTTAGTGGTGCGGAACTGCTCTTCGAGTTGCACGCGGTCGATAATGGTCACTGTATTGGGAATGGAGCTTGGCGATTTATCCATGCGGCTCGCGGTGACAGTGATCTTTTCGATGTCTTTATTCTTATTCGTTCCCGTATCTGGGGCTTCTTGAGCCACTGCGGATTGGGTGAGGGCGGCAAATACGGCGAGGGCAACAAACGAGGTTTTGAACGTCATATAACTTCCTGCTAAGGGCGAGTGAATTTGCTACACCGATATCCTTGGCATTAGACTATTCCGTTAAACAACATTGCAAATGATAACGATTTTTATTGCGGCTGATTTTAAGGAAGTGAATTGGGCTTGTCTAGTCGAGTTGTAAATAAAATGCGTGGAAAAAGTGGCACTTTCTTGAACTTGTGACTCGGTTATCAATATAGGTGCATTTAGATTGAGGGTTTGTATAGCGATTTAACCGTCTGCATTTGTTGCCGAGTCGAAGGAAGAATATAATGGCGACCTTTTTCTCGCCTTGGTGCCCATATGAACCGTAAAAAGAAAATTAATCAAACGCTTAAGCAAAAGGCGAAAAAAGCCAATGCCAAGTTACATAGCAGCAATAAGCCTAAATATATTTCTAAAGCCGAGCGGGCGGCGCAGGCCAACGCGACAGAAACCGAGATTGTGCTGCCTATTGCACAATCGGCAGAGGTCGTCGCTAACGAGAATGCTTAACCGACTAACCCTTTACTTAGGGTCTAAATAGTCGATTGGATTTAAGTAAAACGCCTTTTTATATCCTTGGGTTGAAGTGTCGATTAACCAAGGTCTGGGTAACAGGCTTAAAATGGAATAGTGCAAATGGGGCGGTTTACCCTGGGCGTTCCCTGTGGTGCCGACGGTGCCGAGCATATCCCCGCGTCCCGCAAATAAACCTGTCGATGTGTTAAGGCTGTCGAGGTGGGCAAAATAGTGGATTTGCCATTTCGGGCCGAGTCCAATCACCACCTTGCCACCCTTAAAAAACTCCCCTTTATACAGAAGTAACAGCGGCGTTGGCGCGATTACGGGCGTATTGGCCGCGGCAAATATATCAATGCCTTTATGGGTGCCAGAGTTGCCCCAGGGTTCATACCAAAAGGTTTGGCTATTCCAATCCTTATTGCTGGCGCCTTTGACTGGGATGACGGGCTGTTCTGGCACTAGGCATCCTGCAAGAGTAAAAAGCAGCATGGCGAGCGTGATAAATTTGAGCTTCATTTTGACCTCCGTATAACGCTGCTAGTGGAACTCGCTGAATTCATGCCAATTAGTGGGGTATTGACTGCGCTCGGCCTCACTGAGTGATAACCAGTAAGGCCGCCAAAACGTATCGCACCAAAACTCAATATTGCCCTGCAGACTGCCGAGTGTATCAGGATCGACATCGGGAAAGCTTTCCCACGGTGCTGGTGGCGCGGCCTTAAAGCCGATTAGCCGTTGCAGCAGTGCGATATCATTACTGATGAGTAGCACGCAAACTCCTGCAAAATCAGCATATTGATGTAGAAATACATGGCTTTGCCCTTGGGCATGGTGCAACAGCTTACTCGATGCTGCATCCTTTTCAACAACAGGCGCGAATGCCATCTCGGCGAGCAGGGCATCGAGTCGTTGTTTATCTTGGTTACTCAACAAGCAATGTATTTGATAGGCGGCGAGATCGGGCTGCATCGCGGGGGTGACGATGGGATAAACTTGATGGCTGGGCAAAAGCAGGCGAGGTAAGGGCCCATTAAAAATCGCTTGGAGATCCGCAGTCTGTGAGTCCGGATTCGCCTTAGGGCCGAGGTGTCGTTTTAGCCAGTCGAGTAGTCCCATTTTTGTTCTCCTAACCTTAGCGTTTAAGTGGAGTTGCTTGTTGGTTTGTTTGGGGATTTCCCTCAGTACTTCCTTCAATGTTCTCCTACGCTTTCCTCAACCTCTCCCTCTACAATCATGACAGTGGGAGCTTCCCAGCGTAGCCAACCCTTGGTGCGCGGGGCATCGATATACCACAGGCCTTCACGTTGCACTAAGGGGAAAACCTCCCGTGAGGGCGCAAAAGGGCCGGGGTTCTGCTGGGCAATTTCGATACTGGTTTCTGTGACGCTGGCGACAATCGCGACATGGCCGTAGGGATTAAACATCCATGGCGCGAATACCAATAAATCATCGGCCATAGGTTTGCTTTGGCTGCCATTGGTATATTGCCGTAGGGCGCGTTTTTCATTCCAGCTCGCATCGGGCAGCAGGTCGTTGAAGAAGTCTTTGGCGTGACCAAAACTGTCGGGCATTTTGTGTTGAAAACGCAGATAAAAGTAACGTTTAACGAACTCTACGCATTGGTATTTGATACCCAGGTTATAGCCATTGAGGGAGAGGTTGCGTCCCTCGTTAGTGTTGACGCCGCCGTTATAATAAATCTCGACGCCATTGAGTGAGTCGAGCACATCACCCACTTGGTAGTCCGTATTTAAGTTATAACGAGTCAGCCCGTGGTAGCCAAGAAAACCAAGGCCGCAGACTAGGCTCGCTGCGAGTATCAATAAACGAAAACCTTTGACCATCTTTAGTACGACATTCTCAAAAGATAAATTGATTCAGCAGGATACAAGGTCAGATTGTATGCTGATGTCGCTAAAAACGTCTAGGCGTACTGGCTGTTTGCCGGGAGCTTAATACTTTCGTTGTGCTTAAGGTGGGGAGGAACCCTAGCGGCGCACTGATAAAGCGCCGCTAAGGAAATACCTCTATGACTATTTGTTGGAGGCGAGTTTGACTGGAACTACTTCAAACTCGGGTCTGTCTTTGGGTAAGTATGACTTCCACCACCCTTGATTGAGCGCTGGGCTGTGGGCTAGCTCATTGAGGTTAATCCCCTGACCAAATTCAGGAGTCAGCAGGGGGACTGCATAGGCTTTCGCCGCCGCGGCAATTCGCTCTAAGGGTTCGTACCAACTGTGCAGCGCTAAGTCGAAACTGCTGTTATGGATTGGGATAAGGTATTGACCTTGAAGATCTAAATGCGCCCGCAGCGATTGCTCAGGTTGCATGTGGATATCGGCCCACATCTCATCGTAGGCACCGGTTTCGACTAAGGTGAGGTCGAAGGGGCCCAGTTTATCGCCAATCTTTTTAAAGCCATCAAAATAGCCTGAGTCGCCACTGAAAAAGATATTTAATTCAGGGGATTGAATGGCCCAAGAGGCCCACAGGGTTTGATTTCTGTCTT
Organism: Shewanella sp. MR-4; assembly: GCF_000014685.1. Classification (NCBI taxonomy): domain Bacteria; kingdom Pseudomonadati; phylum Pseudomonadota; class Gammaproteobacteria; order Alteromonadales; family Shewanellaceae; genus Shewanella; species Shewanella sp. MR-4. The sequence goes on from NC_008321.1 coordinate 310,513, forward strand.
TTAGTCCTCGGCCCGAAAAATGTTGTGCTGGCGTGGCGGTAAAGCGCACACCTTGATGCTCGGTTGCCTGCCACCAGTTGAGGGCGACAATTTTTTCCTTTGGAATACCCCAAGCAATCAAATGTTTATCGAGACCTAGTGGCACAATAAACTTCTGAGTGCGTGCAGCGAGCGCCACTACGCTTTGCTTGTCTAAGTGATCATAATGATCGTGGGACAAGATAATCCCAGCGAGCGGCGGAATATTTTTGAGCTCAATGGGCAGAGCGTGAAAACGTTTTGGACCAAACCATTGGCTTGGTGAGGCGCGCTTTGAAAACACAGGATCGGTTAACCAATACTGGCCGTTTAGCTGTAACAGCACAGTCGAGTGGCTGATTTTATACAGCATAGGCGTAGCCCCCGCCGTGGCGGACAGTTGCATAGGCTGAATAGGTAGCGCTTGGCTTGGACTCTTATCGGGAATACGTTCAGTGACGTAACGCCATAAAATAGCAGGTAAATTACCTTCACCACTGTGAGCGTTTGGCGCTTCATTACGAAAGCGTTGATCCTGAGTTGGGGCAGTTTGAATGGTGTTGGGATCTAAGGTCATAATAACACTCCCGAGTAACAGTATGGCCAAGGTGATTTTGAGTCGCATCGTAAACTTGATAAAAGTAAACTACACAGTGTAGTTTACTCAAGGCTGTGCAAAAGTAAACTCAATAGTGTAAAATCTCGGCAAATATTTTGATGGCATACCACAATGGCAGAAAAAGCAGTAAAACTGACACATTCCCAACTGAAGCGTTTGGCGATCCTCGACGCGTCACAGGAAGAGTTTATGGTCAATGGTTTTGCCGGCGCCAGCATGGATAGAATTGCCCAGCGTGCCAATGTCTCCAAGCGCACTGTTTACAATCATTTCCCCAGCAAAGAAGTGTTATTCGAGGCGACAACCGGTGACCTGTGGGCGCGCACTAAGGAAGCGGCCACCTTGGCATTTAATCCTGAGCAGAGCCTCGAATCACAATTGCAAAAGATTGCGCGTCGCTGCTGGGAGCTGTATCAGCAACCGGATTTCCTGCGAGTGGCAAGGGTAGTGATGGCCGAGTTTATTCGGTCACCGGTTCAAGCGACCGAGGCCATGGAACGATTAGCTAAGCAAGAAGGTGGATTAGAGGCGTGGCTCGCCGGGGCCGTGGCCCATAAGGCATTAAAAATCGATAATATCCCACTGGCGGCCACTCAATTTTGGGGGATGTTTAAGGCCTTCGCCTTTTGGCCGAAATTGTTCCATTTGAAAAATCACGATGAGCAGCGGCAAGAGATCATTGATGCCAATATCCGTATGTTCCTCGCCATGTATCGCGCTTAACTTTCACTTGTTTCAAGCATAAGGCCGATAACGTTTTCACGTTATCGGCCTTATGTATTTTATCGCCTCAAACCGCGCTTACAGTAAGGTGGTCGCCAGCAGATAGCCGACGGTCGATGCTGTGCCCACGCCTATCAATCCCGGGATGATAAAGCTGTGGTTAATGATGAACTTACCAATTTTGGTGGTCCCTGTTCGGTCGAAGCCGATACAGGCCAAATCGCTTGGATAAGTAGGTAGCACAAAGTAACCATAGCTCGCGGGTAAAAAGGCAATCAACAACTTAGGATCGACGCCTAAGGCCAAGCCCATGGGCGCGATAGCCGTGAGCGCCGCAGCTTGGCTGTTGACCAGTTTTGAGATTAAAAACAGCACTAAGGCATAGGTCCAAGGTTGGTTTTGCACCACATGGGAGAGGTTTTCCTTCAGCACATCCATATGGCTGATAAAGTAAGTATCACTCATCCAAGCCACGCCAAATACTGAGAAAATCGCTACCATGCCGGCCTTAAACACTGGGCCGTTGGCAATTTCTGTGGGTTTGACCTTGCAGCTCATTAAGATAAAAGCGCCAGCGATCAACATCATCATCTGGATCACTAAGTTCATCGATAGCGGCGCCAGTTTGCCCTTCACCTCAAACACTGGGCGCAGTTCGCTAAAGGAGCCAAGTAACACCACGGCGGCGATAGCGGTGAAGAAAATCCCCGTCGCCCAATAGGCTTCCTTAGGAAAGGTTTGATCCAGCAGAGTCTCGCTCTTGTCGTAGATAAACGCCCTTTGTTCGGGATCTTTAATTCGCGCCTGAAACTCTTCGTCCTTATCTAAATCTTTACCACGACGCAGGCTCCAGAGTGCCGCCACTAATACGCCGCAAAGAGAAGCTGGTACAGACACCATTAAAATTTCCAGCATGCTGTAGGCATGGCCGACACCATGCTGCGCCGCCAAAATCGATACCATAGAAACCACGGCGACCGATACCGGAGAAGCGCAAATCGCCATTTGCGAGGCGACTGATGCCACCGCCATCGGGCGTTCTGGGCGAATGTTTTTCTTCAGGGCGATATCGGAGATGATCGGGAACATGGTGTAAACCACATGGCCGGTTCCGCATAAAAAGGTTAAAGTCCAGGTGGTGAGCGGCGCCAAAATGGTGATGTACTGTGGATGGCGGCGCAGTAAACGCTCGGCAAACTGCATCATCACATTTAAACCACCTGCGGTTTGTAACACCGAGGCACAGCCTATCACCGCAAGAATGGTGAGCATCACCTGTACGGGCGGTTGTCCGGGCGCGAGACCAAACACAAATGTCAGTAAAAATAAGCCAATACCACTTATCAGTCCTAGCCCCATACCGCCATAACGGGTACCGAGCAGTAAACAGCCGAGTACGACAATAAACTCCATTAAAATCATTTGATTCACCCCTGCGGAACCTGCCGCGCGATTTGTATTAGGACTAGCTATATTTGGCGCTATTGTGCGAGGGGAATGGATTTGAGAACTTGCGCTGGCGCAAGGTGTAAATAAAAAGTGGCATTGGATTTTTCATAAATTTGAGCTAGCGCTAGAAACGCGCGTGCAGAAGTTGCATTCTTGTTAACTCGGATACGCTAAAGACGCCAGTAGCCAAGTAAAAACGCGTCTATCAGTACTTGCTCCGGTAAAAATAACCATAACAATTTCCAAGGATGTCCAAGTGAAACCTGCCACCTATAACACCGAAGCTTTCGATGAGTGGATCCGCAGTCGCTTTGTGGAACTCAACTCCCAGCTCGAAAAGCTTTATTACCAGCAGACCGACCGCGCCAATGTGCAAGATATCGGCACCGAGCTTAAGCAAACGTTAGAAAGTGAAGGGCGTGAGCTGATTAAGGCGCTGCTCGATGAAGGTAATACCGATGAAGGCTTCGACAGTGCCTTCGATCTACTAGGGAATGTCGGCCTGTATATGGCCGCCTGTCGTCGCCATGAGATTACCGAGCCGACACGGGAAACCACTTCGCCACTGGTCGAAGCTTCGGCGCTCGCTATGCATATCGGCGCCTCCATCGGTGTGACGCCACGTTTTGCTACTGCTCATTTAACCACCCATAACCGTGCCCACAATGGTATCTACAAACGCTTTACCGATCTGCCCGACGAGAAGCTGTTTGTGGATTACAACACTAAGGGCATCTTGGCCTATAAGCGTGCCAGCGATGCCTTATTAAAAATTCAACCCTTGGGGATCTCTCATCCTATTAGCCACGATTTACTGCGGGTGGCCAAGCAGGCATTGCAGGATGTGATAGAGTCAAATCAGCAATTATTCAAACGTTTAGATACCGACCGCTTCTTCTATTGCGTACGCCCCTATTACAAGCCCTATCGGGTTGGCTCAGTGGTGTATCGCGGCGCCAATGCTGGCGACTTTGCCGGAATTAACGTTATCGATTTAACCCTAGGCCTCTGTTTTGCCAACGAATCGGCCTATTCGCAAATGCTGGTGGATAAGTTTTTATACATGATGCCAGAGGATCAACAAATCCTGAGGGAATGCATGCGCCGTCCGAATTTGATGGATGACTTTTTACAATCCAAGGCCAGCGTGCAGCAGGATTGGTATCAGGAAAACCTTAAGCTGTTTATTGAAGTCTGTGAATTACATGGCGAAACCGCCATTCAACACCACAATGAGTTGGTGACTAAATATATTGCCGAGCCTTCGGTGAATATGGAGCAGCAACATTTAGCCAAGGTCACCGCCAGCGGTCCACCATTGCACGTACTGCTCGGCTCCCTCGAGCGCTTAAGGGATAGACGCGCCGCGGTGTTGCGACACGATATTCGCACCCGTTATCACGATCTGAAAAAACTCAAAGACAGTTTAAGGTAAGGCCATGCTGCTAAATGTAAAACAAGACTTTTGCCTCGCAGGCCCAGGCTATCTGCTCAACCATTCCGTGGGGCGGCCACTTAAATCGACCGAGCAGGCGTTTAAGCAGGCATTTTTTGCGCCTTGGCAGGAGTCTGGCCGCGAGCCTTGGGGCCAATGGTTGGGCGTCATCGATAACTTTACCGCGGCGCTGGCGAGCCTTTTTAATGGTCAGCCGCAGGACTTTTGCCCGCAGGTGAATCTATCGAGCGCCTTGACCAAAATTGTGATATCCCTCGATAGATTAACGCGAGATGGCGGCGCCGTGGTGCTGATGAGCGAGATTGATTTTCCCAGCATGGGGTTTGCCCTGAAAAAGGCATTGCCCGCAAGCTGTGAACTGCGCTTTATTCCCAAGGGTTTAGATGTCACCGACCCCAATGTGTGGGACGCGCATATTTGTGCCGATGTCGATTTAGTCTTTGTCAGCCATGCCTATTCTAATACTGGTCAGCAGGCGCCATTGGCGCAGATCATTCCCCTTGCCCGTGAGCGTGGCTGCTTGAGTCTCGTGGATGTGGCGCAATCGGCTGGGATTTTACCGCTGGATTTAGCCAAGCTACAGCCGGACTTTATGATTGGTTCGAGTGTGAAATGGTTATGCTCAGGCCCAGGGGCTGCGTATCTGTGGGTCAATCCGGCTATTTTGCCCCAGTGTCAGCCGCAGGATGTGGGTTGGTTTAGCCATGAAAATCCCTTCGAGTTTGATATCCATGATTTCCGCTATCACCCAACTGCGCTGCGGTTTTGGGGCGGTACACCTTCTATCGCGCCCTATGCGATTGCCGCTCACAGCATTGAATATTTTGCCAATATTGGTTCACAGGTGATGCGTGAACATAACTTGCAGTTGATGGATACGGTCGTCCAAACATTGGAATGTGATTTGGTCTCGCCACGGGAAGTCGATAAGCGCAGTGGCACCTTGATCCTGCAATTTGGCGAGCGACAAGCACCCATCATGGCGGCGTTGGCGGAGGCGAATATCAGTGTCGATGCCCGCAGTTTAGGAATGCGCGTATCGCCGCATATCTATAACGATGAGGCCGATATCGCGAAATTGCTGGAGGTGATAAAAGCCCATCGTTAACGGATTGAACAGGGCTTGCTCGGAACGGCTATGAATGGGGTGCGCTAAGGCGACCTAGTTGCACCCCTATGCTTAAATACTGTAGTTATAGCGGCAGAACATAGACCGTGGGGTGCGAAGTTCAGGATTGCTTGGGGTGATAGCCAAATCGACGGGTAGCATCACTGCATCGACTACCAGTGACCCGCCCATATCCACCAGTGTCAGTGGGACTGTAAACAGCAGTAGAGGCGGAGCGGATATCGCGGATATCACCACACACTCCTCGCCATTATCGACAGCCGTTTGCACACTCGAAAAAGAGTGACCCCAGGTTGAATCTGCTCCCATTCTCGATGTTACCGCTGCGCATCCGCTGAGATACCCGCATACAACTAACCAAGCCAACCAACGCATAACCACTCCATTGTTTATGTTTGAAAAAACGCATCGCTTCCATATGGCTGACTCGTTTGCTCGACTCAGCGTTTTGGTACTGCGGTAGCATAGCGGATTTTACTCGGCACAAATGTGCTCTGTTTCAATGGTTTGGCATTCTAATCAGATGAGTTTCGTTGTCAATTATTCGGCAATTGCAGCCCTATGGCTCAAGCCTTTTGCGATTGAGGCGTTCAACAATTTGGCTGGCATTTAGATCGTGGACGACGTTTATCACGGTGGAAGGTGCGTCGGTAATGGCGCCTATCACCACTAGAATGGGGATGGTTTCCATCGGTAATCCTAAGGTGGTGACGATAAAAATCTCCCCGAGGAAGGCGCCGCCAGGCACGCCACCAATGATGAAGGCGGACAGGACGGAGATGAGTATGGTCACCATAAACACATCGACCGTAAAATCTAAACCGAGCAGAGAGTAGATAAACACAATCTTCAGTGCGGTGATAATGGATGCGCCACCCTTATTCAAATTCACCAGCAGCGGTAGGCTGATATCGGCGATTTCGGGTTTTATCCCCATCTTCAGCGCCGCCCTTAAGGTGACGGGCAGAGTCGCGAGCGAGGAAGTCGTGCCTAATGCAGTCACTGCGGGTTCGAGGGCGTGGCGCCAAAATTGTCTAATCCCGTGCATGCCGCCGCCAAGCCAAGCATAAAAGGTGGAGCCGACGGTGAGGTAGATAAAACAGGCCACTAAAAATAATCCCACGGCGCGGGCAAAGGTCACCACAAGCTGCGGATCTTGACTCGCCATGGTGGAGGCAAAGTAAGCGCCAAGGCCGACGGGAGCGGCCAGCATAATAATGGCAACTATCTTCATGATGACGGTATTAAAACTGTCGAGTAGTGCCGAGACTTTACGGCCATCTTCACCCGATTGACCTATAGCGATTCCGGCAATCACCGACATGATGATAAGCGCCAAGATATTGGATTTGGAGAGTAATCCAGAAAAGTCATTGGTGGTTAACAGCGCCACAAAATCCATCTTCCCCGAGGTGTCGCTAACGGTTTGATTAAGATCGAGGGTAACACCTTGGGCTGGATCAAACATCAGTGCCAGTAAGGTGATGCCGACGGCGGGAATAATCGCCATCAGAATCGAGACGCCCATAATTGACACTAAAATCGCCCCAAGCTTTTTTAAGTCCGTCATGCGGGCAATCGATGAGGTTACGCTGATTGCCACTAAGGGCACGATAATCATAAACAACAGATTTAAAAAGATTTGCCCTAGGGGCTTGAGCTTGAGCGCCAAGGATGGCCAATAGATGCCGATCATGCCGCCAAGTAATAATGCACTGAGCAGCACAATAGAGTCTTGATAGAGTTTAAGTTTTTGCCACATAGCTAAGCGCCTATTGTTATTTTTATCATTGTGTTGGTGAGTCATTAGGAGCGCCCAAATGAGAGGAGTCAATCATGCAGCATGGACATGCTCAAGCTAGCGAGTCATTCGCATAAGCGCAAGAAGGGATTGGAAATAAACTCTTTTTGGGTTTTGGGTAACGGTTAACAAGAGTGCTTGAGTCTATTCTGCATCTGATTTCGGACGATGTGACTCTTGTTAACATGATCGCTTCTGTTTAGGTGTATTAGCCGCACGGCGAGAGCACGTCAGTAGAAAGGTGTATTTACCTAGTTAGGCTCGTTTGTAACGTTGTGCCTCGTTCGTTTATTGATTAGCTTAATCACACTGGGCTGTATGCAAACACCCAAGGCCAAAATTACTAGTTAATCAGGGATGAATGAAATGCTAAAAAAATGGATTGCGATACTGTTACCCGTTGCCGTATTAGGTTTGAGTGGCTGTGCATCGGTCAGTGATACTGATACCGATTCGACGGTGGCAAACAGCGCCGAGAAGAAAGTCAGCAAAAAAGATTGCAACAAAGTCACAACCACGGGTTCGCGCCTTGGTCGTTGCAGATAATTACTGTTTATCCATTCACTATGGGATTGTATTCATCATTCATTTTTTATGCTTAGAAAGCATGATATACAGAAATATAGAGAGTGCTAAATAATGTGCTTTCTATATTTTTTAACTTTTTATCTTCATTTTTCGCAAGTCAAAGCCTGAAAATAACCATAGTTAACTCTAGGATTCATAGATGTTTAAGCGTAATTGTGATTGGTTAAGAAATATTGCTGATTAAATTTTGTGAATTAAATCTAATTGCGAAAATCTTGAAATGTTAAATATTTATTTGCAATTTTGTTGGTTTTTAAATAAATATAATATTTCAAAATTAAAATAAATAGTTGTGTTATCTATTTTTAATACGAGATAAGCTTGCTTGTTTTTTATGGAATACGTTATTTTAAAAAATCTGTTAATATTCGTTTTAGTTGTTTAATATGTCGTAAATTAAGCTGTTGCGTGTACAGTTTGATAATTCATGACGGTTATTATTCGATAGTGCACTACAAGCAGCACAGGTCATATGATCACGATAGTGCTGGTCAAAAAACTTAACGGTTCTCGACTCTAACGAATCAAAAAGTGCAAGGGTTAAAGGCTTTTTCCATTTATATCTTTCCATTAGGTTTGCTAAATGTCGATAACAGGTATCACGGCGATTAGATAAATACTTTGAGGCTATAAGCTGACTTTCAAACTGTGTCAAAGATCCTGTTAGATAAAAGGTGATGCCTTGAACTAGCTCTTTTATTTCTAGTGGGGTAGCTACTAATTCACCATTTTCAACCGCTAAATTTAATGCGTCTGTAAACCAACCCCAAAAGGCATTAATGCGTTTTTTAAACCGCTCCACTTTTTCATCACTCGCGAGTTTCCAGACCATTGTATTGACTGACACCGAACGCAGTGTAAAAAAGCTACTACTACGCTTAATGGTTTCAAAGGTAAAAAAAATGGGTAAGAGCACTTTCTCTTGTGCTGTTAAATCTGGATTCTTATTGATAAAAATGGGTAAGTGATTTGATGTCGCACTTCTTAAGAATAAACAAACCAACACATCTTCTTTACGTTCAAAAAACTTATATAAGGTTCCTGTAGAGCATCCAACCTCATGAGCAAGTTGAGAAAATTTAAAAGACACAACACCTTGTGACTCAATCAGTTTTTCTGCTGCATCTAATATCTGATTACAACGCAAAATAGATAGTGAGTCAGTGGGACATTTCATTTATTTATTCCAGCATACCGAAAAGTACATTATGGATTGCGCACAAATATGAGGCATAGCCAATAAACAAATAATCGGGATTAAGCTCACATCACAGAGTTTTAAATTTTAATCTTTGTGATTTACTTCAAACGCACATTTAATCAACAGGAATTTGTCATAAGTTAAATTTTGTTCATTTAACCTGTATTACCTCCGGTCAATTCCCAAAGAAAAAATATTCACGAGATAACTCACGAATAAAATTGTCACTGAAAAAAAGTCGTGACTCACTTCTCCTTAGACGCCGTTCATAACCTCTATCTTGCTTGCAACAGACATAGAGGGTTAACAAAATGCATGATAGAAGAAGTTTTTTAAAGCTAGGTGCTGGTGCTGCGGTAGGCGGTATCGCAGCGGCATTGCCAAGTGCAGCATTAGCCACTGAATGCGCCTCAAACATTAAATGGGATGAAACTCGTGATGTTATTGTCGTGGGGTCAGGTTTTGCGGGGCTGTCATCCGCACTAAATGCTAAGCGACAAGGTCTAGGCTCGATACTGGTATTAGAAAAAATGCAGGTGATCGGTGGCAACTCAGCGATCAACGGGGGCTGGTTAGCTATCCCTAAAAACCCAATCCAATTAGCTCAAGGCATCAACGATGACTCACCCGAAGAGCTAGTGAAGGATCAAATTATCTCTGGCCGCGGTATGCAAAATACCGACATGCTACGACAAATCGCTAATCGTGCCCTGGATGCTTATCAGCTGTGTATTGATACTGGGGTTAAATTCCGTGAGGGCTTTAACCAACAAGTGGGCGGCCACAATAAAGCGCGAGCTATCCGTACTCTGCATGGCGTCGGTGGCGATATCACCACAAAACTCTATGAAGCGGGTAAAAAAGAAGGCGTTGAGTACCGTCTACAACATTATGTTGAAGACTTCATCATGGATGGCCAAGAGATTGTTGGCTTGAAAGTACGTCAAAATTATCGTTTCCCGGATCTCAAAACCGGTAAAACAATCTACATCAAAGCCAATAGGGCCGTTATCCTTGCCCACGGTGGTTTCTCACGTAACTTAGCACTACGTGAACTGGTCGACCCTGCATTAGATAAAACCTTAGATTGTACCAATGCCCTAGGCGCAACGGGCGAAGTCACACTAACGGCTATGGCCCACGGTGCTTTTCCGGTTCATATGAGCTTTATTCAAACAGGTCACTGGGGCTCGCCAGATGAAGGCGGCTTTGGCTGGTCAAATGCTCTGCTCTCGATTGGTTTCCATAAAGGGATTTCAGTCAATGTGTTAGATGGTAAGCGTTTTATGAATGAACGCGCCGATAGAAAAACCTGCTCCGACGCCATTATGAAAAATCGTAACCCTGATGGCTCACCCGCCTATCCTGTGGTGTTTTTTAACCATGACGATCATGTTGGTGCAGAAGAAGTGACCCGCGCAGTACGTGACCAAATCGCTTGGAAAGTCGATAGCCTTGAGCAATTAGCTAAGCAATTCAATATCCCACTTGCGCAGCTCAAACAAACTGTAGACGAGTACAACAAGCAAGTGCCACTGCGCATAGATCCCTTGTTTGGACGCATGATGGATACGGCAGTTGAGCTTAAAGCGCCGTTTATTGTGTCACGTATTTGGCCAAAAGTGCACTACTGCATGGGCGGTTTAAAAACCGATTTAGGCGCGAGAGTGCTGCATAGTCAAACCCTAGCTCCGATGAAAAATCTCTATGCCGTTGGCGAAGCAACTGGCGGCACTCACGGTGGAACCCGTTTAAGTTCAACAGCTTGTCTGGAGTGTTTAACGATGGGAATTATCGTTGCTGAAACCATCAAATCTGACATGCAGGCCTAAATCATGATGAAAACATTACTACTCACACTGGTTGTTGCAACCCTGTTCACTGGCGCAGCCAATGCCGGAGACCTTGTCAAGATGAAAGGCAGTACCCAAGGTCGCAGCAATCATGAATTTATTTACCAAGATGGTTGTAAAGGATGCCACCAAGGCTCGGGTAAACAAAATGCCACCGATGCGGCCTGCGTTGAATGTCATGGCGAAATCACCAGTATTCCAGTGGATGAGTCCAAACTTGCCATCCCTGAAGCCCATCCACACAAATCACTGCACTACAACCAAGGTGCCAGCTGCTTAGCCTGTCACAGCGAGCATGAGAAAAAGGCTCCAGTGTGCGCTGAATGCCACCGCACTTGGTTCAAAGAAATGTAATTTAATTTTTATAATACAAAAACTTAAGAAAGGTAATGATGATGAAAAAATCCACCCGGTTTATGTTGTCCATGGTGGCAACCGCTATCGCACTATCTCAAACTAACGCCTTTGCCGCAGAGCAAGAAGATGGCATCAATGTTGGCGGCGCCGTGCGCGTTAACTATGGCTATCGCGATTATGATGAAAAATCGAAGGATAAAGGCGGCGACTTTAACTTCGACATGGCCGCCATCAAATTTGATGGTAAAAAAGGCGATTTCGGTTTAGCGGCGGAATACCGTTTTACCTCAGGCACTAACTACATCAAGTATGGTTATGGCTACTACAACATTGATCCAGACTGGCAACTGCAATTTGGTATCAACAAAGTGCCCTTTGGTAACCGCGAGTTTATCTCTAACAGTTGGTGGTTTGGTCTGCCTTACTATTTAGGCTTTGAAGATGACCATGACATCGGCTTAAAAGCGACCTATGAGAAAAACGGCTGGCACACGGATTTAGCGTTTTATAAAAATGCCGAATACGGCCCAACCGAAAACAAGCGTTATTCAACTGACTTGTATACCGGCACCATCAATGGCACTGAATACAACAACGAAGAAACCAACCAACTCAACGTGCGCCAAACCTACACCGCCGAATACGAAGGTGGCGCAACCACTTTTGGTGGCTCAGTACAGGTCGGCCAAATCTACAACAGCAAAACCGGTAATAATGGCGACCGCTATGCTGTCGCACTGCATTTAGACAGCAGCTACAACGGCTGGAGCCTACAAATGCAAGCCATGCAGTATGAATACAATGCTGCAGATGCTATCGACGACAACAAAATTGGCGTATCGGTGGTGAGCTGGCAGTACGAAATCGCCTCAAAAGGCCAAGCCTATAACATCAACATTGCCAAAACGGTTAACACAGATTGGGGCAGCATTAAGTTCTATAACGACTTTGGTTTAATGACACCTGATGTTGATGACGATAGCTACGACAACAGCATGCAAAACGTCACCGGTATGGCGATTTCTGCTGGCCCAACGTACACCATGATTGACTTTGTGATGGGTAAAAACATGACTTTCTCAACCGCCAATAACGACCACGTTGGCTTACCTGAAGTCGGTAACGATTGGGATAAACGAATCAACATTAACTTTGGTTACTACTTCTAGTATTTGCGCAGTTTAGGACGTCCCTCCTCCCTGCCGTTTTAAACTGCTCAACCTTTTGGCCCTATTCGTTAGGGCTTTTTTTTTTACGTTTTCCCCATAGAGTGAACGATGAAACTACAATCTTTACCGACACTTGCCGTTTATTTTATCTGTTCATCCTCCCTGTATGCCGCCGATGTGCAGTTGGGGGGATTTATTAAGGCCAACACCCGCTTTGTTGAAGGCAATGTGGCCTTTCAAGACAGTTGGACAGGCGGAGGCAAGGTTGTCGAGCACACCAAACGCACCCAATTTGGTGCCCAAGAAAGCCGCTTTAACCTGTCGCTCAACACCGATGAAGCCGAAGCCTTTGCCGAAATCGATTTTGTCGGCTCAAGCCAAGGAAACCCGATTATCTCCAACTCCTACAGTCCAAGGCTTAGGCATGCCTTTATCAGTTATCAAGGCATCACCGCCGGACAAACTTGGTCAACCTTAGTCAATGCCAGTACCTTTGCCGAAACAGCCGATTTAGGCGGGCCATTAGTTGGACAAGCCATGGTAAGACAAGCACTTATCCGCTATAGCACCGAACAATGGCAATTCGCCCTCGAAAATCCCTACACCTACGGCACCCAAGTCCAAACGGATGGACTAACCAAGGCTACAGCAGCCAAGCTTGACTGGATTGATACCAGTCATGATTACATCCCAGACATGATTGCCCGCTACAACCAATCCGGCGAATGGGGCAATGTGTCTCTCTCTGGCTTAGTGCGTTATTTAGATCCAGCGGGCACATCGCAGTGGGCTGGCGGGCTCTCCCTTGCCGCCAAACTCTTTACTTTTGGCCAAGATGATCTACGCCTACAATTGCACTACGGCCACCTAGGTCGTTATGTCGGCACCGACGCTGCGCGCGATATCATCCAAGGAGAATTAGAAACCTCGACATCAGCCATGTTTGCCTACCGACACTTTTGGACTGACTACGCCCGCTCGACACTCTTTTTTGGTCACACTCGCACTGAGCGAGAACAAACGGACCGCAGCCACGTTGGTGTGAATCTGTTTACCAATTTAACCCAAGCACTCACCCTAGGTATTGAAGTGGGCCGCTATCAAATAGAGGATAACAACAGCTCAGCCCATCCCAATGCGCAGCAGGGAAAGTCCAACTACGCGCAGTTAAGCATACAATTGCAGCTCTAAAACTGCTCGGACGGTAAGATTATTCGCGAGTAAAGTCACGAATAAGTTTGCCACTCAAAACATGCCGTGATCCAATTCACCTTTACCATTAACCAATCACTTTATTGTTAGTCACGTAACAATATAACCAACAGAATATCGCCATTAAGCGATGTAAAAATAGGATTGGAATGATGAAATTAAAAATGCTTTTCGGATTAGCCGCACTGACTTCAACAGCTGTTATGGCTCAAGGCCCACAATGTAATCACGCGCAACTACCCTATCAACAAATGACGCCAGTGCCGTACGACAGCACGCCCTATGTGCCGCAAAACACTATGCCAGAGCAATGCCGTAACCCCGAAATCGAGGCCTACATTGCCGATTGGGAAGCTGGCAAAATCGACTTTAACACCATCAAACCCAATGACAGCATTGCCGCAGACCAACGTTTTTGTAAAACTTTGGATGACCACGGTAACGTGCTCGAAGCCAAAAACTGCGATCCTAAAAACTCACCTGTGGGTTATATCTGGAAAGAGCTATCAGATAGCCCTGTCGTAATTGGTATCACCAATGGGTTGAAATCAGACCATGAGCCACATTTCCACGGTCAACCAGAGTGTTACTACGTGGTCAACGGCACCAGTAAAACACTGGCAAACAATAAATTTGAAACTCTGGCCAAAGGTCAATACTTCTATATTCCTGGTGCCCATATCCACAATACCCCAATCCTCAATAAAGAAGGTTTAGGTGTATTTTACTGGTACCCAAACAACGCCCACTTTGATGGATTTAAATACTACTGGCGTAAAGATGTTAAAAATCTACGGGTGGCCGAAGAAGCCTTTGACCGCGTAGATGCCATCCGTAAACGCGATTTAAACCTAGGCCCATACGGTACCAACGAACAATTTTTCAAAAACTAGTTAGCGTAATTCAACCTAAGCACAGATAAAAATGAATTTGTATTAACTCACGATTTGGTAGGTGTTGTTGAGTCGCGCTTAGCTGGCTATCGTGATATTCACATCTGAAGCTTGATTGATTTTCTGAATAAAAACGGTCCACTTGGGGACCGTTTTTTTGTTTGTAACGCTTGCTCAACCCGCTTTAAGGGAAGGCTTAACACAAGTGATTAATGCCTTTTAGCCTGTTATCACCAACTCAGTTGATAATTGAGGGCAAAGGTGCGACCGCGGCCATGGTAGTCGAACATTGACTCAGGACCGTAGGTCGGGCTGTAGAAGTACACCGCTCTTTGGCCCCACAGGGTGCTGTAGTCTTTATCGAGCAGGTTTTCGATGCCGTAGCTCAAGGTGCCGACCGGTAAATCGATAGAGCCCAGTAAATCCAGCGTCGTGTAGCTATCAAGCTCACTCGCTAGGCCATCGTTGGTTTTGAAGCGATAGTCAGATTCGGCGCTAAAACTGTGCTCAGCTTGTAAACGGATCTTCTGTGTCTCGCCTCGCCAGCCAATAAAGGCGGTCGCCTTAGAGGGCGAAGCATAAGTGACGGTTTCATCAATCCAATTATTCTCATCTTTCACTTCACTGCGCACCAGATGCAGGTTGGTGCCGACTTGCCAGTCGGAGCTGATATCAAAGTTCAGTTGTGCCTCTAGGCCATAGCTGCGCTTATCTTGGTCTTTGACATCGATGGTCAGATCTTTGCTGTTCACCTCAATCACCTTGTCAGACACGGCATAGTAGATGCTGGCTTGCGCCTGCCAACGGTCTGCAAGGTAACGCCATCCCAGTTCCATGGAGTCGGTCTTGATCCCGTCAAGGCGGGTATCATTGATATTGATGCTGTTTTGCAGCTGTAAGTAACCGTCGGCATCGGCCTTGTAGGTGCCGCGGCCGTAGTATTTCGACAGGTCTGGCAGCTCAAAGCCTTGGGAATAGGCAAGCCAGAGTTGTTGGTCTTGGCTTAACTTAGCCACCAAGCCGAGGTTGACTAAACCTATGTTATAGTCGGTGCTGCCGCCTTTAATGGCATCGGCTCCCTTGGCTTTGCCAGAGGCGATCGTCACCTGTTGGTTATAACCGATAAAATCATCAACGCTGTTTTCCATGTGTTGATAACGATAGCCTGCGTTTAGCACCAAAAAGCTATTCATCTCCCAACTGCTTTGGACAAATGCAGCAATGGATTCGACCGAAAAGTCGACATAACGGCCGGTAGTGAACAGCTCGCGCATCACTAAGCCGCCGTGTTGGTTGGCGGCATCGAGGTCGAAGCTCATTTGGCTCGAATCAAAACTTTCTTTATCCCAATCCAGTCCCCAGGTAAGAGTGAGGCTATCGACGGGCTTGGATTCCACGACCGCCTTCAAACCATAGATACTGGTGTTTTGGGCCGATGCTGAGAAGTTGTAGACGCCGCTGGTTTCATTGACATAGGGGAACGGGTGGAAATCCAGATTCTCTTTGCGATAAAAGCCTTGTAAATACAGGGTTTGACCAAGAAACTCATTCTGGGAGTAGGACAGATTCAGCAAAGTGCGCTCGGTGGCGGGGCTGCGGTCAGCGTCTAATCCCTTACGGGTTTCTAGCACTGAGGCATCGCCAGTGACGCCTGAGAAGTTCTCACCCATATACAGACCATGTTCATCGTCTGAACCGTTGCGATAGTATTGCGCCATGGCGCTGAGGTTGGCGTCATTGGCAAGCTGCCAATCCATATTCGCCATTAAATCATAACCTTGGGTGTACTGCATTCCGGTTTGGGTAATGTCCAGCATCACAGGGTTGCTACTGCCATCAAACCATTGGCCGTTTTCCTGCCAAGCGGCACTAAAGCGCCCTTTAAGCGAATCGCTGCCCCCGGTCACCGCCAGCGCGGTGCGGTAATCTAAATCATCACTGCTATTAAAGCCGGACTTGAATCCCGCTTCGGCTTCGAAGGTATCACTGCTGTCAGCCGCTTTTTTAGTGACAATATTAATGGCACCGCCCAGTGCGCCACCGCCATAGATAGCCGACGCGCCAGCGAGCACTTCGATGCGGGCAATATTGAATGGATCGATACTGTCGAGCTGGCGGCTGATACTGCGGGAGGTGTTCATCGACACGCCATCGATTAAGACCACCATGGCGCGACCGCGAATATTTTGGCCAAAGTTGGTGCGCCCTTGGCTGGACACATCCATCGACGGCACTAAGGCGGCGAGCATTTCCTTAATACCTTTGCCGCTATCGGTTTGCTCGCGAATGCTGGCTTCATCAATGATCCACACAGTGCTGGAGAGATCGCTGATTTGGGTCGGTGAGCGGGTGGCGGAGACCACCATGCGCTCCATATCGTTTTCAGCGGCTGTTGCCACATTAACAAGCCCCAGTTGGCAGATAACTGCGGCGGCGACTAGGCTTATCGGCCCCATAGACTTAGGCATAGTATTCTCCATCAAAAACAACAGGTACATGAGAAGCCAAAAGGACAGCACTGTGGTGCCTTTCCTCGCGACCCAGAAAGCGTTTTTAATGGTTTGAATTCAATGCGCTAACTGAATATGAATGGAGAGTATTCCGTGTTTGGCTCCAAAAAAGACGCATTATTATAGTTGTAATCGAGAATCGTTCTTAATTGAATTTACAAAGCCTTTACTTTTTTACGCACCCAAAATCACGAGGCGACAACAAATGGACAGATACAACGAGAGGTCGGAGTGTATGCGTGTAGAGGTGTTGAATAGGCAGGGGAATACTTGGGAGTCACAGAGCGATAGAAACAAAAAAGCCCCGACAGAAGACCGTCGGGGCTGTTAGAGGTTGTGCAGCTAATCGATGCCGTTAGCCATTACAGGCTGTAGTACATCTCGAACTCTAATGGGTGAGTTGTACGGCTTACACGCTCAGCTTCTGCAGATTTCAGTGCAATGTAAGACTGGATGAAATCTTCGCTGAATACACCGCCGCGAGTTAAGAACTCGTGGTCAGCTTGCAGGTTTTCAAGCGCGTTTTCTAATGAAGTCGCTACTTGTGGGATTTCAGCCGCTTCTTCAGCTGGCAGATCGTACAAGTCTTTATCCATAGCTTCGCCAGGATGGATCTTGTTTTGGATACCGTCGAGACCCGCCATCAGCAGTGCTGCGAAACCTAAGTATGGGTTTGCATGTGGATCAGGGAAGCGAGTTTCGATACGACGGCCTTTAGGGCTTGGTACCACTGGAATACGGATTGAAGCGCTGCGGTTACGTGCTGAGTAAGCTAACATCACTGGCGCTTCGAAGTGTGGTACTAAACGCTTGTAAGAGTTAGTGCTTGGGTTAGTGAAAGCGTTCAGCGCGCGAGCGTGCTTGATGATACCACCGATGTAGTACAGTGCAGTTTCACTTAAACCAGCGTATTTGTCGCCTGCGAACAGGTTCACACCGTCTTTAGACAGAGATTGGTGAACGTGCATACCGCTACCGTTGTCGCCAACGATTGGCTTAGGCATGAAAGTCGCAGTCTTACCGTAGGCGTGAGCCATGTTGTGTACTACGTACTTCAGAATTTGGATTTCGTCCGCTTTCTTAGTCAGAGTGTTGAAGCGAGTTGCGATTTCGTTTTGACCCGCAGTCGCTACTTCGTGGTGGTGAGCTTCAACGACTTGACCCATTTCTTCGAGCACTAAACACATAGCGCTACGTAAGTCTTGTGATGAGTCAACTGGAGCTACTGGGAAGTAACCGCCTTTCACGAATGGACGGTGACCAGTGTTACCACCTTCGTAGCTAGTGCCAGAGTTCCATGCCGCTTCTTTAGCGTCGATTTTCACGAAACAACCAGACATGTCAGTACCGAAACGTACGTCGTCGAACAGGAAGAATTCTGGTTCTGGTCCAACTAATACAGTGTCAGCGATACCGGTAGAGCGTAAGTATTCTTCCGCTTTTTTCGCGATAGAACGTGGGTCGCGGTCATAACCAGTCATAGTGCCTGGCTCGAGAATGTCACAGCGGATCAGGGCAGTGGTTTCTTCGGTGAATGGGTCTAATACAAACGTGGTTGGGTCTGGCATCAGCACCATGTCTGATTCGTTAATGCCTTTCCAGCCAGCGATTGACGAACCGTCAAACATTTTGCCGTCTTCGAAGAAGTCAGCGTCTACCTGATGAGCAGGGATAGATACGTGCTGCTCTTTACCTTTGGTGTCGGTAAAACGTAAATCAACAAACTTAACTTCTAATTCTTCAAGTTGCTTTAAAACTGATTCAACTGACATTCTCAAGTCTCCGGTAGGGTAAAGGGATGTCCCTTCTATAATCTTTTAACTCAAGTCGCGCTTGAGCCAAACTTACAAGCTATATAGCGATATCTATGCCAACAATTTAAAGTGTTGATACTTAAAGGCTATATATTTTATTGCACAACAAACAATCTTGAGTTGCACCATATTGGTGCTTTTGCGTGTGGCATTTTGGTGCATTAATCCATTTTGGTGCGCACCGTTACAACACCATTTTAGTGCACGGTATCCGAGAGCAACCTTGCTACGCCCATTTATCCCGAACTCGTCGGCCCATTAAGCTCATGGACAAGCCGGATTGATATCTCAATTCTGGCTTTTGACAGCATTCGAAACCAAACAAAGCACAATGAATCTAGCACATTAGTGCGGCTTGATAATCGCCTTGGTTCACTATTTCAATCGCTCGCAATAATGTCACAAAACTGTGGCAATCTAAGCTGTTTTTCGTGGAGAGTGAATAGAGTGGATTCTTGGATAATGTTTAGTTATCAATCTATTGCAGTCGTTGTTCGCAAGCGGGAATAGAGTTTGTTGAAACTGAGCCTAAAGGCATCTACTTGAGTCACTACGGAAAGGCCTGTTTTGGTGATTTGACTCTCTAAATATGCTTGGGCGAAAAAGTCTGGCGGCTTAACTTGAGTTATTCGCTATACTTATGGCGCTCTTAAGCGCATAGTCTGCTACGCCATTCCGGTGGTAAATAGTGATTTCAGCTGCTTAGTCGCACTGATGTCGAGATAAAGTGGCAAATTGCCTGCGCTTTAACGGTGCGTTTGGGTTATTTGCCTTATAGCCATAAGCGAGTCCTTAGCATAGGTCTCAAAAAATTGTTTTATAAGTGTTCAAAAATAATCCTGTGCGATATGGCCGCTCTGGAGTAGAATGTCACGCTTTTTTATGGCGACTCAACGTAGATTGCTATAACGAATATTGAAATATCCCTATTTTTGTTTGATGGTAAGAGGTTTATCCGTGCTAGAGAATTTACGTAACATCGCCATTATTGCGCACGTTGACCATGGCAAAACGACCCTGGTTGACAAGCTGCTGTCGCAATCAGGAACCCTTGCAACCCGGGGAGAAGCTACTGAGCGGGTGATGGACTCCAACGATCTTGAAAAGGAGCGTGGGATCACGATTCTGGCAAAGAATACTGCCATCAAGTGGAATGACTACCGCATTAACATCGTAGACACCCCAGGCCACGCCGACTTCGGTGGTGAGGTTGAGCGCGTGTTGTCTATGGTGGACTCAGTATTACTGCTGGTTGACGCCGTTGACGGTCCAATGCCACAGACTCGCTTCGTAACCAAGAAAGCGTTCGCTCAAGGTTTAAAGCCAATCGTTGTGATCAACAAGATTGACCGTCCTGGTGCTCGCCCTGATTGGGTTATCGACCAAGTATTCGACCTGTTCGACAACTTAGGCGCGACCGATGAGCAATTAGATTTCCCAATCGTTTATGCCTCGGCATTAAACGGTTTTGCAACTTTAGATCCGGATGAAGTGAGCGCAGATATGACGCCACTGTTCCAAACTATCGTTGAAAAAGTTTCTCCACCTGCAGCTGACGCTGAAGGTCCATTCCAGATGCAAATTTCTCAGCTCGATTACAACTCTTATGTGGGTGTTATCGGCGTGGGTCGCATCAAGCGTGGTAGTATCAAAGCAAACCAACAGGTGAGCGTGATCGGCGCCGACGGTAAAGTGCGTAACGGCAAAATGGGCCAAGTATTAGGTTACATGGGCTTAGATCGTACCGAAGTTGACGTAGCTAACGCTGGCGACATCGTTGCTATTACCGGTTTAGGCGAGCTGAAAATCTCTGATACTGTGTGTGCTGCCGGTAGCGTTGAAGCACTGCCTGCACTGTCAGTTGATGAGCCAACGCTGACCATGACTTTCCAAGTCAACACTTCACCTTTCGCAGGTAAAGAAGGTAAGTACGTGACTTCACGTAACATTCTTGAGCGTCTGCAACAGGAATTAGTGCACAACGTGGCACTGCGTGTTGAAGAAACCGACAGCCCAGACCGTTTCGCGGTATCTGGCCGTGGTGAATTACACTTATCTATCCTGATCGAAAACATGCGTCGTGAAGGTTACGAATTAGCGGTTTCTCGCCCAGAAGTTATCTTAAAAACCATCGATGGCGAACTGTGTGAGCCATATGAAACTCTGACTGTTGACGTTGAAGAAGAACATCAAGGTACAGTGATTGAGAAACTGGGTATCCGTAAAGCCGAAATGAAAGACATGCAGCTTGACGGTAAAGGTCGCGTTCGCGTTGACTTTATCATCCCAAGCCGTGGCTTAATCGGTTTCCAAACTGAGTTCTTAACTGCAACTTCTGGTACTGGTCTGATTTACCACTCATTCGATCACTACGGTCCACACAAAGGTGGCGATATCGGTCAACGCGCTAACGGCGTACTGATCTCTAACGCGACCGGTAAGGCGCTGACATTCGCACTGTTCGGTCTGCAGGATCGCGGTCGTCTGTTTATCGGCCACGCTGCCGAAGTTTACGAAGGTCAAGTTGTGGGTATCCACTCACGTTCAAACGACCTGACAGTTAACTGTCTGAAAGGTAAGCAGCTGACCAACATGCGTGCTTCTGGTACTGACGAAGCTCAAGTACTGACTACGCCAATCACCTTAACTCTTGAGCAAGCACTTGAGTTTATCGATGATGACGAATTAGTAGAAGTAACGCCTAAGAGCATCCGTGTTCGTAAGAAACATTTAACTGAAAATGACCGTAAACGCGCTAGCCGTGGTTAATGGTGGTTGTGGCCGTCCATGACAGCCACACAGTGAATAAAAAGCCCCGCTAAGGTAACTTGGCGGGGCTTTTGTTTACTTATGTATTTGAATTCAGTGATTCTGATGACCTTTTTAGCGCGTGGCGCAAAATGGCAATGCCGCAGATGGCGCTCGAGATCAGTAAAATAAACTCTCGATAATGATTCGCTATGGATATGGTTGAAGAATAGGCAGCGCCAGCGAGTAAATAACTCAAATTAAATAACGCTAGCACGATCAACATGGGGCCAAGAATAAGTCCGAACCAGAACCAACAATCCTTTCGTTTGTGCATAGGTTTTCCTAACCATTTGGCTGTGATTTAAGTAACTTAACAGTCTACGCTACGCGCTTCAATCTTCAATTTTTCCCTTACGATACTGCTGTTGCCATTGCTTAGGGGAAAATCCTGTCCAGGTTTTAAAGTGGCGACTAAACACGGCGACTTCGGCATAACCGAGCTGCAATGCGAGTTCGGTGATGGTTTGTGTGCCATAACTGAGTTGCTGTTGGGCGATATTTTGCCTGACATCCTGCAGCAATTGTCGATAGCTTTGCCCCGTCTCTTTTAACCGTGTCTGTAGCGTTCTTTCGTGCATACCCAGCGCCGTCGATACCCGTTCTATACAGCATTCACCCGTGGGGAGCAGCCTGTGGATTAAGTCCCGAGCTTGATCGGCAAGGTTGTCTGGGTAGTGGCTCTGTAAAAAATGCAGATGCGATTGGAGATGTCGGTTTAGCGCTTCTTCATCGTGATAGTTACGGCCCATTAATTGCGATGTTTTGAGCACCACACCATCAAAGGGTTCGCGAAAACGCGCCAGATGAGCGAAACGTTGGGAGCCGATATCGCTTGGTTTGTTTTGACAGAAATGCAAGGGAAGAGTGCTGATATTGATATTGAGCAGGCTCGAAACAAACATCGCCAGCTGTGCCACACTCATTTGCATCAGTTGATCAATGCCCCTAGGGCTATGGACATTGATCGATAGCACGAGACGCACTATGTCTCCCTGCGGTTGCAGTTGCAGTGAGACACCAGAGGCATGCAGATACAAATAGTCATTTACCCTAGCAAGCGCATCGGCCACTGTGGCCGCACGCGAGACTAACATGGGCAGATCCCCGAGTACGAGCAAGGTTTGCCGTTGAGCCAACATTAAGCCAAATAAGGGTTGCTGACAGCGTTGGGCGGCAATTTCTAATAACTCGGCTAAGCGTGGATAGGCGATATAGGTGTTGGGATCGCGAAACTGTGCCTGACGCAGGCCCGCTTGCTGGATCATTTCGATGGGGTTTTCCCCCAATTCTAGGACTAATTGCTCAAATTGAGCGACGGCTCCGCTTCGGACTAGGTACATGGGACGCTTAGCTCACTTTGTTATAAGACTCGTAAAATATCAAATTTGGCTCGTATAAAGTCAAGATGATGCGCAATTTATCATCTAAATTAACATTGCCTTAATAATTAAATTGATAAATACAAAAGAGGACAGCTATGCGTTTATTGAATAAAACTGCCGTGGTGACTGGGGCTGCCGGGGGCATAGGGCAGGCCATCATTCGTAAACTGCTCGACGAAGGGGCTAGCGTCGTTGCCGCCGATCTGTCTGCCGATGCGCTGAAAGTATTTGATGATTTTCCTGCCGACAAGCTGTCAATCTTTAGCGTAGATGTCACCGATTACAGCCAAGTTGAGGCTATGGTCAAGCATGCGGCCAAGCAGTTTGGCCAGCTCGATATTCTGATCAATAACGCGGGTATTGGTTTGGCTAAACCGCTGTTACAGCATGATCCTATTAATGATTTTGAACCTGTCACCAATGTTAACCAAAGAGGTGTATATCACGGCATCCTCGCTGGTGGGCGCCAATTCCAAGCCCAAGGCACTCGGGGTGTGATCCTCAATACCTCTTCTGTTTATGCGCAAATCGCCTCAGAAATGACCTTCACCTACAACGTCAGTAAAGCGGCCGTCGATATGATGACCAAATGCGCCGCGCTTGAGTTTGCACCGCTTGGCGTGCGGGTCTGTGCCGTGGCGCCGGGCCGTGTCGATACACCTATGTTGCGTCAGTATGAGGCGCTGGGACTGTGGGAACACATTCGCAAAGAACAAATGCGCCAAGAATTTACCCAACCGAATGAGATTGCCGATGTGGTGGCGTTTCTCGTCAGTGATGAGGCCAATTGCATCAATGGTTGCACAGTGAACGCCTCCGACGGTTTTGAAAACTTTAAATATCCACTGCTGGGGTAGTGGTAGCTCGACCCATAAACACTATAACAACAATGAGGAATGCAAACATGGCTCTACCAGAAGTGATTAATCATCAAGACCTTTTATTAACCCTCAATACCAACGAAGAACAGATCATCAAAGATGCCCTACCAGGCGTCGACGTGTACCCGTTATTTTTAGACCCTGAAAATGGAATTTGGGTGATCCGTGCCAAGTTTAAGCCGGGCATCACCTTGCCAAAGCATTTTCACACGGGTGTAGTGCATTTCTATACTCTAGCTGGGCGCTGGAACTATGTTGAATACCCAGACCAACCGCAAACTGCGGGCAGCTATTTATACGAACCAGGCGGTTCAATCCACACTTTCCACTGCCCCGCCGATTCAGAGGGTGCCGATGGGGTGATGGTCATCTCTGGGGCGAATATTAACTTTGATGATGATGGTAACTTAATGTTTATTATGGATTCAGGTTGGATTGAGCAGGCACTCTTAGCGGCTGCAAAAGCACAGGGGATTAAGCCTCGTTATATCAAGCCTGGTGCGTTAGCACGTATGAGTGATGCGGAATAGGAACCTTGCTATGAGCTTGATGACTATGCCAACGATGAATGCCATCGTTATGCAGGATGGTGAAGTCAGCCTGCAACAGGTCGATTTACCCAAGCCACAGGCGGGCCAAGTGTTGGTGCGTAGCCTTGCTTGTGGTATTTGTGGCTCGGATATTCATATCACGCGACACTACAACGAAGTATTTGATTTTTATCGTCAGCTTGGGGTGATGCCCGAAGGCGTCGATAAGCATGCCGCTGTGATGCTCGGCCATGAGTTTTGTGCCGAAATCGTCGAGTTTGGCCCACAAACTCAGCAAGCCTTGGCGCTAGGAACACGGGTGACCTCAGTTCCGATTCTGATGAGCCAAAATGGTGCTGGGGTGGGCGTTACCCCTGGCGTGAATGGTGCTTATTCTGAGTACTTTATTCTCGATGAGGCCTTATTAATGCCTGTACCTGAGCATTTGCCATCGGAGGCCGTGGCGCTCACCGAACCATTAGCCGTAGGATTACATGCGGTGAATCGGGGTGATGTGCAGGCCGAAGATGTTGCGCTGGTGGTTGGTTGCGGTCCCATTGGTCTTGCGGTGATCTCCGCTCTGCACTTGCGCGGCGTAGCTAAGATTGTGGCTGCGGATTTACAGAGTGATAAGTTGCAATTAGCCCGAGAATTTGGTGCCACCCATACGGTGAATCCTAGCGAGCAGGATGAAGTCGCCTTCGCCGCCAAGCTTGCTGCGGGTCAGCGCTTGGTGATTTTCGAATGTGTGGGTATCCATAAGCTTATCGAAGGCTTTGTGCAGCGAGCTCCCGCCAAAGCGACCATAGTGGTCACGGGCATCCACACCGCAAACTCCAATATTAATTATGCCTATGCCACGGTCAAAGAATTGGATATGTGCTTCTCCTACTACTATCAGCCGGCGGAATTTGCGGCCTGTTTAGAGGAGCTGGCGCAGGGGACGATTCCTTGGCGTAAGCTGCTCACGGGTAAGGTGGGGATGGATGGTGTATCGGGTGCGTTCAAGCAATTGATGAAACCGAACCCACATATCAAAGTCGTTATCGAACCTTGGCGTAATGGTGAGCTAGAGATGCTCGACTAATCGCCTCAAAATGTCCGTCCAGTTAAGCCGCCTGTTAGCAGTGCGGCTTTTTTATTACAGCTTGCCGTTTTGGCTATTCTCATCTGGCAAATTTTTAATCCGACATTGGCTCACAAAATAGCGACTTTTAGCCGATTTCGATTGTGTTTTAGCGAATGTAGCCTAGGGTTAATTGTTAGGCCAATCCCTAGTGATGGCATTGTCTTTGTTACCAAATTTGTCTTTTCTGCTGTCACAAGATTGCCAATAAGCCTTGGCAAACTGTGAAGGCTCTCGTTTCGACCGTAGTGTGTCTAGCAAGAGTTTTAGGGCGCGCTACTCCCGTTAGTGCAAGCTAAATAAAGGAATATTCAATGGACAAGACTCAAAGCTCCCAAGGTAAATGCCCCGTGATGCATGGGGCAAATTCAGCGGTCGCCAGCAACAATATGGATTGGTGGCCTAAGGCACTTAACCTCGATATATTGCACCAGCACGATAAGAAGACGGATCCTATGGATCCTAAGTTTAACTATCGCGAAGCCTTCAACAGCTTAGATCTCGCCGCTGTGAAGCGCGACCTCAATGCCTTAATGACCGACAGCCAAGATTGGTGGCCCGCCGACTGGGGACACTATGGCGGTCTGATGATCCGTATGGCATGGCACTCGGCCGGGACCTATAGAGTCGCCGATGGCCGTGGCGGCGCGGGAACGGGCAATCAACGCTTTGCCCCACTCAATAGCTGGCCCGATAACGCCAACTTAGACAAGGCGCGCCGTTTACTCTGGCCGATTAAGAAAAAATACGGCAACAAACTCTCATGGGCGGATTTGATGATCCTCGCGGGCAATGTGGCCTACGAGTCTATGGGCTTAAAAACCTATGGCTTTGCTGGTGGTCGAGAGGATATTTGGCACCCAGAGAAGGACATTTATTGGGGCTCTGAAAAACAATGGTTAGCGCCGACGGAAAATCCCAACAGCCGTTACTCGGGCGAGCGTGACCTTGAAAACCCCTTGGCCGCGGTGATGATGGGGCTGATCTATGTGAATCCAGAAGGGGTTGATGGCAAACCCGATCCCCTGCGAACCGCCCAAGATGTGCGTGTCACCTTTGCGCGAATGGCGATGAATGATGAAGAGACAGTGGCTCTAACCGCAGGAGGCCACACCGTGGGTAAGTGCCACGGTAATGGCAAGGCGCAGGATCTTGGCCCCGAGCCTGAGGGCGAAGATCTTGAGGCCCAAGGTTTGGGCTGGCTCAACAAAAAAGGCCCAGGCATTGGCGCAAATGCCGTGACCAGTGGCCTCGAAGGTGCTTGGACGACTTATCCCACTCAATGGGATAACGGTTATTTTCACCTACTGTTAAATTACGATTGGGAATTGAAAAAAAGCCCAGCGGGCGCCTCGCAGTGGGAACCTATTAATATCAAAGAGGAAGATAAAGTCGTCTCAGTGGGCGATCCCAATCGCAAGTTTAATCCCATCATGACGGATGCGGATATGGCGATGAAGATGGACCCCGAGTATCGCAAAATCTCCGAGAAGTTTTATCAAGACCCCGCCTATTTCTCCGAGGTTTTTGCCCGCGCTTGGTTTAAGTTAACCCATCGCGATCTGGGTCCGAAGAGCCGCTACTTGGGGCCAGAAGTGCCGAATGAGGATTTGCTTTGGCAAGACCCGATCCCAAGCGTCGATTATCGCTTAGATGCCAGTGAGATTGTCGACCTGAAGGCGAAATTATTAGCCTCGGGACTCAGCGTATCCGAGTTAGTGGCAACGGCGTGGGACAGTGCCCGCACCTTCCGTGGCTCGGATTTCCGTGGTGGCGCCAATGGCGCGCGGATCCGCTTAGCACCGCAAAAGGATTGGCAGGCTAACGAACCCGAGCGGCTGCAAAAGGTGCTTAAAGTATTGACCGAGTTGCAGGCAAGCCTAAGCAAAAAAGTCAGCATCGCCGACTTAATCGTGTTGGGCGGCGCTGCTGCGATTGAAAAGGCCGCCCACGAGGCGGGAGTGAAGGTGACAGTGCCCTTTATCCCCGGCCGTGGCGATGCGACGCAGGAAATGACCGATGTGGAATCTTTTGCCGTGCTTGAGCCCTTGCACGATGCGTATCGTAACTGGCAGAAAAAGGATTATGTGGTTCAGCCCGAGGAGATGATGCTCGATCGTACTCAATTGATGGGGTTAACCGCCCATGAGATGACAGTGCTGGTTGGGGGAATGCGGGTGTTAGGCACTAACTATGGCGGCACGCGTCATGGTGTGTTTACCGACAAAGTAGGTGTGTTAACTAATGATTTCTTTGTGAATCTGACCGACATGGCCTACAACTGGAAGCCTGCGGGCAGCAATCTTTATCAGATAGTCGAGCGCAAAACTGGCGCAGTGAAGTGGACCGCTAGCCGTGTCGATCTGGTGTTTGGTTCTAACTCTATTTTGCGTGCCTATGCCGAGATGTATGCGCAGGATGATGCCAAAGAGAAGTTTGTGCATGATTTTGTGGCCGCTTGGACTAAGGTGATGAATGCCGATAGGTTCGATTTGGCTTAGTCACTAGCGCGTAAGCTTATCGTGAATAAAAAGGTGCAGCTTGGGCTGCACCTTTTTATGTCTACTTATCAATAAATCAGAGAATTAATGGCCCACTCGGTCAATCACTTGGATAAGCTCCATGCGGATACTGTCCGGTGTTTGGCTGTGCCAGAACCCGGCTAAATAGGCGCCGAGTGGCAGGGCAAAGAGTGCCAATAATAACAAGACTAACAAGCCCTTATGGCTAACGCTGTGGCCAGATTTTAGGCTAAAACCGAGCGCCGCCGATTTAGGACAGGCGGCGACGCAGCGCATACAGGCTTGGCACTCGTCGCTGCGTACCGTGGTTTTGGTGTGCACTATGATGTTGGCTGGGCAGGCGCGGGTACATTTGTCGCACTTCATGCCCTTGGCTTCGATCAGGCAATGTTGAGTATTGCGGCGGATCTTGAGTGGGCTGGCAAAACTTAAGATCCCAAGCATGGCACCATAGGGACACAAGTAGCGGCAAAATCCTTGGCGACGCCATGCCGCTAAGGCGAGGATAAGCGCAAAGCAGGCTAAGGTGATGAGGCCGGGCGTGACAAAAAACAGCGCCATCTTAAGGTCGGCAATCTTGTGGTAGTTGCCCTGCAGATAATAGGGAATCGATTCACTAGGCATACCGATAACGATGTAAAACAGCCCCAGCAGCAATAAGTATTTCAGCATCCGCAGTGGCCAGTCTAACCATGCGGGCGGCGCCAGTTCGGCTTTGATAAAGCGCTTGCGTAAGGCGTAGAGATATTCGCCAGCAAGCCCTAATGGACAGGCCCAGCCACAAAAGGCGCGTTTGCAGAGTAGGCCCGTGAGTAGCACGGCGGCGAGCATGACGGCTGCGGCGGGATGGGTTTGGTCCCGTAGGTTGAGCGTCACTATGGCTTTTAGCTCAATGCCACCCGCGATAGGTAAGAAGGCATCGACGACATCGGGGCGCATCAACCAAGGCACTATACCTTGTTTAAGCTGGATAGCATTGATGCAGTATTGTATAGCGACGATAAACAATGAGAGCGCGAGCAGATGTTGGCAGCCTTCACGCAGGATGTTGATTTTTATCTCGCCCTTTAATTCCTCAGGGGCAAACTTGTTGGCAATCAGGCACAACGGCAAGGCAATGGCTAGAGCGAGTGCCAAAGGCCAGTAGAGACTAATCGCCACGGCGCCAACACTCAGGAGTAAGGTGGCCACTGCTCCCCATTTTTTACCGCTCCAATAGCTTAGGGATGCGATATACATCAGGGCCAGCATCAGGGTAAGAGATTCAATAAAAGTCATGTTAATACTGCAAATAGAATACACGTATCCCATCTGAACCCAGCTTTAGGGATAAGTTTTTGAGTCTTAAACGAAATTGTGCGACAGATCCGATATTTACAGTATGCCGTGATAAAAGCGGGTGATAGCTCACAAAGCCGCAAGTTTACCCTATAGACCGAGTGAGAGTTGTGGAGTAGGTGATGCCATTGGTTTTAAGTCTGCCGAATTAGTTTATGCCTGCTTGCATTTCCAATTTATTGATTTTGCTGGATTGAACATTGTTTCGTCCCTGATGTTTAGCACAGTACAGGGCATCGTCCGCCAGTTTGATGGCGTGCTCTAAGGGGTGATCAAAATCAACTGTGGCCACTCCAAGACTTAGGGTGACAGTAAAGACTTCTTGCGTCTCTGCCGTAAAGTTTAACGCGGCGACGGCGGAGCGGATCCGCTCGGCACAGAGATGTGCCTCGGTGAGGGACACGTTATGCAGCAACATAATAAATTCTTCACCACCATAACGCGCCACAAGATCGCACTTACGCGCATGCTGTTTAAGAGTGGTGGCAATATCGATAATCACCCGGTCACCCATCAAGTGGCCATACTTGTCGTTGACCCGTTTGAACAAGTCGATATCACAGATGATCACCGCCATCGGCTGTTGTGCGATGCTGGCCTGAGTGTAGACCCGCTGTGCTTCTTTATGGAAATGGCCCCGATTAAATAGCTGGGTGAGCGAATCTGTCGCCGCTTGATATTTAAGTTCCTCCTGCGAGGCTTTGATTTCTTCGAGCAGACGAATGCGATAGGCGATGATGAGGGCAAGCACTAGCGCCTCGAGCATAATGCCCACGCCAACACCGTGACTGGATAAATAATTAAACTCGGCACGCCCTTTGTAAAACATCACCGCAAGGCCGCTAAAGGCGACGAAAAGACTGTGGCCGAGGAGAAAATATTTAGCGATGGGATGCCGTTTTATCACCAGCGAAATGGTGACCGAGAGGGTAGTTAACATCATCAAGGCGGCTAAGCTGCTGGAGTAACGCAGCGCGCCAGTGATATTGACCACGCCATAACAAAACTCGGCCACTAACAGGGCGAGCACAAACACGAGAGCGTAATGCTCAAACCGATAATGTTGACGAGTCTCGAAAATATCCATCATAAATAAAATCAAAAAGATGGGCATGGTCATCAGGGTGAGGTGCCAATAGAGGCTGGCCGAGCCGTAAAACTCGAATATCTCGGCGACCAGCCCGTAGGAGAGGGCAATCCAGATCCCG
Organism: Shewanella sp. MR-4; assembly: GCF_000014685.1. Lineage (NCBI taxonomy): Bacteria > Pseudomonadati > Pseudomonadota > Gammaproteobacteria > Alteromonadales > Shewanellaceae > Shewanella > Shewanella sp. MR-4. Next base: position 341,103 of record NC_008321.1, read on the forward strand.
CCCGAGATTAAGTAACAGGCGTAAAACAGATTGTCCCGTTGGCGGGAATACATAAATAACAAAAGGTTATAGATAATCAGCGCTAACAGCATGCCTACCATAACGGCAATATCGGTAAAACTCCCGAGCAGCGCCCGCTGTGATTGCTCTTTGTTGTATAAATCGATTGAAAACCACTGGTGAGAAAAGGATACGCTTTCAATGTATAAGGTTTTACGTTGCTGCGGCGCGAGCGTGACCTCAAATACCGCTGCACCGCCATAGATCCAGCCATAGGTGCTAGGGTCATCGAGGTCGAGTATTCGCCGCTGCGTCTCTTGGCCATCGACTATTTCGTAGAGGCCGACTTGACGGTTGTGATAGGCGTAAGGATGGTGCAAATACAGGGTTTGTAACTTATCACTGGTATTTACTAGGGGGATTTTAGCCCAAGTTTTGATGGCTGCAGTGCCGAGCGATACGCTATTGGGCGAGTCGATAAAGGGCTGTTGAATCACTTCGGTAAAGGGCATGTTCTCCGAGGTATCGATAAAATAGCCCATACGAAACTGAGTTAGGCTGGCCGTATTATCCAGCCATGCAATTTCGGTCGTTGCCGCTTTGGCCGTGAATGTCACCCAAGTGAGCAGCAAGGCTCCCAATGTGATTAAACTCATCCATGTGGCACGGCTCATACAGATTCTCTTTATTAACGTCTGAGTAACAAGTATGCCATAAAGTATCAGCGCTGTGCTGATTATGAAAAAAATCCACGAGGTTTGGGGATTTTATCGGGTTGAATAAAGCGGGCTCAGATGGCGATGGATAAGAGTGGAAGTCGTGGTAAAGCAAGCGGTAAACAGCTGGTGTAATGGAGGGTTTAAGAGGGTATCGACCTTGCCAGCCTTTGGGCTGACAAGGCAAGATGACGGCGAGCGTTAGCCTTTCGAGTTTTCGAGGGCCTCGATAAACTTGGTCGATTCGTTGATCGACTTGTTCATCTCTTTGATAAGCCCAGAGATATCCGTCTGTAGGCTCGCAAATTCCCCTTTAATCGCGCCAATCGCTTGAGCATTCAAGTTATGCTTTAAATACAGCATGTTGTCTTTCATGGCGGTGAGAATGGGCGGCATTTTAGATTCGGCGCGGCGCATGGTTTTCATCAGTTGCTGGTAGGAACGGCGGGTTTCCTTGAGCTTGGTTTCACTGTTGCGGCGCAGGCTGGCTTTACTGATCTCGCTGATTTCCGCTTGCCACTCATCGAATAGCGCTTCGGCGACATCTTCGACTTTGTTGATGCGATTACTCACATCATCGGCGGCACTTTGGGCTGACTCGTATTCATCTTTGGCCTTGTTATAGGCCTTTTCGAGGTTGCCACCATCGTGGTTGAGCAGGGCTTGCATCTCCTCGAGTGCTGAACTGAACTCTTTTTGGGCATCCTCTTGGGATTCTTTTGCGGCCTTCACTCTGTCGACCATAATGTCGCGCTTGTGGTAGCCCACTTTTTCCATGGCGCCGTAATAGGCGCTCTGGCAGCCCGTCAACAATAGCGTTGCCGCCATCAGGCTTGAGGTGATCAATCTTTTCATTGGGTATTCCGTCACTGAGTCAAATGAAGTTAGTCGGCCTTAAAACGCGCCGCATCGATAATGCTCCAGAGGTGAAAGATAGCACCTATTACAGCTGGGACCACTAACCACCAGAGAGCATAGCCAACTACTGTGATCACGAAAAACAGCAATGCCGCCATAATTCGTCCCTGTACCAGTTGACCTAGGCCGGGAAAAAACAGGCTGGCGATAGCGGCGATAACATTGCCCGCAGATCCTTGTTGTGACATCAATTCACTCCTTAGACTTGTAAATTAAGTGTTTATTGTACGAAGATAACGAGTCAATACCAACAGAATCAAGAGAAACCCGTGACTAAGAAGATAGAACTGGCACAAATTCAAGTCTTATTCCTCGGGATCTGGCGCTTCCTGCTGCATTTACGCCAGCGTTTAGTGGAAGATCAAATCAATATCCGCGCGGGCCACCTAGCCTATGTCACCCTGTTATCCCTTGTGCCTATGGTGGCTGTGACTATGTCTATGCTGTCGGCTTTCCCTGTGTTTAAGGGGATCCGTGGCCAAATCGAAGCCTTCGTGTACGAGAATTTTCTGCCCGCGGCGGGCGATACGGTACAAGTCTATATTAATGAATTTGTTGGTAATGCTTCTAAGGGCACGGCTGTAGGGATCGCGGCTCTTGTCGTGGTGGCGATTATGCTGATCTCCGCCATCGATAAATCGCTGAATAATATTTGGCGCACTAAGGAAAAGCGTTCCGTGGTGGTGGCATTTTCCATGTATTGGATGGTGATTACCTTAGGCCCTGTGCTGGTGGGCGCGAGCTTAGTGGCGACTTCCTACGTGGTGTCATTAAAACTGTTTGAGGGCGACGCATTATCTGGGGTGATGCCACTGTTTATCGAACGTTTACCACTGTTTTTTTCTGTCGCCGCATTCTTACTTTTATATATGGTGGTGCCGAATCAAAAGGTGAAGTTTTGGCATGCGCTATTAGGCGCGGTAGTGGCGGCGTTACTGTTCGAGTTGGGGAAAAAAGGTTTTGCCCTGTATGTGACTAAATTCCCAAGTTATGAAGCCATTTACGGCGCTCTGGCGACCATTCCTATTCTGTTCGTTTGGGTATATTTATCTTGGATGATAGTGCTGCTGGGCGCCGAAATTACCGCGGCCATGCCCGAGTATTTGGACTATGAGTCCAGCAGCGATATCAACGAAACTAACCTCGATGGTCAACCTTTAGCGGCGCAGGATACACCCGCCGCGCAGCCAGAAACCACATCCGGCCAATCAACCCAAGTGCTTGAGACGACAGGCGAACTCGCTGCAACCGCGCCGCAATCGACTACACTGGATAAGCCGTAGCTAAGTTGTTATCCACCAAGACATTCAGCGAGCCTTATCCCATCTATGATCACTGACGCCCATCAGCTTGCCCCTTTTATCCGCCGTGATTGGCTGATGATGGGCAATGGGCAGCAGTTGCATCTCGCTCAATATGGTAATCCGCGGGGGATTCCGCTGCTGTATTTGCATGGTGGTCCAGGAGCGGGGGCTTCGGTCAGTGAACTGAGTTTATTTAACCCCGAGCACTATTGGATTTTACTTTTAGATCAACGTGGTGCGGGACAATCACTGCCAGCTGGCGAGTTGGAACATAACCATTTAAATGGGCTTATCTGTGATATTGAGGCGATTCGTATTCACTTAGGCATAGAGCGTTGGTGCCTAGCGGGTGGCTCATTTGGCGCCACCTTAGCCTTAATTTACAGTGGCTTATTTCCCCATCGAGTGATTGCCCAAGTGCTGTGGGCAATGTTTATTCCCTCCAAGGCCGGCATTGAATGGCTCTATGCACCCTCGGGCGCGGCGCAGTTATATTCGCAGGCTTACCGTGAATTTGCTGCACCTTCTATTGGATTGGCGGATTTATTTACGCACTATCAGCTAGGATTGAACGCCCAAGATGAAGTAATTCGTCATGAATTTGCCCGCCGTTGGATCCAATGGGAATTAATCTTAGCGGGCGTACCAACTGGCCTACCTAAGCGGCTTACAACGCCGTTATTGGCCTTAGCTCAAATCGAGCTGCACTATGCAAAAAATGATTACTTCAATATGTTCAGCGTATTACAACGGGTGACATCTCAAGTCACAGCGCGTACCCTGCTATTACAAGGCACGCAGGATGCTGTCTGTCCGGCACGCTTATTAGCCGCATTTTTGGCAAAAATCGACAACCCTAGGATACAAATTCATACCATTGTCGATGGTGGGCATTCGCTGAATAGTGACATACTCTCACTTGCCGTCACACTCGAGATCCAAGCCATGTGGACTTGGATAAAGCGACAGGAGCTAGCATGAAATTAGCCGTTATCATTGCCGCCATTTTGGGATTAACAGCCTGCGCGGCCACCTCATCCTCTACCCCAGAATCTCAATCCTCATCTTCTGCGGTCGAATCTACCGAGGCGCGCGCTCCCGTGGCGCCGAAGGTGGTGCAATTAGCCGGAATGACCAACGAGGCCGCCGCCGATACCTTGTATCAGGCTTTAATCGATGCCAACTATTTAGCCACCAAAGTTGGGGCGGATAAGGTTGCGGTGCAATTTGGTAATAATGATTTTATGCTCGAACCCAGTATGAATGCTGCGGGGATTGACCGTATTCTGATGAACCGTTTTTATGCGGTGCATCCGCAGTTGCAGGCCAATCCTGAACTGCCCGCTGTGATTGGCGAGCTGAATGCCAAGCTCAATTTTGCTAAGTTCGTGCTGCGTGAGCAGGGCGCTGTGATCCAAATCCAAGGCACTGTGACCTTTGCAGATAAGGTCGAAATTGAGGAACTTCGCCGCTTTATGTTGTGGACCGATGGCGGCTTAGCTGAAATTGCCCAGTCATTACCCGAAGGTGTGGAGCAGTATCTGCGTCCTATCCCCTTGATGCCCCTCGTTAAGTCTTAATTTAAAGGAAAAGTTGTGATCGCTTTAATTCAAAGAGTGAGCCGCGCCAGCGTGGTGGTGGACAATCAAACCATAGGTGCAATCGATAAGGGCTTGTTAGTTTTACTTGGGGTTGAGCGGGAAGATAACCGCGAGAAGATGGAAAAATTAGCCACTAAGGTGATGAGTTATCGAGTGTTTTCCGATGAAAATGGCAAGATGAATCTCAACTTAACTCAGGCGGGTGGCTCACTTTTAGTAGTGTCGCAATTTACCTTGGCCGCCGACACTGGCCGTGGCCTGCGTCCGAGCTTTTCGGGGGCGGGTACACCTGAGCAAGCGCTTGGCCTGTATGAAGAATTTGTCGCCTTTTGCCGTGCACAGGGGGTAACGACTGAAACGGGACAATTTGGCGCCGACATGAAAGTCGAGCTGGTCAACGATGGTCCAGTGACCTTCAATTTGCAGGTGTAACCCACAGGAAAATGTGCCGACGGCTGTAAGGATATGCACATGGATGAATTATTAAACCAATTGCGCCAGACCTGGCATAGCACCATTCCCGTTAGTGAGTTTATGCAGATAGCGCCAGTTTCCTTCGCCGAAGGCGAGCTGTGCGTGAGTGCGCCACTGGCGCCGAATATCAACCTGCATAACACTATGTTTGCGGGCAGTATTTATACTCTTATGACGCTCACAGGTTGGGGCATGGTGTGGCTGCAACAGCAGCTTCAGCAGGTAGATGGCGACATAGTGTTAGCCGATGCCCATATCCGCTACATAGCGCCCGTGACCTGTGCGCCCGAGGTCAAGGTGCGTTGGCCTGAAACAGATTTAAGCCCGCTGCAACGGGGACGCAAAGCCAAAGTAAAACTGGAAGTACAACTCTTTTGTGACGAAAAACTCTGCGCTCAATTCGATGGCTTATATGTTAGTGTGCCTAAAATGTAAAACCTTTCTAAAAAATCGAAGCTAATCTCAAATTTTATCCGCTTTTTTTCTTTTTTATGGGCTAATAAACTAGCGTCATAGAGTCGAGAGCAAGCTTAAAGACTCTCCAGAATTTCAATTTTCGGAGCAGATTATGTCTAAAGTCCTAGTGTTAAAATCCAGTATTCTTGGCGGTTATTCACAATCTGCCTTGTTAGTTGACCACCTAATCGGTAAATGGGAAGACCAAGGTGCGACCATCACAGTTCGCGATTTAGCGGGTAAAGATGTGCTGCCAATGGTTGATGGTGAAATTGCTTCTGGCCTACGTGGCGGTGACGATTTAACTGCACGTCAGCAAGAGATGCTCGACCTGTCTAACGCCTTAGTTGAAGAGTTAAAAGCGAACGACACTATCGTGATCACCGCGCCTATGTACAACTTCAACATTCCAACCCAGCTGAAAAACTGGATTGATTTTGTGGCCCGTGCAGGTGTGACTTTCACTTATACCGAAAACGGTCCTAAAGGCTTAGTAGAAGGTAAACGCGCCGTATTGATCACCACCCGTGGTGGCGCCCATAAAGATGGCCCAACGGATCACATTGTACCTTTCTTAAAAACCTTCCTCGGCTTTATCGGTATCACCGACGTGGAAGTGGTTTATGGCGAAGCGCTGAACATGGGCCCAGAAGCCAACCAAAAAGGTATCAGCGAAGCGAAACAAAGCCTCGATGCGTTAACCGTTTAATCGTAAAGATAATAAAAAATGCCAGCGTAATGCTGGCATTTTTGTTTCTGCAGCAAGCGATTATTCGCACAGCTTGCAGCCAAGAGACATAGCGCTGGTTTCGATATAACGCACCTTAGTGCTGGCTTGGCCACGGTTGCGGCTCACGCTGTAGCGGGTTTCGCGAACCACTTTGGGCTGAGGCTGTTGTTCGCCGCTAGGTGGGCGTGGGCACTTTGTTATCATCTGCACCTCCTCACGCATAGTTTGCTTGGCTTAGGCCTTAGCTTGGCTGGCAGCACACTAAATCTTTTAGCGAGCCACCGTTGACCACACATTCAAAACCATTGGCCCTTAAAATATCGCAGCCCTTTTGGGCACGAATGCCTGCGCCGCAGTAAAGCACAAAGGGATGCTGTTTATTTTCGACCTGATGCAACCATTGGTCGAGCGTTGGTAGCGGTACGTTGATGGCCTGAGGCAAATGACCCGAGGCAAACTCCTCCGGTGAGCGCACATCGATAACGCGCGCACCTTGATCAATCAATTGCCAACATTTTTCACCGTTGCTGCTGCCAGATAATTTAGCCAGTAAAGATTGAAGCATAGCTTCGCCTCTATGATTAGAAAATTTTCAATAAGTTTATTCTAATGGATTGGCGGGCGCAAGCGGCAATCTGTTGGGCACTTGGCTTGTCGGCGTTACTCGGTGGCGGGTGCTTCCCTGTGGTAATGGATAAGATCATAAAACACCACGGGTTGATCGCTCAAGTTGCGGTAACCATGGGGTTTATCGGCTGCAAAGCGCACGGCCTCGCCCTGCTGTAATGGCTGCCACTGGCCATCGACTAACACTTCCATGGTGCCGCTCAGTACAATCACATGCTCGGTCACGCCCGCCTCATGGGGCTCGGAAAGGCGCTCATAGTGCGGCAATAGAGTGAGTTCAAACATCTCAAAACCAAAGCGTGGCTCAAAGGGAAATAGCGATGCCACTAACATGCCGTCGGTTGCAGGCTTTTGGCGTAATGCATCGGCGTTACGAAAGACCGCGCCTTGGCTCTCGGGTGTTGGCTCCAGAAAAGTTGAGAGTGAGGTATTAAAACCGCTGGCGATTTTCCACAGGGTGGCAATGGTGGGGCTAGATTCACCGCGCTCAATCTGGCCTATCATGGCCTTGCTTACGCCTGTCTCGAGTGCCGCTTTATCTAAACTCCAACCCTTTTGGCTGCGCAGTTGTTTTAGGGTCGCGGCAAGATAGCTGTTGATGGTCTGCATTAGGTTATGACGCTTAAAAAAATTATTTGTACGTTATAACGCACAGGTGCTATCTTGTCCATCTCGTACGTTATAGCGCACAAGTAATTAATGATGCGATGATCAAGGCGAAGGTAGAAATAGGAGTAGGGGTGATGTGGCGCGAGGCTTTGGGACTATCAAAAATATCGGCGGGCTTTATTGCTGTGCTGGTGGGCTACAGCAGTTCGGCGGTGATTATCCTGCAGGCGGCGGATGCCGTGGGCGCGACAGCGGCACAGATGAGTTCATGGCTGTGGGCCTTAGGTGTCGGCATGGGGATCACCAGTATTGGCCTGTCTCTCTACTATAAAAATCCGGTGCTTACGGCATGGTCTACCCCCGGGGCGGCGCTGATGGTCACCAGCCTTGCGGGATTAAGTATCAACGAAGCCGTTGGTGCCTTCCTGATTAGCTCATTGTTGATCACCCTCTGCGGCTTGGCGGGTTGGATGGATAAGCTTATTCGTATCATGCCGCAGTCAGTCGCTTCGGCCATGTTAGCGGGGATTTTACTGCAGTTTGGTTTAGGACTGTTTCAAGCCATGCAGACTCAACTGAGCTTAATCCTATTGATGTTATTGGTGTTTGTTGTGCTTAAGCCCTTTGTGCCGCGTTACATCATCTTGTTGACCTTGCTGGTAGGTATTGGCATGAGTTTTCAATTAGATTTGCTCAAGCTAGATGCCTTTCAGTTGCAACTGGCTATGCCAGTGTGGACCATGCCTGAGTTTTCGTTGGCGAGTGTGATTGGCGTGGCACTGCCCTTATTTGTGGTGACTATGGCCTCGCAAAATATGCCGGGCGTCGCCGCGCTGCACGGTAATGGCTACAGGCCGCCCATTTCGCCTTTGATCACAAGTACCGGATTAGTTGGGGTAATTCTGGCGCCATTTGGCGGTTTTGCTTTTAACTTATCCGCCATTACAGCGGCGATTTGTATGGGTAAAGAAGCTGACCCAAATCCTGCGACCCGTTACTGGGCGGCAGTGTGGGGCGGCGTGTTTTACTTTATCACTGGGTTACTCGGCGCTACTGTGGTTGGCCTGTTTTCCGCTTTCCCGAAGGAATTAGTTCTGGCCATCGCCGGATTAGCACTACTCGGTACTATCGCCAATAGCCTTACCGCTGCATTAGTTAAACCCGAAGATCGTGAAGTGGCGGTGATCACCTTCTTGATCACCGCATCAGGTTTTAGTGTGCTGGGCATCGGCAGTGCATTTTGGGGGCTGTTGGCTGGATTTATTATCCATGCTTGGCAAACCAAAACACGCTAGTGAGGGGGGGGCATTTAGCCTCAATAGACTGAAAGCTCAGATTTTGTAGGCTGCCGCCTTAGTTTGATAGGCGGTAGCGATTTGGCTTAATGTGAGCGTTCCCGATGAGAGTTCCTGAACCTTATTCGCCAATTCATTGATCGCATGGGCATTATTGATAATGTCTTCCCCAATGTGAGCCAACACTTGGCTTTGGGATTGAGTGGTGTGAGCCACGTTTTCACTCGATACGGCAACCTGAGAGATCTGTTCCGAGCGTTGGGCGAGACCGTTGGCGATTTCGCTGGTATGTTGCAGGTTTTCAACTGTGCTTTGTTTGCTTAAGTCCATCGATTCGACAGTCTTAATCATACTGGTATTGAGGTGAGTTAATACCGTGGCGATATCATCGGTTGAGCGCCCTGTACGTTGTGCTAAGGCTCTGACTTCATCGGCAACCACGGCAAAGCCACGGCCGCTTTCTCCTGCTCGAGCGGCTTCAATCGCCGCATTGAGAGCGAGCAGATTCGTTTGCTCCGAGATGCTCCGGATCGCTTCGAGCAATTTGGTGATAGCACTGACGTCTGAGGTCAATTCGGTTAAGAATCGGGTCACTTCTGTGGTGCTTTGTTCCAGTTTTTTCATATCTTCCATAATATTAAGCGCGCTCTTTCTGTCTTCATTACTGGAGTTGGCGGCTTGGCGTGCGCTTTGCGCCGAGTCGTGGCTATCGGCAGCGGCTTGGCTGATCTGCTGAATGACATTTTGAGCGGTATCGGAAATTTGTTGTGCCTGTCTATTTTGTGCATGCACAGTGTGTTGGGTCTCGTCACTCAGCTGTTTTAGGTGGCTAGTGGTTTTTGCCATATCGACGGCAATATCGCGATAGTCGGAGAACACTTGGGTGAGTTCTTCGAGCATAGTATTAAACGCCATTTCAGCATGATTTTTGGCTGGCACGAGCCGAATAGAAATATCTTTAAACTCAGAAATTTGTTCAATCGCATCCGCAATACGCTGATTTGCGGAGGATTCAATGCGAATCATCGAGGCGAGTAAGATCAGAATCCCCGCTTCGGCGGCAGCAAACACAGCATGCACAAAGGTAATGTCCCAAGAGCACTGACCCGCAAAAAGCATGATGGCAACCTGATTGATTTCTACACTCTGCATTTGCATATAAGTGAACAGTACATGGTGTACCGCAACGGTCAGTAGCGCCGCGACAATCGGCTCCCAACGTTGGTAAATCAGGAAGATCGCCATAGTGGCGAAGATATGAAAGTGCATTTCAATCATCCCCATTTGGGTCTGAATGAGCAGGGCGGAAACCGTCATCATGATCACGGCGGCCACGATGGCAAACATAGGTGTTGCCTTCAGCAGGCTGTAACTTATTTGGGTGATGAGCAACACCGCAATCGCGGCCAAAATAGCAAAGCTCATCATCTGGGCTCCAACAACCCCACTCACGAGGAGGATTGGCGCCTGAGCGAGAAGCAGACGATATAAGGTCTGATCGTTTTTAGCTGTGGTTGAGTTATTCGATAAGTGATTCATGTTGGTCTGCCTAATTTGAAGACATCATAGTAGTGAGATCGGCCCGTAGTCGTTCAGTAATAAGCTGCTGTTGAGTATAGGTTTGTTTAAGCTTCCCCGTGGGCGAAACTAAATAAAGATTGCCTGTGTGCAGATTAATATCGCTAGTTTGACTCGATATTTCAGCCAGTTGCCGCTGCAAGGTTTCGAGCTGCTCTGGGGCTAACTCGGCACTGTAAAACTGCGCCGATTGACTATCGATAAACTGTGCTCTGAGGGCTGGCAGGTCATTTTGAGGATCGATAGAGATAAACAGAAAACGAATATTGGTTCTTTCATTTTCAGTGAGTTGTGCCATTAGTGAGCGCACTTGATGTACGCGAATTGGACAAATTTGTGAGCAACTCAAAAAGCCAAGAAACAGATAGCTAGGCCCCTGAGTCCAGTCACTAAATTGGTGCGTTTTGCCGTGAATGTCCTGCCAAGTAAAATCAATTTCAGTCTCTTGGTGGGTGGCAATGCCATAGCTTCCCGATATTGCTTGGTTGAGATAAGCAATGGCAGGGAGGATTAATAGGGTCATGGCCACAATTAGCACTGCGCTAATAAAGCTGCTGGGCTTATTCATATACTTCTTATTTAATACTCTGAAATCTAAGTCATTGCGCCAATAAGCAATTCCATTGCATTAATTAGAACTATAGTCGTCTTCGGCTATCTTTCATTAAAAGTGTTAGCGATTTTTGTGGGGCGGAAAAGGTACGTTAAAGGGCTAAAGTGAGATCATTTTAAGTTAAGGTTACAGATGCAGAGATTGGCGCAGCGCATGGTAAACGGCTTTCGTACCGTTTACCACAGCTAAAGATTAGATTTTCTTCGTCATAAACACACTGTTGGGATCGAGTTGGTAGCCGTCGAAGGGGCCGCAGATTTCGAAACCAAACTTGCAGTAGAGTCGGCGAGCTGGCTGGAAAAAGGCCATTGAGCCAGTTTCTAAACTGAGGCGCTGCACACCTGCGGCTTTGGCATCATTGATCAAGTGCTGCAATACCTTAGAAGCGATCCCTTGTTGTTTGTAGGTGGCGGCGGTGCGCATTGATTTGATCTCCGCATGCTCGGCATCTAACCATTTTAGTGCACCGCAGCCTGCCAGATTGCGGCCATCCCACAGTGTCCAAAAGCGAATATTGGGTTGGCGCAGGCCATCAAGGTCTAATGCGTGCACACTTTCTGGTGGCGAGGTTGCTCGCATATCTTCAAGGTGCTCAGTTAAAAGTGCTGCAATTTCAGGCCCTTTTAGATCATCTAATATTATTTTCATTGTTGCTCTCAAGATTAAAATTCCCTGTGTTGTCGCTTATCCATCATAACGTTATCGCGTTTGGTTGTTTTTAGGGTTAAAACGCTGCGGTGACTAAGCAAAGGGTAGGCCAAGAGTTTTGCTTAAGGGATGATGTTTCATTCCTTGGATTTTATCGAGGGGCAAGCAAGGAAGCTACTTGGCTATAGAAAGGTTTTCGCACAGGTGTAACCTGCTTGATTTGGTGTAACCACTGATAGCCGAGTGGTATCTGTTCCAACTTTTATTTTACCGTCTTCACAGTTTCTACAGGATAACCAATTCCCCTGTTTGGGTTATGCCACACGGCCACACACCGTTTTTATATAACGCTAAGATGGTTAACCATTTTCCAGGCTGATTGGAAAGGACTTCTTTGGCTGCATGCTTACAAGCAAACAGCGCGCTACCTTTCATCGACTCAGTGTAGTTATATGGGCCATCAACGAGTTTTGGATGAGCCTTTCCAACGCTCCGTAACGATTTCAACGCGGCTTTATAAACCCTATTCTCAGCCTCTTTGTCGTAGCGTTGTTCGTCCGGTTTAGCTGTATATGTAGCTACGAAAGGATTGCTTTGATCTCTGCTGGTTGGCAGCCAATCCCATTCAATTTGTAATTGAGAAAGCGTTAAGATGTGCTCAGCTTGGCTCAACCAGTCGGTATTCTCTATTTGTGCAATCAGTGTTTCGATGTTCATTAGCTGTTAATACCCAAAGCGGTTCTGTGCTCTTATTACTATACTTTGTTAGCTCTATTTTGATTCACTAATCAATAGCTTGAGATTATCCCAAAAGGTCTTGGCAGTATCTAAATTCTTGTGGCCAACTTGGCTTAGTACGAGATCAGTAGACTGTCTTTCTATGCACACTAGCGCCCGTCCCTTGAGCTGCTTTCCCATTTTGTCGTCCACCAATAATGCTGAGAGGGCGATGCTAATAGTGGCCACATCATTAATCGACAATGTTGTGTAGCTATTGGTGATCATTTTCTTGAGGACTGTGGGTGGATACTCGGGGATCCATTGTTTTACTCCCCACATTTTTAATAACCGATCGAGAAAGCCCTTTGGATTTTTTGTTCTCTGTCTCCACTCGATATAAATTCCTAGCGCATCCATGAACGAATCAAAATACCAATCTTGGAATTGCGCCACTAATTTATAATCTTCAGGTTTCGCGCTTTTAAACTTATCTAATACTATAGAGGTTGATAACTCTTCCATGATATTCTCCAACTCTGATCTCCGTTGTAAGTCACATGGAACTACATTCTTAACTAGAATTCGTAACATGTATTTTATGTTGTAGTCTTAATTAGACCTTTTTTGTCATTAACAGTGTAAAAAATTGCTTTATCCCAGTATTTTTCCATTAGATTTGACTGAATACTTTTACTTACTTTATTTTTCTCAATTAAAAGATACTTGACTGTATCAATGGTTGCAGTTCCGGAGCTAATCTGACTTTGGCAAAATTTCACTATAAAGACAGGAGGCAGGCATCCTCCTACTCTGAAGGTTATATATCCGTTTTTCTCCATTTCCATTCTTGAATGGAATTTTATATTGTCAGAGGTTCCATCAATATCTTTAATAAAACTCCTCAATCTTTCAAAAAATTGAACGCCCAAAGAGAACTGGTATTCACTCGATATGAATGTTCTAATCTGGTTAGTTTTTTCGCAATAATCATTAATTGAATTTGGTGTTACAGGATATCTTGTTTCTCTAATAATATAACTACTTAAAGTTTCGAGGAGATGTTGTTCTTCACTCGATAGAGAAAAATGCAAATCCAATGCAATATTTAACAACTTGTGACTGTATGCTTTAACCTTTTTCTCAAGTAAGTTCTTAGGTGCATTTATTAGTAATGATACAACGCCTGATTTCAAAAGTAACTCGATTGCATACCCTAAGATTAGTACGCTAGATTTATTGGCTGACTCCTGAATGTTATATATTTCAAAAACTTCTTTTGAAGTTAACTTTTCTCCATCAATAATTTTTCTAGCCTGTAAGGCATCGAGTTCTAATTTCTTGTTAAGCGCAATTTCTCTTAATAACTTGGCACTGATAAGCTTTCCATCAGCCTCTTTAACCCAGTCTAATTTATTAAATATACCTTGTTCACCACTAGATTTTAATGGAGTTTCCATCAAACTATTATTATTCAAAATCATATTTCCATTTGTTTTTGAAGCACGACCTGAGAGGGCCGCATTTGTATAGTGCGCATAATCCTAGCTCCGAGCACTTGGAAAATAAATTGCAACACACTGATTTAAATTGATTTCTACAATAGCAAAAACCATATTGGATAGAAAGTGTGCATTCGCATGATTTCTGATAGTTTTGTTCTATGCGAAGACCATGTAATTAAGTCGCGTCAGCTTGCTAGTTATTGTTTTTAAATTTCAAAGTGTAAATTGGCATCCATTTTCTCAAATAGCAAGTTACGCTAATGCTTGAAAGGCAAATCATGGTGATTGGCGAGACGACCGTCCGCCACATGGACGGGGCGGTCGAGCATCCAGGGATGGACTTGCTGTGTGTCGTCGAGTCACCACCATGGTTGGCCTCACGCCTACTGCAAATACACCAGATATAGCTATTTCAGATGATTTTGGGGTAGTTGTGGTTGACCTAACAGGGCAACGATAAGGATAAAGTCGGCTTCTTTGGTGAAGTAGGCGGTGTGTTTACCTATAGGAAAGAAGAAACCGTTGGGATAAATATCGTTGCAGCTTCTGCCTAATCCGGGGTTATTGGCTAACATTTGCAAACCGGAGATAAGGCTTTCTTTATATTTGTGCCACTGCGACTCAGAAAAGTGTTGAAGGGTGTAGTCTTTAATCTGTTGTAGGTGAATCTGAGCTAACCTACTCAGTTTATAGCGTTTATTATTCATGTGAGTGGCTACAGGGCGTTAAGAAAATCTTCACCATCAACCACATTGCCCTTCGCTAAATCTTCTTTGGCTGCGTTGAAACAGTGCTTCAGATAGTCGGCTTTCATCGCCTCAAGCTGTTCGTAATCGTGGATAGACATGACCACAACCGCATCTTTACTGTTTTTGCTGATCTTGATGGGTTCGCGTTGAGCGTTTAGAAGCAACTCACCAAAATTTCGTTTGGCGTCATTGGCGGTTAAGGTTTGCATGAGTTAAGCCCCGTTTTGGAAAGACAATGGCAGTATAGTTTATTGAGCGAAATGGTCAAAATGATTAAATCGTGCGATTTGTGCTAAAGATGGGTTCACTTGATGATGACTTGCCTACAAAAGAGAGCAAAAAGCCGAGATGATTCTCGGCTTTTTGTTAATGCTTTTACTCATCCAAAGATGATTAGTAGTACTTCTTCAGATAGCTCTCGGCGTAGCTTTTCAGCTTTTTGTTTGGGTTATTGTTGGCAATATTTTCAATGACTTCGCGGTATTGCGTATTGCCCGATGCGGCGAGGGCCTTGGCCATATTGGCGTAGGTATCGATGGCTAACTTGTCGTTGCTCATTAGGCGTGGATTTTTCAACTCAACGCTCAGACGCTCTAACAGAAAATCATCATAGTTTTGATCGTCCATCATGCGTTTAGCGGCAAGGCGCATTAGCTCTAAATCGTCGCTCTTTAACGCATTGGCATAGGCATTGTTTTTAGGGCTTTGTTCGGCCACATATTGGCTCTTGTCCGCTAAAATGGCGTTCCACTTCTTGTATTTATCTAGGTTCTCAAGTGCTTGGGTCGCGTACTTTTTCAGTTTCTTATGAAAGTTGCCACGCACTATGCTGTTGATAGTTTCGCTGTACTTATCGTTACCCGAGTAGGCTAAGCCTTTGACTAACCAAGCGCTGTAGTCGATGGCATTTTTCTCGGTGGCGAGGGGCAGCGATTCGATCAATTTGGCCTCTAACACGTCGTAAATGGCGGGATCGGATAATCCGGCAATCGTCAGGGCTTCGATGGCTTGTTTTTGCTTAAATTGATTGTCGCCTTTAAAAATTTCTTGATAGGTTTCAACCGTGTATTCCTCTGCCCATAGGGGAGAGCTAAGTAAACTGATGCCGAGTAATATGCTTGCTACTAATGGTTTCATTGATATGTCCTTATGTCGTTTTCCAGCGTTTAAAAATCAGTGAGGTGTTAATGCCGCCAAAGGCGAAGTTATTGCTCATCACATAGTCGGTGTCGAGCGCACGTGGCTCGCCGCGAATGTAATCGAGTGCGGCACATTCTGGGTCGATATTGTCGAGATTGAGCGTGGGAGCAAACCAGCCCGCATTCATCATCTCAATACTGACCCAAGCTTCTAACGCGCCGCAGGCGCCTAAGGTATGGCCTGTGTAGCTTTTAAGGGATGAAATCGGCATATCCGCACCGAAGACGGCATGGGTTGCATGGGTTTCGGCAACATCACCGCGGTCGGTCGCTGTGCCGTGGGCATTCACATAACCAATGGCATCGGGCGTGAGCGCCGCATCCTTAAGGGCTAAGCGAATGGCGATTTCCATGGTATCGCTATTGGGCTGAGTCACATGCTGGCCATCGGAGTTAGTGCCAAAACCGACGATCTCGGCGTAAATTTTTGCGCCGCGCGCCATGGCGTGTTCTAACTCTTCGAGTACCAGCGTACAGGCGCCTTCGCCAATCACTAAACCGTCGCGATTGGCATCGAAGGGACGAGGCGTTAACTCAGGGGTGGCATTTTGGGTGCTGGTGGCAAACAGGGTGTCGAATACCACCGCCTCGGTTGGGCAGAGTTCTTCACCGCCGCCCGCGAGCATTAAGGTCTGTTGGCCGTATTTGATGGCCTCATAGGCGTAGCCTATGCCTTGGCTGCCCGAAGTACAGGCGCTGCTGGTGGTATGAATGCGTCCCTTAAGACCAAAGAAAACCCCCACGTTTACCGCAGTGGTGTGTGCCATCATGCGGATATAACTGGTGGCGGTGACGCCCGACATATCGCCATTTTTGAGCATATCGCCAAAGGCGGTAATAGGATCGGTACTGCCAGTCGATGATCCATAGGCAATGCCCATTTCCCCCGAGGTGACGATAGGGTCGTCCAAGAGTCCTGCGTCTATCAGCGCAAGTTCGCTGGCGCGAGTCGCCATAATCGAGACGCGTCCCATGGAGCGGATCTTTTTGCGGGAATAGTGGCTCGGCACCTCAAAGTCAGTAATGGGTGCGGCTAAGCGGGTGTTTAGTCCGTCATATTTGTCCCATTCCGCCATCGTCACGACACAGTTTTTTTGTGCCTTAATGCTGCTTGCGATACTTGGCCAGTCATGGCCTAGGGCGCTGATACCGCCAATAC